>JBBQAT010000004.1:0-62833 GCA_038316625.1 Burkholderiales bacterium
CGCCTGATCGCCGCCAAGCGACCGTTTCAGACCGTAACCGTCAACGATCATCAGCACGCCACCTATTACCCGGGGGCCAAACCATTGACCGTGAAAATCCTCTGGGAACCGGAAAGCGGCCGTCTGCTCGGGGCACAAGCCAGCGGCTTTGAAGGCATCGACAAGCGACTGGATGTACTCGCCACGGCCATCGTCGCCGGCATGACCGTTGAGGACCTGTGCCACCTGGAACTCGCCTACGCGCCACCGTTCGGCTCGGCCAAGGATGTTATCAATATTGCGGGATTCGCCGCGTGCAATCGCCGCGATGCGCTGGTGAGTCACACCACTGTGCTGCCTGACGACCCCAATGTGCAAATCGTCGATGTACGCCCAAAGCCGTTGGCCGAAGCCTTCCCGGCACCGTGCAAGGTCATCAACATTCCGTTCCCGACCCTGCGCGCCAATCTGGACAAGCTTGATCGCAGCCGTCCGGTACTCACTCTGTGCGCCTTCGGCAAGATGAGTTATTTCGCGGCGCGCATACTGGCGCAGCATGGCTTCAAGGTCACCAGTTTCAGTGGCGGACTGAAAGCGAATGTTGATCCGCGCTCGCCGGCCAAGATGTTGACACCGTAATCGACTCACTGGCACCCTGCGAGGATGGCGCTCCGAAGGCCATCCTTTGCCACCTTATGATTCTTTCCTTGTGAGTTGCCAAAAAGGAGCTTAACGATGGCACGACCCGTCAAATCCCGTCGCATCTGCTGTGTACCTGTTGCCAGCTACTTCAAGCCAGTCGGCATCCCGATGCGCGAACTGGAGGAAATCGTGCTTGGGATGGATGAACTGGAAGCCATGCGCCTGACCGATCTGGATGGACTTTATCAAGCCGACGCGGCCGAGCAGATGGGTGTGTCGCGCCAGACCATCGGCAACATCCTGAATAGCGCCCACCACAAACTGGCGGACGCTCTGCTCAATGGCAAGGCCCTGCGCATTGGCCCCCACGACGAAAACAAGGAACTCGCGGACTGCATGCCAGGTGCGCAAACACGGGAATCTTCCGACAAACCAAGCTGACGACAAGCGCCTGCGATTTGCCAAAACAGCCCCTATCGGCAACGCCAAAAAGCACTATCATTCTTTGAGCAAATGGATGGAGTCACCCGATTCCGGGCCGTGAGCCAGAACGAAAGAACACTCTTATGTCATCGAAAAAGATCTTGCTGCTGATTGTTTCTGGCGTGCTTGCAGCTCTTCTGGTGCGGAATTCCGTCACCGTTCGCCGCAGACCTAAACAACGACCCACACCGCAAACGGAACACCTTGAAGCACCCCGATCAGCCGACGAAACGGCAGGTGTTGAAGTTGAGCGACAAGACCTTGAGGACACGGCTAGCCTTGACGCTACACTGCCGGCCGAAACAGAAGCGTTTCGCGAAGAAGAAACTCAGCCTCCGCTTCCTGAGGCACCCGTTCCAAGCCCCGAATCAAGGGCCAAGACGCCTGAACAAACGGTGGTGATGGTGACCGACGATTCCAAAGTCGTTCGAGTCAAAACGGGTCGGCTACTTGCCGCGCACAATTACCAGGTGGTGATGGCCGAAGATGGACTGGACGCGGTTCGACAAATCGAGAACGCCATCCCCGATCTACTCATTACCGACCTTGATATGCCTGGCATGGGCGGAATGGAATTGGTACGACACCTGCGCGGCCACGATCATACGGCCAACCTCCCGATCATCATGATCACCGCCGACAGCGAGGCCTTGCGGAAAGAAGCCCAGGAAACGGGGGTTAATGTTGTTCTTGGAAAGCCTTACCCGGAAGAGCAACTTATTGCGCAAATCCAGTGGCTCGTGACAGGCCAGAGCGCTGGATAATCTAATGCACCAAGCAAAAACAAGCTGAACGTGCAATCGAAACCTCGTAGGTCGGGTTAGCGTAGCGTAACCCGACGATTGTCCAGCCATGCGTCGGGTTATGACCGAAGGAAATCCCTGTGGGACGCCCTTTGGGCTGACCTGACCTACACGGTTCGTCGTATTCAAGTAATTGTTGCTCACCTCCTAACGCCGAAGCCTTGAAAAAGCCCCGGCCAGTTGCCTGGCGGGGGCTTTGTTCTCGGTGCTCTCGGTGCTCTCGGCGACTTGGTGGTTACGCCTTCCGCAACTTCCTGACTCTTTCCTCGTCCTCAAGCATTTTCCGGTTGTAAAAGCGTGCAAACCAGACCGCCATGCCAATAATGAACGCCAGACCAATCAGGCTGAAAAGCCCGATATCACTTGTGAACAGCAAATTCCAGGCCATACCTTACCCTCCCTTGTTATCAGACTCGACGCCGGGAACCGCCGCTGCTTTCGCTTCGTCCGGCAAGCGAAGCGATGCGTTCTTTTCAATGCTCCAGTCGCCTGTCAAACGCCATTCGCTTTTCTCGTCTTCCAGCGCGATATGCCAGCGCCCCTTCAGAGGGGTAGTGAGTTTGCCCGAATAAGACCCGGCACCGTCGGCTCGCAAGAGTACGACTTGATCGACCCCGGCGCGGGTTGGGTGGACGGCGCGAAAACCAATTGCCTCCGGCAGAACGGCGTCTGGTTTGCCACGCAGCAGAACCCGGACCTTCTCGCCCTCGACGTTAAGCATCACCTCGGCCTGCAACCCAAGTTTGACGGCATTCTGGTCTCGCGCGGTTACCTGATTCACCGCCAAACCTAGCTTGTAGTAATCATCATCGACCAGGCCGTCATTGCTCCTTACCGCCAGATAGGCCGTAATCACGCCGGCCACAACGACAACAAACGGCCCGGCCATGAGAATCCACGGCCACGGATGGCGATACCAGGGTTGGATAGTTTCGGTCAGTTTTGTATTCATGGCATGAAGAAGGTTGTTTTTTCGTGAACGCTAATGGTGTCGTGATTCATGGCGCGAATATCAAAGGCTATCTTGTTGGAGCCCTTGGGTGCCGCGCCTTCGCCAACGGCGGCAGTAATCTGAAAAGTCTTGTTGGACGCAGCAGGTACTTCAACAATTTGTTCGCCGACAAGTTCAATGCCGTCGATTCCGCTGACGCTGATCGAATAGCGATGGACTGCTTCATCCGTGTTCATCACGCGCAGGGTGAAAACGTTCTCGATACGTTCATCGTCCCCCACGCGGTATAGCGCTGAACGGTCACGCAAAATATCGACCTTGAGCGGAATACGCGTCGCCAGGCTCCACGTTGCCGCGACAATGATCGCCAGGAGGATCGATGAATAGAGAAGCGTTCGCGGCCGCAACAGATGCACGAGGATGTCACGCGCCGAGTAGTGCTTGGCAAGCGCGTTCTCGGTGGAATAGCGGATCAGGCCGCGTGGCGTACCGACTTTATCCATCACTTCATCGCAGGCATCGATGCAAGCCGCACAGGCAATACATTCGAGTTGAAGGCCATCGCGGATATCAATTCCCGTCGGGCAAACCTGCACGCAGATGTTGCAATCGATACAGTCGCCAAGCTTAGGTGCTTCGGGATCGGCGTTCTTCTTGCGCAAGCCGCGTGGCTCGCCACGCTCGGGATCGTAAGTAATGATCAACGTATCGGGATCAAACATCACGCCTTGAAAGCGCGCATAGGGACACAGATATTTACACATCTGCTCGCGCATGAAACCCGCCATCATGTACAGGAAGGCAGAGTAAAAAAGGACCCAGAATAGCCCCCATCCGTCCAGCGACAGAGTACTTATGGAGTGTGCCAATTCCCTGATCGGCGTGAAGTAGCCGACAAAGGTAAAACCGGTCCATAGCGCGATAACACTCCACAGGGCGTGCTTGGTAAGTTTTAGCCGGAACTTGCGGGACGACATCGGCTGGGCATCGAGTTTCATGCGCGCCGGCCGCTCACCCTCGATCTTGCGCTCGATCCACATGAAGATTTCGGTATAGACCGTTTGCGGACAGGCGTATCCACAGAACAGACGGCCACCAATGGCGGTTACAAGAAACAGGGCATAGGCCGAAATCACCAGCAGGATCGCCAGATAGATTGCATCCTGCGGCCAAAAGACCATCCCCAGAATGTAGAACTTCCGCTCAACCAGATGAAAGAGAACGCCCTGGCGACCACCCCAGTCGATCCAGCACAAGCCATAAAACAAGGCCTGGGTGAAAAACACCATGATCCAGCGCCAGTTGTCGAAAATACCCTTTACGCTTCTGACGTAAACCTTCCTGCGCTTCTCGTACAGTCCGTCGGTATTGATGATGATCGGCTTGCCTGCATTTTTCACTGCACTTTTCACGGCCTTGTTCATGACTGCTCACCCTAATCAATTTCAGAATTACACGTTACTCTAATATTCCATACGAGAACACATGCAATTGTGACACGAATCAGATTCTTTCTTATGCTTCAAAAGGAAAAACGGGGCAACTCACGTTGCCCCGTCCATTGAGATATTACTTCTTCTCGCCGCCTGCGCTCAGGTTGAGCACGTAGGCCGCCAACAGATGAATTTTGCCTTCACCAAGGAAATCTTTCCAAGCCGGCATCTGGTTGGTACGCCCCAAGGTGACGGTCTCAACGATCTTCGCCTCGGAACTGCCATACAGCCAGACCTTGTCCGTCAGGTTAGGCGCGCCAAGCGCTTGCATGCCCTTGCCGTCCGGACCGTGGCAGGCAAAGCAGATCGCCTCGTACCTTGCCTTGCCTGCCGCAGCGAGATCAGCGTTATGTGCCAGGCCAGAGAAAGAGCGCACGTAGTTTGCCACTTCCTTGGCGCCAGCTTCACCACCGACAGCCTCAGGATTGCCACCATAAGGCGGCATCATGCCGACGCGGCCATTGGTAAGGGTCTCGACGATCTGCTCCGGCTCTCCGCCCCACTGCCAATCCTTGTCAGTCAGGTTGGGGAAGCCCTTGCCCAACACGCCCTGGCCAGTAACGCCATGACACTGCACACAATACGTTTGGAACAGGCGGCCGCCCATATCCATGGCCTCCTTGTCGGCCGCGACAGCCTTCAGATCCATCTTCAGGTACTTGTCGAATAAGGGTTTAACCTGGGCATCCACCTTTTCAACTTCCTTCTGGTGTTCTCCGGCGGTTGACCAATTGAACGCCCCCGGAAACCGTCCCAACGCGGGATAGAGCGCCACATAGATCAGGGCAAAAACGACCGTTCCGTAGAACAGCCACTTCCACCACTGGGGCAAGGGATTGTTGTACTCCGCAAGGGTTTCATCCCACACGTGCCCCGTGGTTTCGGTCGTTTCCTCACTGGCCGGATGGTGAATGCCCTGCGACCAGAGAAAGACGCCGCAGGCAATGATGCTGACCAGCACGATCAGGATGACGTACCAGTTCCAGAACTCATTTACAAAATCGCTCATGATGTTTTCCTTTGTTCATTGCGGGAAGAAAGGCCGAGCTCAGCTCGTTCCGCTTCTACATCCGCAAACGGCAAATTGGCAGCTTCTGCAAAGCGCTGTTTGTTGCTCTTTACACCGTAAGCCCACCAGACGATACCCAAGAAGGTCAGCATGGAGACCACCGTGACGATGGATCGCAGATCGTTGATGTCCATGGCTTTACTTGGCGCCTTTCAGTTCGATCCCCATTCCCTGTAGATAGGCGATCAGAACGTCCATTTCGGTCTTGCCTTCAACCAGCTTGCTGGCACCGGCAATTTCTTCGTCGGTGTAAGGCACGCCGACTTTGCGCAAAGCACGCATCTTGTCCGGAACTCCGGCAGCATCCGCCGGGTTCTTGGCCAGCCAGCCAAAAGCCGGCATGTTGGACTCAGGTACCACATCACGAGGATTGGTCAGGTGAGCACGCTGCCATTCATCCGAATAACGACCGCCAACCCGATGCAAGTCCGGGCCGGTCCGCTTGGAACCCCACTGGAAGGGGTGGTCATACACGAATTCGCCGGCGACCGAGTAATGCCCGTAACGCTCGGTTTCGGCGCGGAACGGCCGGATCATCTGCGAGTGACAAAGGAAACAGCCTTCGCGGATGTAGATGTCGCGCCCGGAAAGACGTACCGGATCGTAAGGTTTCAAGCCCTCAACCGGCGTTGTTGTCGACTTCTGGAAAAACAGTGGAACAATTTCCAGCAGGCCGCCAACACTGACCACCAGCACGGTCAGGATGACCAGCAAGGCGACGTTACGTTCTATCGAATCATGCGTAAGTTTCATTTTATTGGAGCCTCCCTGTTATGCGTGTTGACCGGCAGGAACCAGCACGGGCGCATCGACCGTACTACCACCAGCCATCGTCTTGAACATGTTGTAGGCCATGATCAGCATACCGACCAGGAAGAGCAGGCCACCCGTCATACGGATACCCCAGAACGGATAGGACACTTTGACCGACTCAACGAAGCTGTAGGCCAGCGTGCCGTCAGAATTGACCGAGCGCCACATCAAACCCTGCATCACGCCGGCAATCCACATCGAGGCAATGTAAAGCACAACGCCGATCGTGGCCACCCAGAAGTGCACCGTAATCAATTTGACGCTATGCATCTCGGGCTTGCCGAAGAGGCGCGGCAGAAGATAGTAGATGGTGCCGATCGAAACCATTGCCACCCAGCCGAGAGCGCCGGAGTGCACGTGGCCCACCGTCCAATCGGTGTAGTGCGACAACGCGTTGACCGTCTTGATCGACATCATCGGGCCTTCAAAGGTCGACATGCCATAAAAGGACAGCGAGGTGATCAGGAACTTCAGGATCGGATCATCGCGCAGCTTATGCCAGGCACCCGACAGCGTCATGATGCCGTTGATCATGCCGCCCCACGACGGTGCCAGCAGGATCAGCGAGAAGATCATGCCGACCGATTGCGTCCAGTCCGGCAGCGCCGTGTAGTGCAGGTGGTGCGGGCCCGCCCACATGTAGGTAAAGATCAGCGCCCAGAAGTGCACCACGGACAAGCGGTACGAATACACCGGACGCTCGGCCTGTTTCGGCACGAAGTAGTACATCATGCCGAGGAAACCGGCGGTCAGGAAGAAGCCCACAGCGTTGTGGCCATACCACCACTGGACCATCGCATCCTGAACACCGGCGTAGGCCGAATAGGACTTGGTCAGCGATACCGGAATGGCGGCGCTATTGATGATATGCAACAGCGCAACGGCCAGGATGAAGCTGCCGTAGAACCAGTTGGCGACATAGATATGTGTCACCTTGCGCTTGGCGATCGTGCCGAAGAAGACGACCGCATAAGCCACCCAGACGAGCGCGATCAGGATATCGATCGGCCATTCAAGCTCGGCGTATTCCTTGCCCTGCGTGAAACCCAGCGGCAAGGTGATGGCGGCCAGGACAATGACCAGTTGCCAACCCCAAAAGACAAAGGCGGCCAGACCATCGGAGAAAAGGCGGGTATGGCAGGTTCGCTGAACCACGTAAAGCGAACTCCCCATCAGCGCACAACCACCGAACGCAAAGATGACCGCGTTGGTATGCAAGGGCCGCAAACGCCCAAAGTGCAGGAAGCCAAAGTTCAGTTCTGGCCAGACAAGCTGCGCGGCAATGATGACACCGACCAGCATGCCGACAATGCCCCAGATCACTGACATCACGGTAAATTGGCGCACAACCTTGTAGTTGTACGTAGATTGAGTTTCCGACATGGACCCACCTCGCTTTTTATTGAGAACACCCGATACAAACCAAGCCGCTTTTTAGCGCCCCTGAAACCGCATCGCTAACGTTGTTATTTTAACCACAAAACAAATTTTTGATATAGATCAAGTCAGATTGAATTACTTATATTTTGCTGCGTCACTCATCCAACATCGACAAGTTATGAAGTAGCGCTTGATCAACTCATTGCACGACCTCCAGAATCCAGCATTCACAATAGATCAAGGCGCGCTGAAAAGCCATCGGCATTTTCTGCGAGAACAACTTGCCGTGAATGCATAATTCACTTTATCGTAACGTGTTAATCATTACACAAGCGGCGCTCCAGAATTCTTTCCCGGCGGCTCTTGTTCATTCTTCTTGTCCGGTCCGTCCTTGTCCATCAACACACGGTATCCCGGCCCTTCCAGATCATCGTACTGGCCGCTGCGCAATGACCACCAGAACAACACGCCAATCAGAAACACCAGAACAATCGAAACAGGTATCAGGAGATACATGATTTCCATCAAAGTTCCCCGCGTTGTTGCAAACGCAATGAATTGAGCACGACCAGCAGCGAACTGCCCGACATCCCGATACCGGCCATCCACGGTGTGACGAAACCAAGCATCGCCAAGGGGAGCGCGACGAAGTTGTAGACGAAGGACCACACCAGGTTCTGCCGAATGATGCGTAGCGAGCGGCGTGCGACAAAAAACCCCTGGCATAGATGATCGAGATTTTCGGACAGCAGGATCAGGTCGGCCTGCGTTCGCGCCAACTGAGAGCCCCCGCCCATGGCAATCGAGACCTGCGCCTGGGCCAACACCGGGGCATCATTAACCCCGTCGCCGACCATCGCCACGATGGCCCCGCCTGCCTGCAGGCGGCTAACATACTCGTGTTTGCCCTGCGGTGAGACACCGGCTTCAACGTCATCAATCCCCAGCGTCTGCGCCACCTTGAAGGCAACGGGTGCGGCATCACCCGACAGCAACACGACCTGCCGCCCATCGGCACGCAGTTGGGCAACCATCGCGGCGGCCTGCGGCCGGATTTCGTCGCCGAAGCGGAACAGAGCCAGCCAACCCGTGTCGTCGCCCAGCGCAATCACGGTATCGCCACTCGCAGCAAAAGACAGCGCCAATTCAGGCAACGGCTGGCTAAACAGCTCAGAGACATAATCCGGACGCCCGATGCGAGCCTGATACCCCCGGTGAAGCCCCTCCATCCCGCGTCCCGGCTCATTGGAAACTTGAGCCAGAGCCGGAAGAACGAGATCAGCCGCCGCCTCCCGCAACGCTCCCCCGATCGGATGTTCGGACGTCTGCTCGATGGAAGCCGCAAGTGCCAGACACGTGTCCCGATCAAGCTGACCCAGCGGCAGGATCTCCAGCAATTTCATCTGCCCGGTGGTCAGCGTTCCAGTCTTGTCGAAGACAAAATGCGTGGCCCGTGCCAGCGTTTCTATAGCGTGACTGCGCGTCACCAGCAGACCGGCACGCGCCATGGCACCGCTGGCCACGGTCAACGCGATGGGGGTCGCCAGCGACAAGGCGCAGGGGCAAGTTACCACCAGCACAGACACGGTGATCCACAGGGCTTTCGCCGGATCGACGATCCACCACGCAATGGCCACGGCGGCGGCAACCAACAACAGGGCCAGAATGAAGCGGCCCGCAATGCGGTCGGCCATGTCCACGATGCGCGGTTTCTCCATCGCCGCGCGCTCCATCAGGCGGATGATTGCCGACAGACGCGTTGCTTCACCCACCTGCTCGACCTTGATGAACAAGGGGCTTTCCACATTGACGGCACCGCCGGTGACCGCTGATCCCGGTTGTTTTTCCACCGGCACGCTTTCCCCGCTCAACAGCGCTTCGTTGGCGCAACTCACGCCCTCGATGACGTGCCCATCGGCCGGAATCGTCTCGCCGGGCTTGACCAGAACGACGTCCCCCGGCCGCAGATCGGCCGCCACGATTTGTTCAAGCGAACGATCCTGCGGAAAGTCAGCCACACGCGCAGCAAGCGCGGGCATCAGCCGGGCCAGCGCCTCGGTCACGCTCACGGCGCGTTGCCGGGCCGTCATCTCAAGAAAACGCCCGCCAAGCAGGAAAAAGACAAACATGGTCACCGAATCGAAATAGACTTCGCCGGATGCGGTGAGCGTCGCCCAGACGCTGGCGACAAACGCCGCGCCAACGCCCAGCGCGACCGGCACATCCATGCCGACCCGACGCAGCCTGAGGTCACGCCAGGCGCCACGAAAGAACGGAGCCGCTGAGTAAAAAACGACTGGAATAGTCAGCAGCATGCTCGCCCAACGCAACAGCGATTCAATGTCCGGTGCCATGTCGCCGACGCCCGCAACGTAGACCGGAACGGCATACATCATCACCTGCATCATCCCGAAGCCGGCCACGAAAACCCGCCACAAGGCGCTGCGCCGCTCCTTGCGTGCCAGTTCCTCATGCTTCGCCACATCGTAAGGATGAGCGCGATAGCCGATGGCGGCGATGGCCGCAAGTATGTCGGAAAACCTTATCCGCGACTCATCCCAGCGCACACGGGCGCGCCGTGTTGCGAAGTTGATCTCGACGCCGATCACGCCGGAAAGCTTCGCCACCTGCTGCTCGTTGAGCCAGATACACGCCGCGCAGGTAATCCCCTCGATGATCAGCGACGCCTCGCGCTCGGTTTCACCCAGACGACGCACGAAGCTCTGCTGGAAATCCGCATGATCATAAAGTTTCAGCCCGTCCAGAATCGCCGGCAAGGCTTCACGTTGCGAACCAGGCAGGGCATCGCGATTGCGGTAGTAGTCTGCCAGCCCGTTATCGACAATCGCCTGGGCCACGGCCTGGCACCCGATGCAACACATGGGATGCGGCTGAGATTCAATAGCGACCGACAGTTCAATATCCGCTGGAACCGGCAATCCGCAGTGATAACAATTCGCTTGACTCATTACCGCCCAGTTCAACATCCCGGAAAGAAAAAAAGGCAGTTTCTGCCCGCGCCCTCTGACGGCAAAGAGTATAAGTCAGTTCCATTGCAGTTGGATTTTGTTGCTCGGAAACGGATAGCCTGTAACCCAACAAATACGCCATTCCCCGCATGCATACCCCGAGACCCGCATGAACATTGGCTTCCACGGCATTGATGCTGAAGAATGGCTTATCATCTGCCTTGCAGGCCAGTTCAAATGGAGACAGCAAGAATCGACGCTTTCACTGAGCCGGATCAGCCCATCCACCGCCGCCATGCTTAAAAGCACCCCAAAAACCGTTATAATTCAGCCCTTTTCCGTTTTCTCCCCAGCCACTCATTCCGATGCTCGTATATCGCGGCTTTTCGCAGACAGCGCCCGGCGCAACGGTGCTTACCATCGGCAATTTCGATGGCGTCCACCTCGGCCATCGCGCACTGCTTGCCCGCTTGCAAGCAACGGCGACCAGAGAAAATCTGCTGCCGGCGGCGCTCACCTTTGAACCGCACCCGCGTGAATTTTTCACTCCGGAAACAGCACCGTCGCGCCTGTCGACGCTGCGCGAAAAACTCGAACTGATCGCTGACGAAGGCGTAGAACTGGCCTATGTCTGCCACTTCAACGCTCGCTTCGCCGCACTTTCGGCCGAAGAATTCATCGAACGCATCCTCGTTGGCAGCGCTCGCGTCAAGCACCTGATCATCGGCGACGATTTCTGCTTCGGCGCTGGCCGTCGTGGCAACTTCGCCATGCTGCGCGAGGCCGGAGAAAACTACGGTTTTCAGGTCGAAGCCATGGACTGCGTCGTGTTTGAAGGCGAACGCGCGTCGAGTTCTGCGGTTCGCGACGCCCTGGCCAGCGGACGACTGGAACACGCCGCTCGCCTGCTCGGCCGCCCCTACTCGATCGACGGCCGCGTCGTTCATGGCGACAAGGTTGGACGCCAGCTTGGTTTCGCCACCGCCAATTTACGCATAAAGCATGATCGGCCACCGCTGCTGGGCGTTTTCGCCGTTGAAGTCAGAGGGATTGATGGCCTCACGCTCAACGGCGTAGCCAACCTCGGTTTCCGCCCGAGCATCAACCAGCAAATACAACCGCTTCTCGAAGTTCACCTGTTCGATTTTGCCCGCGACATCTACGGCACCCACCTCAACGTCCGCTTCCTGCACAAGTTACGCGACGAAATGAAATTTCCCAACTTCGACGCGCTGAAGGCACAGATCGCCAGCGACGTGAGTGAAGCTAAAATCTATTTCACCGCAAAGGCGCAAAGGCGCTAAGGACGCAAAGAAAGTGCAAACCAAGGATTTCCTTGATGAACTCAGCCACAAGGTGATTGGCGCCTGCATTGAGGTGCATCGGCTGCTCGGCCCCGGTTTGCTTGAGGCCGTATATGTCGAGTGTCTGGCATCTGAGCTATCCGAGCAAGGGATTGAGGCCCGACGGGAAGTGGTCGTACCCATTCGTTACAAAGGCAAAGAGCTTGCAAAACCCTTACGCCTTGATTTACTGGTAGAGAACTGCCTTATTGTTGAAGCAAAATCAGTCGATGCCTTGTTGCCGGTACATTCGGCACAGCTATTGACTTACCTGAGAATGACCGAACAAAAACTCGGTTTGTTACTAAATTTCAATGTTGAAGTGATGCGACACGGAATCAAACGGATCGTCAATGGTTTATAAACTTTGCGTCCTTTGCGTCTTTGCGCCTTTGCGGTGAAAAAAATGGCTGACTACAAAAACACACTTAACCTGACCGACACACCCTTCCCGATGCGCGGCGATCTCGCCAAGCGCGAACCGCAGTGGGTTGCGGCCTGGCAGGAGAAAAAACTCTACGAGCAGATCCGCGAGGCGTCGAAGGGACGGCCACTATTCGTCCTGCACGACGGCCCGCCCTACGCCAACGGCGACATTCACATTGGCCACGCAGTAAACAAGATTCTCAAGGACATCATCGTCCGTTCAAAAACGCTGGCCGGTTTCGACGCGCCTTACGTTCCCGGCTGGGACTGTCACGGCCTGCCAATCGAACACCAGATCGAGAAGCTGCACGGCAAACACATCGCTGGCGACAAGGTGCGTGCGCTGTCCCGCGCCTTTGCCGGCGAGCAGGTCGAACGCCAGAAAAAGGACTTTATCCGTCTTGGCGTTCTCGGTGAATGGGACAACCCCTATCTGACGATGGCCTTCAAGACTGAGGCCGATGAAATCCGTTCGCTCGGCAAAATTCTGGAAAAAGGCTACCTCTATCAGGGCCTGAAGCCTGTTAACTGGTGCCTGGACTGCGGCTCGGCGCTGGCCGAGGCCGAGGTCGAACACGAGGACAAGAACTCGCCGGCCATCGACGTCGCCTTCGAAGTGCACCCGAACCATGCCGAAAAAGTTGCCAAGGCTTTCGGCCTGACCCACCTGCGCGCCCCGGCGTTTGCGGTGATCTGGACCACCACGCCCTGGACATTGCCAGCCAACGAGGCCGTCAGCGCCCATCCCGAATTTGACTACGACCTGATCGACACGCCCAAGGGCTCGCTGATTCTCGTTCGCGAACTGGCCGACGCCTGCCTCAAGCGCTATGACCTGGAAGGCACGGTCATCGGTTCGGCCAAGGGTAAGGCACTTGAACACGTGCTGCTCAAGCATCCCTTCCAGGAACGCGACGTGTCCATCATCTGCGGCACGCACGTCACCCTCGAAGCCGGTACCGGTCTCGTGCATACCGCACCGGCGCATGGCGCCGACGACTACCAGATCGGTAAGGTCTACGGCCTGCCGGTGGTCAACCCGGTCGGCGACGACGGCAAATTCCTTGCCAATACGCCGGCCATGTCGGTCTCCCCACTGGCCGGAAAATCCGTCTGGGAAGCCAATCCGCTGGTTCTGCAGGAACTCGAAGCCAAGGGCCGTTTGCTCAAGCACGAACGCATCACCCACAGTTATCCGCACTGCTGGCGCCACAAGACGCCGATCATCTTCCGCGCCACGACGCAATGGTTCATCGGCATGGATCACAAGGACAAGGAAGATTCGGCCACGCTGCGCTGGATCGCCGAGCGTGCGGTTGATGAAACGCAGTTCTTCCCGGCCTGGGGTCGTGCTCGCCTCGAAGCGATGATGAAAACCCGCCCGGACTGGTGTGTTTCGCGCCAGCGCAACTGGGGCGTACCAATCCCCTTCTTCCTGCATAAGGAAACCGGCGCGCTGCATCCGCGCACGCCGGAGCTGATCGAAGAAGTCGCCCTGCGCGTTGAGAAGGCCGGCATCGAAGCCTGGTTCTCGCTCGATCCGAAAGAACTTCTCGGGGACGAAACCGCACACTACCGCAAGATGAGCGATACGTTGGACGTGTGGTTCGACTCCGGCGTGACGCACTCCAGCGTCCTGCGCGGCTCACATCAGGCGCAACTCAATTACCCGGCCGACCTTTACCTGGAAGGCTCCGACCAGCATCGCGGCTGGTTCCAGAGTTCGCTGCTTACCGGCTGCGCCATCGACGGCCGCGCGCCGTTCAAAGCGCTGCTGACACACGGCTTCGTGGTCGACGGCAAGGGGCTGAAGATGTCCAAGTCGAAGGGCAATGTCATCGCTCCACAAAAGATTTCCGACACGCTCGGCGCCGACATTCTGCGCCTGTGGACCGCCGCCACCGACTACTCGGGCGAGCTGAATATTTCTGACGAAATTCTCAAGCGTGTCGTCGAGTCCTATCGCCGCATCCGCAACACGCTGCGTTTCCTGCTGGCCAACACGTCGGATTTCGATGCCGCCAAAGACCTTCTGCCGCCCGAGCAGTGGCTTGAGATCGACCGTTACGCGCTGGCCATGACGCGCCAGATGCAGGTGCAATGCGAAGCCGACTACGGCAAGTACGAGTTCCACCGCGTCGTGCAAGCGCTGCAAAGCTTCTGCTCGGAAGACCTCGGTGGTTTCTACCTCGATATCCTCAAGGATCGTCTGTATACCGCTGCGGTCGGCTCCAAAGCACGCCGCTCCGCACAAAGCGCCTTGTGGCACATTACGCAGACCTTCGTGAAACTCATGGCACCGATCCTCTCGTTCACCGCCGAGGAAGTCTGGCAAACGATCAGCAGCACGAAAAAATCGATCATGCTGGAAACCTGGCAAGCGCTGCCGGCTGTTGCCGACGAAGCGGCACTGCTCGACAAGTGGACCAAGATTCGCGGCTACCGCGCAGACGTAACGCGCGCCCTTGAAGAACTCCGCGTTGCCGGCAAGATCGGCTCGTCGTTGCAAGCCGAAGTGTTGATTCACGCCGACGGCGAGAAGTACGACATCCTCGCCTCACTCGCCGACGACCTGCGTTTTGTTCTGATTTGCTCGAAGGCCAGTCTCGTTCGCAACGCGGACGAGAAACTCGAATGCTCGGCTCTCAGTCACGCCAAATGTGAACGTTGCTGGCATGTGCGCGAAGACGTCGGTGCCGATACCAACCATCCGGAAATCTGTGGCCGTTGCGTGAGCAACCTGCATGGCGAGGGCGAATCACGTGCCTGCGCGTAACATCAAATCCTGGTTATGGCTGGCCGGAGCGATCATTTTTCTCGACCAGATCAGTAAATGGCTCGTGCTCGGCGCGTTGCAGCCCGGTGATTCGCACTACGTCGCCCCGTTTTTCAACTGGGTGCTGACCTTCAACCCCGGCGCGGCGTTCAGCTTTCTGTCCGACGCCGGCGGCTGGCAGCGCTGGCTCTTCACCGTACTGGCGCTCGGCGTCTCCGGCTGGATCGTCACGCTGCTGCGCCGCCATGTCGGTGAATTCCGGCTCTCGCTGGCGCTCACCCTGGTTCTCGGCGGCGCGCTCGGCAACGTCATAGACCGCATCCGCTTCGGCGCGGTAGTCGATTTTATCCAGTGGCACGTCGCCGGCTACTACTGGCCGGCGTTCAACGTCGCCGACTCGGCGATCACGATTGGCGCCATTCTCCTGGCCTGGGATCAGTTTGCGACGAAACCTGTTGCCGGCAATGCGGTCGAAACGAATCACGACGCTTCAAAGCAGTAATTGGTCGTGTTGAAACAAATGGACACCAAGCTTCGTCATTCCGGGCTTGACCCGGAATCCAGTAGCGCACCACTGGATTCCGGGTCAAGCCCGGAATGACGGTTCCTCAGATCATTTCAGCATAACTGCCTACTCGATCCGCCGAAATCAACGAAACCGAAAACAATGCAAATCCTTCTTGCCAACCCGCGCGGCTTCTGTGCCGGTGTCGAACGCGCCATCGCCATCGTTGAACGCGCCATCGAAAAATTCGGCGCGCCGATTTACGTCCGCCACGAAGTCGTACACAACAAGTTCGTCTGCGACGACCTGCGCGCGAAAGGGGCCGTATTTATTGACGACCTGGCCATCGTACCCAAAGGCAGCACAGTCATTTTCAGTGCCCACGGTGTCTCGCAAGCCGTCCGCGAAGAAGCGGCGATACGTGGCCTCAACGTCTTCGACGCCACCTGCCCACTTGTGACCAAAGTTCACAATGAAGTCGCCCGCATGCGCAAGGAAGGCCGCGAAATCATCATGATTGGCCACAAGGGCCACCCCGAGGTTGAAGGAACCATGGGGCAAAGCCCGGAAGGCATGTACCTCGTCGAAACCGTGGCGGACGTTCAGCGCCTGAAAGTCAACGACCCCGAAAAACTTTGTTACGTCACTCAGACCACGTTGTCAGTCGATGACGCAGAGAAAGTCGTTTCTGCTCTGCGCGAACACTTCCCCGCAATCATCGGCCCTCGCCGCGACGACATTTGCTACGCCACGCAAAACCGCCAAGATGCCGTCAAGGAACTCGCCACGAAAACGGATGTGGTATTCGTCGTTGGCAGCCAGACCAGCTCTAACTCGAACCGGCTGCGCGAAGTCGCTGAATTGCTTGGAACTAAGGCTTATCTCGTTGACCAGGCAGAGCAGATCGAGCTGCGGTGGCTGAAGGGAGCGAGGAACGTGGGTGTGACGGCAGGGGCGTCGGCACCGGAAGTCTTGGTCAAAAACGTCATTGACCAGCTAACCGAAGGAAACCCGGGCAAAGCAAGCCAGTTGCAAGGCGTTGAGGAAAACGTCACGTTCGCCTTGCCAAAAGAATTGCAGGCGTAGCTTCCTCATGCCTGGTTACCGGGCCGTCATTGGTGCAACATCAACTTGCGGATCATTGCCAGGTTCAAATGTGACGTCGACAACGAACTGACTTTTCACGGGCAAGCCGGCCATTCTCCCTGCGGCATACCTCGCCTTGGAAAAGGCTTGAATCGATTCTTTGTCGAAAACACCTTTCGGCTCTGAGTACAAAACACGGAAGTCATCCACGACCCCTTTCTCGTCAATAAGCAAAAGCAGGGTAACTTTGCCTGCAGTGTCCAGTGCTTGTCGGGGATAAGCAGGAGTCACCGGAAACAATGGTTTTGGTCGACGCTCCAATTCGTCTGCTGAGTAATAATACTTAGGAAGCAAAGAGGTTTTGCTCTCGACGGAAGCCGGAGTCTTCACGTTGGTCGCCGAGGAAGCTTTGTTTCCACTGCTTTTGGCATTGGCTTCCTGCGTTTTTTCATGCTGGGTCGCCTGCACCTCCTCGACAATAGGGGCGGAAAAATCAACCGGGATATCTTCCGAAACAGAAAAGATGTCATGGGAAGACGCGAGATCGACAGACGGCTCGCCCGCAACGAGCTTAATTTCAAGAGCCATCTGCGTTCGCTCCTCGATCATTGACCCCAGAACGCCAAAAGAAAAGTGCCAGATAAGCAAAGCGGCTACCAGGTGAAGCGCAATGGACACTAACACCGAAAACAAAAGCCTACGGCGACACTCCACTTCGCCGTAGGCGTTCCTTGCTTCTTGCTGCGTGATCGATACTTTCAAACCCACCAACTGGTTACTGAACGATCTCGCGCCAACTAACACGCTTTCCGGTCGGCAATGGCGTCGAGAATGCAACGTATGGGTTTGAAACACCTCCTTCGCCTGTCGATGCCTGGACGACAACTTGCCCCGTTGTGGTCCGGATAATCTGCAACCCGACCACCTGCGTCAAATGCCCACTCGCGTCCAGTACTCGAGAACCGGTACTTTGGTTGGTTGAATTGGCAACACGCAGACCGCTGCTGGCATCGAAAAAATTGACCCATGAGGTACCGGCAACTTCACACGCCGACGCAGGCGGTACGTTGCTCGCAACCAGCAGAGTACCGAGATCCAGTTTCATTTCAACATTCACCCGCTCACCCGCTACCGGCAAATCCGTAAACCAGCCGGCCGTCGACGTACACTGAGCCGTGCAACTATTGGTTCGATACGCCGTCGTATCGGTCTCGAGACCAACGGTCGTTGTCGTGATTGTCTTGAGTGTTGCCCGCAAATTAGCCACCGTCGGCACTTCCACTCCGGCAGCCGTATCCATGACCGGATCCTTGATTGCCCAAATGGACTGGGTCTGCGTTGACACTGGCGGCAATAGATCAGACGACCCGAGATATCGACCCGTGGCCACATAGACATAAGGCTGACCATTAACAACACCTAACTGAGGGGCCGTTGTAATTGCTTGCGGTACGCCGGATGAATCGACCACTTGGGCAACCAATCCAGCTTTAACTCCGGGCGGATGCGTCAAATCATTGATATCAAAACGCCAGATGTTGCCGAAAAGATCTGTTCCATAAACGAAATCCGCCGTATTGTCGCGCAAGGTTTCCGCTGAGCGCGCATTTATATTCGACAACCCGCTCGGTGTCGTGTCACTGCCGACCCCGGTACTGATCTTGTAGATGATCTTGCCTGTCATTGCCTCAAGAACATACAGATAGCCCTGTCCATCCCCGGATTTCGTCGGAACGTTGACGTTGTTGTACCCCGAGGTGACGAACACGACCCATCGACCGTCATGCAGCTTGGCAATAATAGGGGCACCATAGGTGTAGCCGATATGGCAATCCGTATATTGGGCAGTCGCACTCGCCGCATCAAAGCAAGTATTGCTCGCCTTGAACTCCCACAAAGCCTTCGGGGTGCCCGGCGCAGTAATGTCAATCGCATAATAACCCTTTCCACCGGCTCTTAAACCACCCACGAGTATCGTCTTCCATACTGCTGCAGTGGTCGTACAGTCGCTGACACAAACGTCGTTCGACGTCGGTGTTCCGTCAACACTGAACACGTGCTCATTGCCGTAGTTTTCGCTGGCGATCTTGTGCAAATTCGGAAGCGAAGTACTCGGCACAAATGCCCAGGTTTCAACGCCGCCTGAAGTGGTGTCTTCAGCATTGAAGGCGTGCAACATGCCATCGTTAGCCGCCACATAGATCATTGGTGTTCGGCCGGATTGGGCGACCTTGTAGGCTTCGTACCCTTTGTCATCGTACCCGGCAAATGGCGCCTGCACATACCTTGGTCCAGCATAGACGATATCACCGAGCACGTGCTCCCTTGCCCGGAAAAGCTTCGCATCGTCCCCGATCACAAAACCCTCGCTCCCTCGTTGACCGCGCAGATAGTTGACCATCTTGGCCCCTTCTGCTGCCGTCCTTTGTGAGGAGGTCATTGAGGGATACTGGCTCAGGTTCGCCACTTCTGTCGAATCAAAATAAGTCAGCTCAGTCGCATTTAGTGTACTTACCGCCGATCCCGTCGGCACCCCGCTCGAGTTACAAGCAAAGGTATTCTGAGCAAAATCCACCAAATTGTTGGTCGCGCCCTGTCGGAAAAGCTTGATCGTCCGGTTATCGCAGGCATCCTTGGTCGCCAGATCCAGTTTGGCTTGCGCATCCCATACCGCCGTACCTTCAAGCGCTCCTGTCTGTGCGTTAATTGCTAACGCCTGAATGTTGCCCGTCCATTTCTTCGTCAAATAAGTCGTAACAAAGGCTAGGTTGCCGGTTGCCAGCAGTTGTTGGTTCGACACCGCCGCACCTGATCCTGATGCGGATCTTGCTTCGATATCGTTCAGTGCCCTCCCAAGGCCCGACACCACGTTGGCAGGCGTGTCTGCACCAAAATACTGGCCACGGCCATCGACAGCGGCATGCCATAGATCATCAATTGCGTAGCTGGGATTCACCAACTCACCATCGGGGTCCGCACCATTAATCACGGGAACCGGCCAATCCTTGGTCCCGTCCCTCAATCCGACGAAATCACCA
The DNA here is from genome assembly GCA_038316625.1 of Burkholderiales bacterium. Lineage (GTDB taxonomy): Bacteria > Pseudomonadota > Gammaproteobacteria > Burkholderiales > Rhodocyclaceae > Propionivibrio. The sequence goes on from JBBQAT010000004.1 coordinate 19,758, forward strand.
GTGGTTGCAGTCTTGTAGTCCTTATCGTAGGTGAGCGAACCGGAAACCCCCAGACCCAGGGTAAAAGTGGTCATGTGCTGCCAGGTGGCCTTGTCATCTTCAGGCCCCGTCCCCTTCGCCTTGACATCGTTGTCGCATACAGAGGGAGAGGTTCCGCAGTTACCCAATGCAGCAGTCCGCAAATCGGTCTTGTAGTAAAACTGAGCCACATCAGCTAATGATGTATTGCTGCCGTTACCGCCGACCTGCAACTCGCAAGGCCAGACGGTGCATCCAGTCGGCAATGCTGGCGGGCCTGCGGCAGGAGCTGGACCGTTTGACGGGAGAGTAGGAACCGTCGCCGAACATACCCCTCCATCTATCCAGCCCGATTTTGGTTCTAGCGTCGTGCTGTATAGGGTATCCGTCTGATTAGAGCCACGATAAATCTTGTCAGTTATCTGAGTTTGATACTGAAGTTGATGACCATTCGGGTAGACCGTCTGGCACGCAATTGACGGCGAAGCAGTTGGATTGGGAGTGCAATCTGAAACGTTGGCCCAGCCGGAGTCCGACGTTGTCTGGCACGTGACCGTGGGCCCATTGATTGGATTTGATGCAGTGCAGGTACCGGAATCAACAAAACCCGTGTCACTGATTGTTTGACACGTAATCGTGGGCCCGGCCGCCGGATTCGATGCGACACACGTCCCCGCATTCACCCACCCACTATTGCTTGACTCCTGACACAGAACTGTTGCGCCAGTCCCGTTGATCGCCGCAGTAGTACATGTGCCGACGTTAGTCCAGGCTGGTGTTAGCGTTTGACATTGAACATCCTGACCAGTGGTTGTATTAATTGGTGTATCAACGCAAGTACCAGCATTGTTCCATCCCGGGTTTGTCGTTTGGCATGAAACGGTCGGCCCAGTCGCCGGATTGGATGCAGTACAGGTTCCAGCAGACACCCAACCTGTATTGCTGGTTTCCTGACAGGTTACAGTAGGACCGGAAGCCGGGTTCGACGCCGCACACGTCCCAACATTTACCCAGTTGGTGTCGCTTGCCACCTGACAGGTCACCGTCTGCCCGCTTGCATTGATGGGAGCTGCAATACAGGTGCCCGCGTTGACCCACGCAGGATTAGTTGTTTGGCATTCGACGGTCTGGCCGCTCCCATTGATTGGAACTGGCGTACATGTAGCAACGTTCGTCCACGTTCCGTTAGTTGTCCGACAATTTACGGTCTGCCCACTGCCGTTTATTGTCGCCGGCGTACAAGCTCCGGTTCCTGTCCATGCGGGATTGGTCGTTTGACAGGTTACCGTGGGCCCAGAAGCCGGATTGGATGCCGTACAAGTTCCTGCATTGACCCAACCGCTATTACTGGCTTCCTGACAGGTCACGGTAGGCCCGGATGCCGGATTCGACGCGACGCACGTCCCGATATTACCCCAACCACTATCACTTGATATCTGACAGGTGACCGTCTGGCCACTACCATTGATGCCAGCAGCAGTACATGTCCCTACATTCACCCAGGCCGGATTAGTTGTTTGGCACTGGACTGTTTGTCCACTCCCATTAATCGGAACTGCGGTACACGTACCAGTATTAGTCCAACTGGGATTGGTTGTTGTGCAGGCGGTAACCGTTTCACCGGTCGCATTGATGCCTGCAACAGCACATGAACCTGTATTTACAGTTGTCGCACCAGGCGTCTGGCATAATACGGTCACACCACTGCCATTAATCGCCGCTGCAGTACAAGCCCCATTCGTCCAATCCTGAGCGGTCACGGTTTGACAGGTCACGGTAGGCCCGGACGCTGGATTTGATGTAGAACATGTACCCGCATTAACCCACCCGCTGTCACTGACTTGCTGACAGCTGACGGTCGGGCCGCTCGCCGGATTCGACGCGACGCACGTCCCGATATTGCTCCAGCCACTATCACTTGCCACCTGACAGGTAACCGTCTGACCACTTCCGTTGATGCCGGCTGCGGTACAAGTCCCCACGTTAACCCAGGATGGATTGGTTGTTTGACACTCAATCGTCTGTCCGCTCGAGTTGATCGATGCCGCAGTACATGTGCCAACATTCGTCCACCCGGAACTGACCACGGTTTGACAGACTGTCGTTGAGGTTTCCGTGGAGGCCGATGGACAGGTCGCCGCACTGACGTTACTCCACCCAGAGTCATTTGTAATATAACAATAAGGCTTACTTCCGTCACCAGTACCGCTCGTACAGTCAAAGTTAACGTCCACACAGGACCCCGATCCGCCCGTACCAGAACACGCCCTGAATCGAGCGGTTTTCTTCTGGAGCTGTAAAATCCTTTTCTGAAGTTGTGCCGTTTTACTCTGATTCTGGACTGTCCTGACCTGATTCTGAATTGTCCGTATCTGGAGTTGCGTTGTTTTTTTCTGTGTCTGTGTTGATGTCTTCTGGAGTTGAGTTGTACGCTTCTGGAGTTGTGTTGTTTTTCCCTGATTCTGGACCGTTCTCTTCTGATTCTGAATTGTCAGTTTTTGAAGTTGTGTTATCTGCGTCTCAAGTTGATTGGTTCGAGTCTGAAGCTGAGTTGTCTTTTGCTGGTTTTGTATCGTCCGGCGCTGATTCTGCACGGTTCTTTGCTGATTCTGAATGGTCAGTTTTTGAAGCTGCGTCGTTCGCGTCTGAAGCTGTGTTGTCTGCGTCTGATTCTGTACCGTTTTTTTCTGCTTCTGTTCCGTGCGCGTCTGATATTGAACGATTCGCTGCTGTGGCTGCGGATACGTGCAGGCTGTGTTGTCTCTGTATTCAATCGCCGCTGTCTTCCAATTAAAACGAATGGAGCCATCATATATTGGACGAGGCGACACTAGGAACTTGCTACCCGTAGCGTTATAGGCGTCAAGTTCGGTCAGGTTGCCGTCCTGGTTGGTAGTCAGGGGATTGCCGACGATGTCGTAACCGCCCGTCGTATTCCAGTAGCCATCCGTCGTCAGGATAGTAAAGTTCTGCTGACACGAGAACTGTACGGGGTCGTCCATGATGCCCTGGTTAATCCCGTCGTTAACCTTCCCGGCGTAGTATCTGCCAGCGCGGGACAGCGCTGTACGCAAGGGAGTCTTATCATTGACCTTCTGCGAATACAGCTTTTTGAACCAGGCGGCTTTGTTGGTCGGATTAAAGTCAGCTACCGAAAGAAACTTCGATGCAAGCACTGGGATGCCTGGGTCAATCGTCAGGAATCCAACACGGTAGGATTCACTTAATGGTGCGATGGCTCGTCCTGAAGCGGACTTCATCATATTCAGGCGTGTGCGGTAATAGCTGAACCAATTGGCGAAATTCTCCTGTTGGTCAGCTGTGGCAGCACTTAGGAAGACCTTTCTCCAGAGCGCTGTCTTGCCTTGGGCGGCGCAATTCGGGCCAGCTGCCACTACTTTCGTGGTCCGATCCGAGCAGATTTCAACCGTTGTGGTATCTGAGACACTGAGCAACGGTGTATTGCAATCGGTGCTCAGCGGTGCCACAGAAGCGCCTCCAAGATAAGTCCAGTAATAGGCAACTTGCGGACTATCCGAGTAGTGGGATCTGAAAGCACTGCGCAGGTCCACCTGGGTCAGTGTTCCCGCGTCAAAGTAGTAAAAGCCATCATCCAGCGCGGCGGTATATGTGCTGGGAACGCCCCCCCAATCGGCACTTGCGACACTCGGGTTGATTGGCCCACCAAGACTGCTTCTTGGAATGACGTAATCGGTCGCGGGGTTGTAGTACACCAGATTGCACGATGAATTCCGGAAACCGACGGTGTCTTTCTTGGCACCGACGTCGTCCGGCATGTAATCCCGGCCCATCGTGGCAGAATCATCCAGAATGAACATTACGTTTGGCTTGACTTGCAGGTTGGCCGAACTGGAAAGGGGTAGGTTGGATAGGTCAGTCTGCTGCGCTTGAGCAAAAAGGCAGGAAAAAATGGCTGTGGTCGCTAGCACAAAGCGCAATTGACGAGAGAGTTCGAGTCGGCTCATGATATTTCTCCGCCTTTAATAAATAATGGCTTGGGTATAAACCAGCGTGTTCAAGCGATCCAGAACGCGCGCAGTAATTCGGTAATAAGGCATATTGATGAGTGCGAGGCCTGTGCCGCCATAACCGGCGGAGTTTTGCCCCTGTGCGGGGGGAGCCACGCCAATACTGGCGCAACGCTGGCCGGGGGTATCCACGATATTCATCCCCCCAGGCAAAGCACACAAACGGTGGATGACGTAGCGAACCTCGTTACCGTTACCATCACCCGTGGTCGCAACTGCCGCATTACTCCAATCGTAGGTGAGTGGGTCGAAATCCGCCGTTGCAAGGGTATTTGAGCAGTTTATCGGCACGCCCGGGGCGCTCTCCCTCGTCGCGGAATCAGGACCGTTACACCACGCAGGATAGTAGAAGAATTTTCCAGAGACACTTTGGGTGGTAAGTAAAGCAGCTGCCTTCGCCGCCTTACAAGCGTCATCGCACGATGCGGCGGGAGGAGCAACCCACGCACGAGCCACCTCGATCCCGAAGTCGGCCGCGATGATGGCCGTTCGTTTGAACGTCAGGTTACGCGCAATGATCAGCCCCGTACCCATCTGACGGTAGAGGGCAAGGCCTGCCAAGGTCATGGAAATGAGCATGATCAAGGCGAGCAACAGAACGACGCCACGTTGGTGCCGCCCAGCTGTACTTGGAAGACAAAGCGTTCGATTCATGACGCCCCCCAACCGACGTTGCGTAACGGGATGACTGTTTCATAAACACGGTAACGATATCGCCGCCAATTGGTGGCGTCATTCGGATTCGTTGTACCCGCAGACCCGTCCAGATTCATCATCACAAAATTTCCGCCTGCCCAGCCGGGATTAGGCGAATTCAAAAGCGGCTCATATTGTTGACTTCTGACCAGAAGAGCGGCACGAATGGCCAATACTCGCCGCCACTCGGCCGCAGTCGCCGGGACTGTCGCATCGGTGGCCGTTGGCAGCCACTCCGCGTCACCACCCGCGTTCACAGTCGCCGCAATAAATCCATAACCCGCTGCACCGACAATGTCTCGGTCAAAACCGTACTGCGCCTGGAAATTCACCACGCCTTCAGCGACATCACTCGCCGTCTCGTTGGCGAGAATATTGGCGACGCCAAGCCGTCCGCCCGCTACTCGCCAAACGTCCAGGCGTGGAGTAGTACCCATGTTGTAGAGCACTCCACCCAGCCCGACACCAATACCCATGCCATCTCCGGCTTTGTTGTACCGTGCATTGACAGTAGCACCTTGATAATTTGTATAGCTGCCCGTTACGTGAGTTACTATGGCTCCGACCCCGGCCGGATTCGTGATCGTTTCAAACAACGCGCAATTCCCACCCGAGTCCGCCGCAATGAACTGGTCTCCTGGTTTCAACCCGTCTGCATTGTTGGCGATCTTCGTGGTCGCGGTAGAATTGATAAACGGTAGCCCTGCGGCGGCTGTCGCCCCATTTCCATAAAGTACAGTAACTGTGTCAGGTGCACCGGACGCACCTTGGGTGATCAAGACCGGAATCATCCCAAAATCGGGAATAACGGCGCCTGCGCCGCTTGCCCGTGTAGCGTCATACCCCTTGACCGTACAACCCATCTCTGCCGCACTACCAAATCCAAACCCAGCCATTTTGATGTCGCGCTCAATGTTGAACATGGCGATTGACCCGGACACTTGAGCATCGCTTCCAGACAATGTCGTGCGCTTTCGGCCTTCCCAGTTCTGCATGGTTTGAAACATCACAACCATACCAATGAGCGATATGGCGACACCAACAAGGATCTCAACCAGCGAGAAACCAGACGAGCGATTCGGAGACATTGATGGGCGCATGATCAATTTATATAGGCAATAACGCGATGGAAACGGAAAGCTGCGTCTTTCGGGTTCTTCCAGCAAAGGATAACCGTCACCCGATTTGCATTAGCTGTATCAACGACAATTTGCTGCGTAGCGGCAGATCCGCCGGGGAGGCGCGTTCCCGCCGTAGAATTGACGGCAGTAGCCCAACTGGTCACGAGTGGATTGGTCGATGCAACACCGCTGAAACTGCAGGTTGGCACTGTACCGGTTGGCTGGTGATTGAAAGTCAGCAGATCGGTCGTATTTACGGTACTCGTTGCGGCATCCCGAGCAACATTGAGATTGATCTGCCCCAAGATCTGGTCAGAAAAATTAGCGGCCTCGATGCGATATTGAGCATCGGTTTGTACAGCAATTGCGTTTGCCTGCAGTGCAATAATGGCCAGCACCCCCAATGAGAATATCAGGATGCCAATAAGCGCCTCCAGCATGAAGGAGCCGCGTTGCGAGGTTTGAAATTGGGATCGATTCATCAGCAACTCCGGGTATCTCCGGCACCAACCCTTGGGTCGCACAGCCGAGTCTGACCAAATACGGAAACCACAACGCGAAGACAGCGAACCGGGCCACCATCTGTAACGCACTTCCCTTGAGGACTCGTAAACTTGAATATGGCGTCTGCCGCCAGATTGGTGCGGCCGAGACCATTAAATACAATTGTTGAGGCCGGTGTCGCTGGCGGCGCATCCGGGTCGGCACTTGCTGGAGTAGTCGTATCATTGATCCTGATCGCAGAAGAACCAGCACCACCACCATCCACCGCAAATTTCCCCTCTAGAAAAACAGCCAGGTCTGCAGTTCTCACCATCCAATTTCCACCAGTGGCAGACGCTGTTGCTGACGCCACATTGGCAGCGAGCGGATCGTTTGCTGTCAGTAGAAACTCAACACCAGCATTCCTTCGCACAGCCTCAGCGCGAGCAAGTTGAACTCCAGCCAAGAAATTTTCTGCTGCCGCACGCACTCGCGCATCGCGAACAAAATTGGTAAATTGTGGCAAACCTAGCGCAAACAGCAGGCTCAGAATGACCAGCGCGACCATAAGTTCGATCAATGAGTACCCTCGCAAACAGCGCGTCATGATTTAGCAACCACCTTTGCTGGTCATCCAACAATTGACCGTAGCTACAACAGGCCACGCGGCACCCGAAGCAATTGTCGACGTCTTGGCGTTGGTCTGACTGATTGTGTACGAAAAACCGGTCATCGAACTGGCACCAGTTGCTGTCCAAACAAAGCTCTGTCCCGTGTTGCTGGCAACACAAGCATAGGAAAAATTGGTGGTAGTCGGGACAGTCACTGCGGGAGCACAGGTGGCACTCCCTGTCCCATCATCATTATAAAAACGATTGTCCTGAAAATACTGTTCCATCCTCACTTTGGTATCCGACAGCGTACTGACCGCCTCTGTTATTTTGCTGCGAATAATGTAATCGTTGTAATTCGGGATCGCAATGGCGGCAAGTATTCCAATAATCGCCACAACGATCATCAGCTCGATCAACGTAAATCCGTAACTTTTTTTCATTTATCACACCTCTGGAGCATTTGGGTTCATTGAAGCAGAACAATCAAAGGAACGTCCACCTGTAACCGATTAGCGGTTACTTTCGAACACTCAATGGTTTGCCGTATCCTTATACCGCTGCACAATTTCATATAGTGCCAAAATCCAGACGAAAAAAAACCCCGCTCAATCAGCGAGGTCTTCTTTGAACCACAGCCAGATTACTTCAGCTTGGTTTCCTTGTACATCACATGCTTGCGAACCTTGGGATCATACTTGCTGATCTCCATCTTGCCCGGCATGGTCTTCTTGTTCTTGGTGGTGGTGTAGAAGTGACCGGTACCGGCGGTCGATTCCAGCTTAATCTTTTCACGCATGGCGGCAACTCCTTATCAGATTTCGCCGCGTGCGCGCAGGTCTGCGAGCACAACGTCGATACCGTTTTTGTCGATAGTGCGCAGGCCAGCGGTGGATACGCGCAGACGCACCCAGTGGTTTTCGCTTTCAACCCAGAAACGGCGGTACTGCAGATTCGGGAGGAAGCGGCGCTTCGTTCTATTGTTGGCATGGGAAACATTGTTCCCTACCATCGGGCCTTTACCCGTTACTTGGCAGACACGCGCCATGATTGTTGCTCCAGTTGATCTTGGGAAGAAAGAAGCCGGCGATTTTAGCCAATAAGCCGGCAGAATTCAAGTTATTTCTGATTGTTTTGCTATAACAGGCCACGTTCTGCGAACGACAAAGGCTGGGACTGGCCTGCCACAATGAAGTGATCAAGCACCCGGACATCCACCAAAGCCAATGCCTTCTTGAGTTCCCCGGTCAAAAACTCGTCGGCAGACGAAGGTTCGGAAACACCGGAGGGATGGTTGTGCGCCAAAACCACAGCGGCCGCATTATGCCACAAAGCCTTCTTGACGACCTCTCTGGGATAGACGCTGGTTTGTGTCAGCGTGCCGCGAAACAGCTCTTCACCCACAATCAGGCGGTTTTGCGCATCCAGCCAAAGGGCAAAGAACACTTCGTGCTGCAGTCCGGCCAGATGCAAGCGAAGGTAATCGCGTACGGCACCCGGCGTCGCAAAGGCGCTGCCTTGCTTCATCTCTTCCGCCAACGCCCGGCGTGACATTTCCAGAACCGCCTGCAATTGGACGAACTTGGCCGGCCCCATGCCGTGGATGGACGAAAGCTCCTCCTCCGTCGCCGCAAACAGGCGAGTCAGGCTGCCAAAGTGTCGGATCAACTCGCGCGCCAGATCAACGGCGCTCTTGCCCTTCACGCCAACGCGCAGGAATATCGCCAGCAGTTCTGCGTCGGAAAGTGCCGCCGCACCCTGCGTCAGCAGGCGCTCACGCGGGCGCTCATCCTCGGGCCAGTCGGTAATTGACATGTTGTAATCTCGGTTAAAATGCTTTGTCAGGCATTCTAACCAAGCTATCGGATCATTCGCATGGAATTAACAGGAAAACGCATTGCCCTCGGCGTCACCGGCGGTATTGCCGCCTACAAAGCGGCCGAACTTGTACGCCTGCTGATCAAGAAGGGCGCGCATGTGCAGGTGGCGATGACCGAGGCGGCCACTCATTTCGTCACAACGGTGACCTTTCAGGCACTCTCCGGTAATCCGGTATTTATCGACCAGTGGGACCCGCGCGTCGCCAACAACATGGCGCACATCGATCTTTCGCGGCAAGCCGACGTACTTTTGATTGCCCCCGCTTCAGCGGACTTCCTCGCCAAGGTCGCCAACGGTCTGGCCGACGACCTGCTGAGCACATTGACCCTGGCCCGCGACTGCCCCCTGCTGGTCGCTCCAGCGATGAACCGCCAGATGTGGGAAAACGCGGCAACACAGCGTAACGTAGCGACCCTGCGCGGTGATGGCGTCAACATTCTCGGCCCGGCTTGCGGCGAACAGGCCTGCGGTGAAACCGGCCTCGGACGCATGATCGAGCCTGCGGACATCCTTGCCGAGCTGATTGCCTTCTTCCAGCCCAAGCACCTCGCCGGGAAAAAACTTCTGCTGACGGCCGGCCCGACGTTTGAGGCCATCGACCCGGTACGCGGTATTACCAATCTGTCGAGCGGCAAAATGGGCTTTGCAGTAGCGCGCGCCGCGCAGGAAGCCGGTGCTGAAGTCACGCTGGTCTGCGGCCCGGTCAGCCAAATCACGCCCCGTGGCGTCAAGCGCATCGACATCATCAGCGCGCTGGAAATGCACGCGGAAGTCATGCAGCGCGCAGCAACGCAGGATATTTTCGTTGGCGTCGCGGCCGTTGCCGACTACCGCCCGGCCATCACTGCCGAGCACAAGATCAAGAAGGATGGCAGCGCGGCGCCGCCGATTGAACTGATCCAGACGCCGGATATTCTGGCGGACGTTGCGGCACTTCCTTCGCCCCCGTTCTGTGTTGGCTTTGCTGCCGAGAGCCAGAACCTGGCGGAATACGCCCAGAAAAAACGCGCCGCAAAGAAAATTCCGCTGATCGTCGGCAATCTTGTTCAGGACGGCTTTGGCGGAGACGACAACGCGCTGATCCTGTTCGACGACAGTGGCCAACACCCACTGCCCCCTGCGTCAAAAATCATTCTCGCGCGCCAACTGGTGGCGCACATCGCCAACCTGCTGGAGAAGCACCAATGCCCCGTATCGACGTCCGTATCCTTGACCCGCGCCTGAAAGACAGCCCGCCGCACTACGCCACTCCCGGTTCGGCTGGCCTCGACCTGCGCGCCTGTATCGAAGCGCCGGTGAAGATTCACCCCGGCGAGACGATGCTGATTCCGACCGGCATCGCCATTCATCTAGCCGACCCCGGTCTCGCCGCGATGATCCTCCCGCGCTCAGGCTTGGGGCACAAACACGGCATCGTTCTCGGCAATCTGGTTGGACTGATCGACTCCGACTATCAAGGCGAAATCATGGTCTCGACCTGGAATCGCGGCAACGAAAGCTTCACGCTCAACCCGCTCGACCGCTTGGCGCAACTCGTCGTTGTTCCGGTCATGCAGGTCGCGTTCAACGTTGTTGACGAATTCGATGTCAGTTCCCGTGGCGATGGTGGTTTCGGCAGCACGGGAAAATCCTAAAACTCGAATCGGCTGGAGACCAACATCCATGCGGATCTCTAAAGTATGATGCCTGAAGGTCGTTTATCCATGCGGCTTTCAGGGCATCACACTTGCAGACCGACCTCAACAAGTCCGCGCAGCGCATTGGCCACGTAAAGCCTTGACGCACTGACCAGGTCGTCGCGTGTCAGCACACGTTCGATAGCCCGTCCCGATTCCAGTAGCTGCCGCCGCTTTACGCCCGGCAGCAAGCCGCAGGCGAGTGGCGGTGTCAGCAGCTGACCATCGCGCTCGATAAACACGTTGCTGCGCGCCCCCTCGCAGACCTCGCCACGTGAATTGAAGAAGATCGCATCGAAGATTTCAGGGCGTTCGGTCAGCCGCGCCAGCGCCTGGTCGTAGCGGCAACGCGCCGTGGTTTTGTGGCGCAGGAGATAGTCATCAGCGTCCAGCACCTCATCCGCCAGAACAACTGTCCAGGACGGATTGTTTTCCGGCAAAGGGGCCACGGTAACGAGGAAGCGCCCACCATGAGCTAGTGTCAGTCGAACCCTGAAGACGCCTTTGCCCGGTACGGCAGCTTGCGCAGCCAGCGCATCGGCAATTGCACTCGTATCGCAGACAAAACCCAACGCACGAGCCGATGCCTCAAGCCGTTCCAGATGCAAGGGCAAAAGCGGGTACTCGCCATTTTCCAGTCGCAGCGTCTCGACCAACTCGAACCCCGGATCACAGGCGGTGAGAAAACGCGCTTTGAGCAGGCATTCGGCGTATTCGCTCGCCGGATCGGAATCAATGACGATACCTCCGCCAATGCCCAGACGCCCTCGCCCATTCGACTCAAGCTCCAGCGTCCGGATGGCGACGTTGAAACGGCAATCGCCGCCTGGCGCCAGCCAGCCCAGTGCACCGGTATATAGGCCGCGTGATGTGGTTTCCAGCTCGGCGATGCGCTGCATAGTGCGTATCTTGGGCGCACCGGTAATCGAGCCGCAGGGAAACAAGGCCCGGAACAGGTCGAAGAGAGGCACACCGGGCAGCTCGGCCGAAATCGTTGACACCATCTGCCACAGCGTCGGATAGGCCTCCGCTTCGCAGAGCGATTCAACCTGCACCTTGCCCGGCTCGGCTAGACGCCCCAGATCGTTGCGCAGCAGGTCGACGATCATGATGTTCTCGGCACGCTCTTTTTCCGATGCCAACAACGCGCCACGCTGTACCGCGTCGGCTTCCGGCGTAGCACCGCGCTTGGCCGTACCTTTCATCGGCCGGGTCACAACCCGATTCCCGCAACGCTCGAAAAACAACTCGGGCGAAAAGGACAGCAAGATCTCCTCTGGCGTCGAAATAAACGCCCCATAGCGTACCGGCTGCCGTGCGCGCAAACGGGCGTAGAGCGCCAGCGGATGGCCGTAGAACCGGAAACCAAGGGGAAAGGTCAGGTTGATCTGGTAACAGTCGCCAGCGGCGATCCAGCGCTGTATCTGTTCGACCCTGGAAGTGTGACCCGCCGCATCCAGCGCCGGAACCAATTCAGCCACGCCTGCGATTCGCTCATGCTCGGGAACAGCGTCCAGGCGTGCAGTTAGGAAAGCATCGACGGCCTGCGCATCGAGTTGCTGCGCTTGACCGAAAACCCAGCCGCGCAGCTTCGGACGCCCCAGGTTCAGCGAATCAAGCGCCGGTTCGAAACAGGCACCAAGCGCATAGTCCGCCGCCAGGGCAATCCATTCGTTTCGGGCCAAAGCCGCCTCAAAGACTTCAAACACGCCCCTCAGATCGCCGGAGTGCTCATCGAACTGGATGGTTCGACGATAGTCGGACAACAAAATGGCACCGCCACCGTCAGCATCAAACAGGGCAAAACGGTCATCGACCACGGTCATCGCTCAATTCTGGAAGAGAAGCAGCGGCTTACTTGCGCTTGAAGAAGAATTCAAAAACCTGGTCGGCTTCGGCATTCGACAACAACTGGTTGCCTGTTTGTCTGGCAAAGGCCTGAAAATCCTTGGCGGCATTGGGATCGGTCGCCAGAACGCGCAACACCTGACCGGTCGTCATTTCGGCAAGCGCTTTCTTGGTGCGAAGAATCGGCAGCGGACAGCTCAGTCCCTTGACGTCGAGTTCACGATCAAATTGCATGATCAATTCCAGAACAATAATAAGGGCGTATTTTACCAACCATTCTTTTTCAGCTTGTCTTCCTCGATCTGCTGCTTGCGCAACTCGCGCAAACGGGCATCTACCGCTGACTGCTCATAGAAATTGCCATCGGTCGCCTGCTGGGCAAACTGCAACTGCTCGATCGCCTGCCCGAGTTGCCCCTGCAGCACATAGAACTCGGCCTGAGACCGATGCTGCGGCAAACGCTTGCCCAGAGCTGCATAGGTTTTCGCCTGCAAGCCATGCAGTTTGTAATCGGCAGAATTCAGCTGCAGCTGCGATTCAAGAAACAGCAGGGCCTGATCGTATTGGCGGCCTGAATAAAGCGATTCAGAGTAGCCATAGACGAGAGACTTGGCCAGGGGAAAACGCTGCAAGGCATCGCGGTAAATGGTCTGCGCGGTGGGCAAGTTGCCTGCGTGCTCGCTGATCATTGCGGCTAAGCCAGCAATCATTGGCGACGACACCTTGAGCGCCGTTAAGGCTTCCATTTGATGCTGCGCGGCCGGCACGTCCTTGGCCCTTATCTGGGCCAAGGCCAGCCCATAGCGAACCGCAGCCACCGAAGCATATTTCCTTTCCCGCAACTGTGTTTCAAACTCAGTGATAGCCTCACGCGGGGTCCCCATCTGGGCGCGCAATTTGGCGCGTACAAGATAAAAATCAAGGCCGCTGACCACTTGGCGATACGGGGAGCCCTGAGCCCGATTCTGCATATCGGAAATCCGCTCGACAGTCAGCGGATGCGAACGCAAATACACCGGCGCATTGTTCTCATAAAGCCGTCCGGCCTTTTGCAGGCGTTCAAAGAAATCGCCCATACCGCGCACGTCCAGGTTGGCCTTTTCGAGTGTCTGATAACCCATGCGATCCGCCTCGCGCTCGAAATCACGGGAATACGCCAGTTGCGACTGCACGAGGCCCGCCTGCGCTGAGGTAATGGTCGCCGCAGCGATATCCGAGTTGGCGCGCGCCGCCAGAATGCCAACGGCCATGGCGATCAGGCTGGGAATCGTATTCTGCTTTTCCTTCGCCAGCTGGCGCGCCAGATGATTCTGGGTCACATGCGCAATTTCGTGTGCAAGCACGCCCGACAATTCGGACTCGGACTGCGCCGTCAGCAGGGTGCCCGTGTTCATACCGACAAAGCCACCGTACATCGCAAACGCATTGACCGTGTCATCACGAATGGCAAAGAAATGGAAATCGCCGGTCGGATTCGCGCTGGCCTCCACGAGTCGACGACCAAGGCGGTCGAGGTAATCGTTGATCTCAGGATCATCAACGTAACTCGGCTCACGCAGGCGAATTTCATTCATGATGCTCTCGCCGATTTTGCGTTCGATCTGCGGTGAGAGTTCTGCGCGTGCCGACTCGCCAAGATCCGGCAGATCGTTGGCCAGTGCCAGTGGCGTAGCAGCTATTGTCCCAACCAGCGCCAGCGGCAGAGCCAGGCGGCCAAAACGGACGAGAAAGTTAGAGGATCGTGAGTTCAGGAATTTCACAATGCGTACGACTACCGGTTGAAAAACACGATGCAATCATACCGGAGTCCGCCACATCCCCATGTTTCAAGTTGTTTCCAGCCGTTTTTGATAAACGACAGGCGAAAAAAAACCCGCCAGAGGCGGGTTTTTTTAGCGTAGCTGAAGATCAGGCACGCCCAATATTCGATGCTTGCTTGCCCTTAGGACCCTGCGTAACGTCGAAGGAAACCTTCTCGCCCTCTTTGAGGGTCTTGAATCCGCCCATGGTGATCGCGGAGAAGTGAGCGAAAAGATCCTCGCTACCATCATCCGGAGTAATGAAACCGAAACCCTTGGCGTCATTGAACCACTTAACTGTACCTGTTGCCATATTGCTACATCCTTGAAAAGAGACTAGATCCGGGCATCGCCCGACTTTCATGTTTGAAATTCAAATTAGTCTTGAACCAAAACATGAAGCCTTTGTACGCTAGTTCTAGCGGAAGCGTCAAGTATTTTTGATCACAAATATTCGCGTAGTGTGGTTTCTGTGCAGAAATTAGCAAATAAAGCGGGTTTGCGCATTCGATAAGTCTGAGTAGAATTGAATCATGGCTAAACAGCATCAGGAAGATACCGTACTCGAATCGAAGCGCAGCAAGCTCGCGCCGCCCCCCTTATACAAAGTCGTTTTACTCAACGACGACTTCACGCCGATGGACTTCGTTGTTCTTGTGCTGCTGAAGTTTTTTTCAATGAATCGAGAACAAGCGACGCAAATCATGCTCAAAGTTCATATGGAAGGGCGAGGAGTCTGCGGAATTTATCCGCGAGACGTCGCGGCTACCAAGGTCGAGCAGGTGGCGACCTTCGCACGTGACAACCAGCATCCGCTGGCGTGCGTAATGGAGGAAAACTGAATGATTGCGCAAGAACTGGAAGTCAGCCTGCACATGGCCTTTGTTGAAGCACGGCAAAAGCGTCACGAATTCATCACCGTCGAGCATCTGCTGCTGGCGTTGCTCGACAACCCGTCAGCTGCAGAGACCTTGCGCGCCTGCGGTGGCAACATCGAGCAGTTGCGACGCGATTTGGGCAAGTTCATCGTCGAACACACACCGACGGTTGATGGCACCGAGGATATCGACACACAACCAACGCTGGGATTTCAGCGCGTCATCCAGCGCGCCATCCTGCA
Organism: Burkholderiales bacterium; assembly: GCA_038316625.1. GTDB lineage: Bacteria > Pseudomonadota > Gammaproteobacteria > Burkholderiales > Rhodocyclaceae > Propionivibrio. The sequence continues at coordinate 35,060 of JBBQAT010000004.1, forward strand.
CGTCCAGTCATCCGGCAAGAAAGAGGTTAACGGTGCCAATGTGCTGGTTGCCATTTTCGGCGAGAAGGATTCACACGCAGTCTATTACCTGCAGAAGCAGGGCATAACGCGGCTGGACGTGGTCAACTTCATCTCCCATGGGGTCAGCAAGGTTCCGCAGAGCCCGGCACGCGCAGAAGGCGAAGTTGAAACCGAAGGTGAGGCCCAAACGGCTGCCGGCCCGCTGGAAAGCTACACCATCAACCTCAACGCCCTTGCTCTGCAAGGCAAGATCGATCCGCTGATCGGGCGTGATAGTGAACTGGAACGTGTCATTCAGACCCTGTGCCGCCGGCGCAAGAACAATCCGTTGCTGGTTGGCGAAGCCGGTGTCGGAAAAACCGCCATCGCCGAAGGACTGGCTCGCCGCATCATCGAAAGCGACGTTCCCGAAATTCTCGCCAAAGCCAATATCTATTCGCTCGACATGGGCGCATTGCTGGCTGGAACGAAGTACCGTGGTGATTTTGAGCAGCGCCTGAAGGCCGTCCTCAAGCAGCTGGGCGAGAATCCGGATGCCATCCTGTTCATCGATGAAATCCACACGCTGATCGGCGCTGGTTCGGCTTCGGGCGGCACGATGGACGCGTCCAATCTGCTTAAGCCGGCGCTTTCCAATGGCCAGCTCAAATGCATTGGGGCGACCACCTACAATGAGTATCGCGGCATCTTCGAGAAGGATCACGCACTCTCTCGGCGCTTCCAGAAGATAGACGTCAGCGAACCCTCGATTCCCGACACTGTAGAGATTCTCAAGGGCCTCAAATCACGTTTCGAAGCGCACCACGGCATCAAGTATTCTGCCGCCGCGCTTACCTCGGCGGTGGACCTGTCGGTACGTTTCATCACGGATCGCCATCTGCCTGACAAAGCTATCGACGTAATCGATGAAGCCGGGGCGGCGCAACGCATCCTGCCCAAATCAAAGCAAAAAAAAATCATCGGCAAGCAGGACATCGAGGAAATTGTCGCCAAGATTGCTCGCGTTCCTTCGACACAGGTTTCATCGGATGACCGCAGCGCCCTCAAGAATCTCGACCGGGATCTGAAAGCGGTGGTTTTCGGACAGGAGCTCGCCATCGATACACTGGCCAAGGCGATCAAGATGGCACGCTCCGGATTGGGAACACCCGGCAAGCCGATTGGCAGCTTCCTTTTCTCGGGACCGACTGGCGTGGGAAAAACCGAGGTCGCCAAGCAGTTGGCTTACTGCATGGGTATCGAATTGTTGCGCTTCGACATGTCGGAGTACATGGAACGCCACGCCGTTTCGCGGCTGATCGGTGCCCCGCCCGGTTATGTCGGTTTCGATCAGGGCGGACAACTCACCGAGGCCGTAACCAAGAAGCCCTACTGCGTTTTGCTTCTCGATGAAATTGAGAAAGCGCATCCGGACATCTATAGCATCCTGCTGCAGGTGATGGACCACGGCACGCTGACCGATAACAACGGACGCAAGGCGGATTTCCGCAACGTCGTCATCATCATGACGACCAACGCCGGTCAGGAATCCATCCAGAAATCGAACATGGGCTTCACAACCACCAAGCAGGCGGGTGACGAGATGGTCGAGATCAAGCGCCTGTTTTCGCCCGAATTCCGCAACCGGCTCGACGCCACTATCTCCTTCAAGTCGCTCGATCATGACATCATCCTGCGCGTGGTCGACAAGTTCCTGATGCAGCTAGAGGGACAGCTACACGAGAAAAAAGTCGAGGCAGTATTTACCGATGAACTCAAGAAACACTTGGCAATCAAGGGCTTCGACCCACTGATGGGTGCCCGCCCGATGGCACGTCTGATTCAGGACACCATCCGCTCAGCTCTGGCCGATGAGCTCCTGTTCGGCCGACTGGCCAACGGCGGACACGTCACCGTTGGTCTTGATGGAGACGGCAAGGTCAAGCTAGTGTTTGAAGAAGAGACCGCCGAAGTAGTCTGATCGCCCTTTCAACTAGCGGCCATACCGCCAAAGGTATGGCCGCTTTTTCATTCACGGAGTCAATCAGCATGGATTTCAAAACACCCGATCTTTGTGATGCATTTGAAGGCGAACTTGGAAAAACGCTTCGCGTTGTCGCGCCGATGTTCAAGTGCTATGGAGCGCGTACGTCGTTTTGCGGCCGCATCGTCACGCTAGCGCTGTTCGAGGACAATGCACTCGTACGCGACACATTCTGCGAGGACGGCAGGGGAAAGGTTCTCGTTGTCGACGGCGGTGGCTCCATGCGCTGTGCTTTGGTCGGTGATCAACTCGCCGCGCTGGCGAGCAAAAACGGGTGGGAAGGCGTCATCGTTTACGGTTGCATCCGCGATTCCAGTGAGGTTAACGCAATTGATATAGGCGTTCGGGCACTGGATACCCATCCGCAGCGAAGCCTAAAAAGAGGGCTTGGTGAGCGCGGTCTGACAGTCACTTTTGGTGGTGTCAGTTTCGATCCAGGTGAATACCTGTACGCAGATGAGGATGGTGTGCTGGTTTCAAACCAGGAGTTGCACTGGTAATTTCGGCACAAACGAGCGACCGGAACACGCGCCGCCGAGCAGGCCAACCACCACAGACTATCGACATTAGAACCGGCTAATTGTGCACTGAGTCATTTCACCTAATGACAAAAACACCGTATTGTGAAATATAAAATTCAACATAATGATTATATTAACTTTAATTTATTCTTATATCTTATATAAGACTATTGCTGCGTAGCGTCATTGTTCGTACAATTGATCTCGTCGATAGCCAGAGAGGGGCCGCGCGTCCTGAAACATGGTGCTTCGATCTTCCCCAATTTAGTCATGTTTCGATTTATTGAGAGGTCAACTATGAACACACGGGCACAACAAATCGCAGCACTCGAAAAGGACTGGGCCGAGAATCCGCGCTGGAAAGGCATCAAACGTGGCTATTCCGCCGCTGACGTCGTCCGTCTGCGCGGTTCCTTTCCGATCGAATACACGCTGTCGCGTCGCGCTTCCGAGAAGCTTTGGAACCTGGTCAACACCGAACCCTATGTCAACTCCCTAGGTGCCCTGACCGGCGGCCAGGCCATGCAACAGGTCAAGGCCGGCGTAAAGGCCATCTACCTTTCCGGCTGGCAGGTTGCCGCTGACAACAACGGCTACGCTTCGATGTACCCAGACCAGTCGCTGTACCCTGTCGACTCGGTGCCGAAGGTCGTTGAGCGGATCAACAGCACCTTTCGTCGCGCCGATGAAATCCAGTGCTCCAAGGGCATTGAACCCGGCCATAAGGACTACATCGACTATTTCGCTCCTATTGTTGCCGACGCCGAGGCCGGTTTCGGCGGCGTGCTGAACGCCTTCGAGCTGATGAAAGCCATGATTCGCTCGGGTGCCGGAGGCGTGCATTTCGAAGACCAACTGGCTTCAGTGAAGAAATGCGGTCATATGGGCGGCAAGGTGCTGGTGCCAACAGCTGAAGCCGTCCAGAAACTGATCGCGGCGCGCTTTGCAGCGGACGTGTGCGGCGTGCCGACGCTGGTTATCGCCCGTACCGACGCAGAAGCAGCCGATCTATTGACCTCCGACTACGACCCAAATGACAAACCTTTTGTCACGGGCGAACGCACCGCTGAGGGATTCTACAAAACGAGGAAGGGCTTGGAGCAGTCTATCTCTCGCGCTGTCGCCTATGCGGAATATGCCGACCTCGTCTGGTGCGAAACCGGCAAACCCGATCTGGAGTTTGCCCGCAAGTTCGCCGAAGGGGTTCACGCCAAATTCCCCGGCAAATTGCTGGCCTACAACTGCTCACCGTCCTTCAACTGGAAGAAGAACCTTGACGATGCAACCATCGCCAGGTTCCAGCAAGAACTCGGTGCCATGGGCTACAAGTACCAGTTCATCACCCTCGCCGGCATCCACAACATGTGGTACCACATGTTCGACCTGGCGCAGGACTACGTGGCGCGCGGCATGACAGCCTACGTCGAAAAGGTTCAAGAGCCTGAATTCGCCGCTCGTGACCGTGGATACACCTTTGTTTCGCACCAGCAGGAAGTGGGCACGGGCTACTTTGACGACGTAACCACCGTAATTCAGGGTGGAGCCTCCTCTGTTACAGCACTGACGGGATCGACGGAAGAAGAACAGTTCCACTGATTTGAACAATATTAGCCTGCTCCCTAATGAGCCCCACTTGTAGTAGCAAGCGGGGCTCATTTTCGTTGGTGCTTCAGCCCGAAAGGCTTCAGGAAACTGTTAGCATATTGCCCGCTGAAACACGAAAGCCCTTGAGACACCCGACTTCTGCCCTGTTGGCAATTACTCGATGAGAAAACTGGAATGCATGGATTGATGGATCTGCACAGCCACACAACGCGTTGCTGCCACGCGACCGGAGCGATGGAGGCTTACGTTCAACGCGCCTTGGATTTGGGCTTGGCCGATTTCGGATTCTCCGACCACAGCCACTGGATGCTGCGCTCAGCCGGCAAACGCTACGCTATGCTTTCCCATGAGTTGGAACTCTACGTTGCCGACGTCAAACGATTACAGGTCGAATTTGACCGTGAGGGGCCAAGCCCCTTCCACATCCGATTGGGGATGGAAATGGATTTTATCCCGAGCAGGGTCGGGCTAGCGCGCGAGATCCAGGAACGCTACGACTGGGACTACATCATCGGTTCGGTACATAACATCGGCTTTGAGAAGTTGCAAGAGCCGGAAATGTACGACAACTGGTCAATCGACGACGTCTGCGAGCTTTATTTCCACAACGTTGGAATGATGGTTCGCGAGTGCTACTGCGACATCGTCGGGCATCTTGACCTCCCCAAGAAGATGGGACATCGACCCCACGGTGGTCTGTTGCGCTATATCGAACCGCTCATCCCGGAACTTCTGGCGGCAGGTATGGCCGTAGAGATCAACACGTCGGGGCAGGACAATCCTGCGCAGGAATTCATGCCGGGCTGGGAGGTGATCGAAGCACTCGCCAAAGCAGGCGTACCGCTTACCCTGGGTTCGGATGCCCACACACCGCAGCAGGTGGGGCGACACTTCACCGAAGCTCTGGCCGGATTGCGCCGGCTCGGCGTGCGTGAGTTGGTCCGTTTTGAACGTCGGCAGAAAATCGTGGTTCCGCTGGACTGATGCTGGCTGCCTGCAGCGCCCCGTCAAAGTTCGCTGTTATCGACCCAATCATTCGGATTCGCCTCGACAATTTCCAGGAAGGCCGAAAGCACCTCCGGATCGAACTGTGTACCTGACGCCTTGCGCATATAGTCGAGCGCCTTGGCGACGGGCCACGGTTCCTTGTAAAGTCGCCTGTGAACGAGTGCATCAAATACATCGACCACAGCGACGATTCTCGACGCCAGGGGGATTTCCGAGTTCTTTAGCCCTCGAGGGTAACCGCTGCCGTCGTAGCGCTCATGATGGCCTCCGGCAATCTGCGCGCCGTAGGAGAGATAGCTTTCGCCACTGATCAGGTTGGCCGCACGCTCAAGGATATCCTGCCCCTTCCATGCATGTTCCTTCATGACACCCCACTCTTCCTGCGTCAGGACTCCGGGCTTAAGCAACACATGGTCCGGCGTCGCCACCTTGCCAACATCGTGCAGGATAGACGCGACGCCGACCATGGCCTTGAACGTATCCGAAACCTCCCCCGGGAACTTGCCTTGTTCGTGGAGTCGTGCAACAAGCGCATTGGTCAGGCGCTTCACGCGTACGATATGGCTTCCTGTGCTTTCATCGCGGTATTCCGCCAGATCGGCCAGCGCGATGACGGTTGCCTCGTTCGACGCGCGCAATTGCTGATAGAGATAAAGATTATCGAAGGCTGAGCCCATGCGGTCGCAAAAAATACCCAACAGGTCCTTCTGAAAGTCTTCAAGCGGCCAAGGTGGCGTAAGGACAATGACAAAACGATAGCCGTTCTGCGTCGAAAAGTGCAAAACGTCATACGGATGTTCAAAGTGATTGCGCGCAAGAGTAAAGACTCTCCTGACCAGTCCAAAAAACGGATGGTCTTCGTTCACTTTCCCAGGCGTGGTCAGATCCGCGAACCTTCCGGTCCCGGCAACTACTTCAAAATCCTGATCGCGATCTAGCTTCGCGCCGATCCGTTTGGCGCACAACATGCCGTCGGCTCCGACGCCCAGAATAGCGCTGATCTGCGATAGGACACCGGAAGAAAACTCTCGCAACGAACTGTATTGATACAGATTCTCTGTTCCCTCGAGAATCCTGTGCAGCCCCTGGCGTGAAAGATCGATGACAAGCAGGCTCTCATAGGTCCGCAACGAAGCAATAACCACCACGAACAACTTGCGGGCTGTCAGCTCGGTCTTGGATTTGTAATCATTGATATCGTACTTGACGATCACTTCCTCTTCCGGTGCCTGCCCAGGCTGCCCGGTACGCAAAACGATGCGAACCAGCTGATTGTCAAGCTCTCCACGTATACGCGCCGCAAGACGCAGGCCCGCATCATCCGTCTCCATCACCACATCAAGCAGCAGAATGGCGGTATCCGGGTGCCTTTCAAGAAGCTCAAATCCTTCGGCAGCTGAATAGGCCGAAAGAATCTCGAGAGAACGACCACGAAATAACAGACCACGAAGCGCCAAGCTGGTCATGGCATGAACGTCGGGCTCATCATCAACAATCATGAGTTTCCACGGACGCAAATAGCTCAGTTCCAGGCCAGCATCGCTAGAGTTGGTGTCGTCCACCAGCCAGCTGTCGTCAAACCTTCCAGGTTCTGTCATTTCGTACTCCCTCCACGCGCCCTCTCCGCCAATACCATTGGAATACGAACGGTAAAGATCGTTCCCTGAGCCCTATCGCTTACTACCTTAACTGTACCACCCAGGCGCTGGGTGACGATATTGGAAACAATATTCAAGCCAAGCCCGGTCCCGCCTTCGGATCGACGCGTGGTAAAAAACGGTTCAAACAACCTCGGAATGTTTTCCGGCGGAATGACCTTCCCGTTGTTGGCGCACTCGATAGCGACCCACTTGGACTCCATTCGTGCGTCAACCACGATTTCACCTTCCACACCCGCATCAAAACCATGCGTCAGGGCATTGCTTACCAGATTCGTCAGCACCTGCGCCAGCAGACCAGGATAGGTATCCATTTCGATAGCATCCGGACAGGAAACCCGTACGTTGATCCCGGTTTTCTTATACATCGGACGCAAACTCGTCAGAACGTCATTGAGGTAGCCCTTGAGATCGAAGGTCCGACGCTCTTCCGACGTTTCATCTGCAGCCACCTGCTTGAAACTATTGATCAAATAGGCCGCTTTCTCGGCGTTATTCAGTACGAGTTGTGCGCCCTCAAGCACCGAAGCGATGAACTGGAGAATTTCGGACTTCTTAATGGCTCCCTGGGCCATCAATTTTTCAATCCGCTGCCCCTCTTCAACCAGGAAAGACGCGCCAGTCACGGCAATTCCAACTGGCGTATTGATCTCATGCGCGACCCCGGCAACCAACGCACCCAGAGCGGCGAACTTTTCGGACTGCACCAAGCTCTCCTGGGCAAGCTTAAGCGAATCCATTGCTTCGGTAAGTTCATTGTTGCTCTCGCGCAAACTCCGTTCGGCCTCAGTTCGTCTCTCGATATCCGAAACCAGCCGTCGTTCGATCTGATTGAAGGCATCGACCACCTCGCCGAACTCGTCGCGCCCCTTGACATTGAGCTCACCCACCTGTGGATTCAGCGCCAACTCCTTGAAGGCGCGGGACAACTGAGCCAAGGGACCGATGACCATGCGGCTCATGACAGAATACAGCGCAAATCCCAGCACGGCGTTGAGAATGAGGATTTCAATTATGCGATTACGCAACTGCTCGGCCAGCAAGCCATCAACGCGATCACGAGAGAAGCTCATGAGCGCGTAACCCACCTCGATATCGGACTGTTTGGTCAGCCTGTCCGGGTCGGTGCTGAAAAACACGTGCAGCGACACGCGCATGGTGTCTTCTGCTTTTGGTTTCCTTGGTGGCTCCTCGGCCGTATTGCCCACAACATCCCTATTCCGATACACGAACAGGTTGTCCGACGCATTCGCCGCTCCATACGCGGTCTGATAGATGCTGATTTCATCGATGTCCGGCGATGAATCAAATTCGAAGTTAACAATGCTGACGGCCTGTTCCTTGTCGTAATTCCAGATCGCGTTGACCAGATTCGCCTGAAGCCGTTTAGCGATTTCCTGCTTGCGCTCTTCAAAGCGCGCATCCAGTTCGCTACGCAGGGAATAATAGAAGAACGTGCTGGAAGCGACCAGAACGGCCGTCACCAGCAAAAATAGCAGAAGATTCAGCTTGAACCGCATCGATTCCCTTCAGTTTCAGCGTCCTGAATATGCGCCCCCAGTCGCGCTCGCGGCAACTCAAGCGGTCAGGCTGCAAAAACGCTTCATATCAACGTTACCGCCGCTGATGATTACACCAACGCGCTGGTCATGCAACTGTGATTTCATCTCGCGAGCGGCGGCAAAACCAAGGCAACCGGTAGGCTCAACCACCAGTTTCATACGCGCAGCAAAAAAACGCATGCAGTCGATCAATTGCAGGTCAGAGGCGGTGAGAATATCGTCCACATCGCGACGAATGATCTCGAACGTGTAGGCACCGAGGTGCTGAGTCTGCGCGCCATCAGCGATGGTTGTAGGCGTATCGATATGCACGATGGTACCGGAGCGGAACGACCGTTGCCCGTCGTTGCCCGCCTCGGGTTCCACGCCATACAATTTGCATTGTGGCGCGAGCGCGCGCGTCGCCAACGCAGAGCCGGAAAGCAGACCGCCGCCACCGAGACAGACGAACAGGGCATCAAGCGCGCCCACTTCTTCAAACAGTTCCTTGGCGGCCGTTCCCTGCCCCGCGATCACATCGGGATGATCATAGGGCGGGATGAGCGTCATCCCGCGTTCTTCAGCCAGCTTACGGCCGATTTCTTCGCGGTCTTCCTTGTAGCGATCATAAACGACAACATTTCCGCCGTAGTCCCTCGTCGCGGCAATCTTGCTGGCAGGGGCATCGTTCGGCATGACGATGGTGGACGTAATGCCGAGCAGGGACGCCGAAAGCGCGATCGCTTGCGCATGATTGCCCGACGAAAAGGTCACCACGCCTGCGCGTCGCTGCCGTTCGTCAAATCTCGACAAAGCGTTGTACGCACCGCGAAACTTAAAGGCACCCATGCGTTGCAGGTTCTCGCACTTGAAGAACACCTGCGCACCGAGTTCCTGGTCAACGGTGCGCGACGTCATAACCGGCGTACGATGTGCACGGTCTTTGATACGCTCGGAGGCGGTGGCAACATCCTCGTAAGTGGGTAAATTCAGCATGATCTGATCCATTCAGGTGAGTTTGAAATCGCTACCAGGGCCACGCGATGCGGGTTCCCGTCTGCGTCGCATCCGCGCGTTCCTGGAGCGCTCGTGCAACGGTCAGGTCCTGCAAAGCCAATCCCGTCATATCGAAGAGGGTGATGTCATCAGGTCGCCGGTTGTAGTGCGCCTTGCGCGCCAGCAGGTCACCAAGAGAGATGCATGCCAATTCTGGAGCCCACTGGGCCTCGCCGATCTGCCGCGCTTGCGTCACGTCGTCGACAAACAGGCGAACCCGCGGCAGCAGTCCGTCGGGAAGTTCACGTTTGCCCCGGGTGTCGGTGCCGACACAGTTAAGGTGAGTTCCAGGCCGAACCGACTCCAGATCGAACAGTGCGCCAGAGCCGGGAGTGGCCGTGATCACCACGTCGCTCGCCGCGACGGCCGCGTTGCAATCCGTCGCCAACGAAATAGCGCAGCGGGTGGAAAATTGCGCCTCAAAGCTCTCGTCCGGTCGTCCATCCCGGGTCACGTAGCGGACCTCGGAAAGCGTCGGCATCATGCGCAGTGAAAAATTGAGCTGCGCTCGCGCCTGAACTCCCGTGCCAAAAACGCACAGGCGCTTACTATCGGCCCGCGCCAAACGCACCAAACCCAGCGCACCAGCCGCGCCAGTACGCATCGTCGTGACCGCATTGCCGTCGATAACGCAGCTTGGCCGGCCGGTGGCCGGATCAACCAGTAGAATGGTTGCCTGATGTGATTCACTGCCCAGTCGGCCGTTGTCTGGCCAGAATCCAGCCGCCTTGAAACCGAGCAACCCCTGCTCTTGCACATCACCCGACTTGATGCCGAAGATACCGCCCGTATCGAGCCGCTCTCTGACGACAGGAAATACGCGGCCTTTTCCCTGGCTATGCAAAACAAAGGCCTCGCGCACGGCTTGCAATGCCATGTCGGGCTGCAACAAGGCCTCGACCTCGTCCTTGTTGAGCAGGAGCAAGCGCGAGCTATTTGACATCGCCATATACCGTAGCTCGCGACACGCCCAGATGCAGCGCAACAATGTCCATGGCCCGGCGTACTTCCAGACAGCCACTCTCCCTCAACTCACGCATGAGAACGCGCCGGTCCTCAGCCTTAAGCGAACGCGGGGTGGTCGCAAGACGTGCCGCATACTGGTCGATATGGCTCCTGATCGACTCTGCCCCGAGGGAGGTCGGTTGTGTGACGAAGGAGCCCATGCGCTGGCGGATGGATTCGGCATTGCCCGGATCAAGTGACTCATGCAGTCCCACCGGTGCCCCAACACTGCCGAACTGCCCCAGTACATTTTGCAGGTTGCGGAAAATCGTCAGGTCCACATTCACACACAAGGCGGCGATATAGCGCCCGCTCGAATCCTTGATGCCGATTGACGTGCTTTTCGCCTGACGACCGTCGGCAAACTGATTCGCGTAGTTGGCAATGATCTGCGGGAATCCGAGATCGGAAATACGCGCCAGACCCAATTCAGTTGCTGGAGCGCCTACCTCACGTCCCGACAAGTTGTTGTAGATCGCCGCGATAGCATGCTCGGGATGCAAGAGGTCATGAACCACGACTTCACAGAATGGCGCAAAAGTCTCACCAAGACCTTGTGCCACTTGGCTGATCTGTTCGAAGATAATTTGCTGTTCGCTGGTTCGTTTTTTCATATGTACAGATTATCTAATTCTGTACATATCGTCAACATCGAGGCACCCGGCCAAGACGCCCGCCGATAGGCGATCTACAAAAGACCTATCTGGAGAAGCGCATGCCTATTGGCTTGCAGGACACTCCATCTTGACACCTCTTCGGCAACAAGACACTCTTGATTTCATCAAGACGTCGGCGCAGCCAGGAGCACTAGCAGCAATTCGATTCGCGCCTGCCACGGCGACATCGCTGCGACGGGACCAACCTCCGCTCCGACCAGCACGCCGCCATTGCAGCGGGAACAGCGCCACACTGGAATGCCTGCCGACCTGGCATCATCGAGCGCCAATTGCAAAGACTGGTGAATGGTGCCGTTGCCGGTCGCGGCAACCACCAAACCCTCTACACCAGCAGCGCATAACGCACGGACGGCATCTCCACGACTTCCGGCATGGCTGACGACGATTTCCACCCAGGGCCAACTCGCCGCATCAACATCAAGAAGAGACAATCCAAGCGCCGTCCCACTTGGCCAATCCCGGAAGCGTCGCAGCAGTCCTTCTTCGACGACGCCCAACACGCCGGCATCACCTGAAGCAAAAGCATCAACGCGATAGGTATGCACCTTGCGCACATCGCCAGCCAAATGGACTCGGCCAGCGAGTACGGCAACGACCCCGCGTGCGCCCGGAGTACGCGCCACGGCCACCGCGTCGAGAAGATTCTGTGGCCCGTCTGCGGCCAGCGCCGTACTCGGGCGCATGGCGGCGACCAGAACCACCGGTTTGGAGGGAGCCAGAACGCGCTGCAAAAACCACGCGGTTTCCTCCAGCGTATCGGTACCGTGAGTAATCACCACACCGCCCACCTCAGGGCGCGCCAGGCTGTGCGCCACGCGCTGCGCCAGAGCTTGCCACGTAGCGTAATCCATATCTTTGCTGTCGAGTTGGGCGACCTGCTCGGCTTCCAGCATTGAACCAGCCAGCGCCGGGACGGCGGCCAGCAGATCAGCCACCTTGCGTTGACCGGCGGTATAACCGACGTTGTCGCTGGGATCTGTCGCGGTACCGGCAATCGTGCCACCAGTACCCAAGATTACGATTGTGTTTTGCATCGCTGACCTTCTCTGGGGATTAAAGCGATTCACCGCCTCGTGGCTGCGCTCGAATCAGTCTACGGCGTTGACGCAGGACGTGGTTGGAGATCGACCTCGTTACCTTTTTCCGGCGCGGCCGAATCGATCAGGATCGTTACCCGGCGATTGCGCGCTCGTCCATCCGCCAACAGATTTGGTTCAACCGGACGGGTATCAGCAAAGCCGATGGCGGTCAGCCTTTCCGGCGACACTCCGGCATCGGCAAACAAGCGTAGGACTGTCGTCGCGCGAACTGCAGAGAGTTCCCAATTGGAGGGGAACTGCGCCGTCTTAATTGGCACATTGTCGGTATGCCCTTCAATGGTAATCGGGAAATCAGTCGGCACCAGCACATCGGCGATCGAACTCATCGCTTTAACCAGCGTAGGCTGCAAAAGCGCCTGCCCAGGCGAAAACAGGATGCTGTCATTGATTTCGATGGTTACGCCACGACTTGTTTCGATCACTCGAACCTTGCCCTGTTCAATGAGCGGTGCCATGACCTCCAAAATGTCCTTGGCCACATTGCGCATCTTGTCGCGCTGCTTCTGTTTGACAGCTTCCTGCGCTTTGGCCACAACATTCTGTTTTTGCGTGGAAATAATCGGCGCCATCACGGCAATCGGCATCGGCGATGAACTATTGACCTGCACGTTGCGAAAAGCGACGGACATGGAATCGCTCAAAACGCGGTATTTCCCCTCGTTGACGGTCGATAGCGCGTACATCACCACGAAGAAAGCAAACAGCAAGGTAATGAAATCCGCGTACGAAACCAACCATCTTTCGTGGTTATCGTGTTCTTCAACGTGCTTGCGGCGGGCCATACGTTAGAAGATGTAGCCTTGGAGACGACTTTCGATGATGCGAGGATTGTCGCCGTTGGCGATGCCAACCAAGCCATCAACAATCATTTCACGCTGCACGACCAGACGATTGATATGCGACTTGAGCTTATTGGACATCGGCAGAAAGACCAGGTTGGCCAAACCTACGCCGTAGATCGTTGCCACAAACGCAACCGCAATCCCGGCACCCAGCTTGGACGGATCTGACAGATTCTCCATGACGTGAATCAGACCCATCACGGCACCCATGATACCAATGGTTGGCGAGTAGCCGCCTGCGGCCTCCCAGATTCGCGCCGACAACTTCATTTCCTGTTCAAACGTACCAATATCAACCTCAAGCACCTCACGCAAGCGTTCGGGTTCGGCACCATCAACCAACAATTGCAGGCCTTTGCGCGAAAAATCGTCTTTCAGCAAAACGATCACATTTTCCAGCGCCAACAAGCCTTCACGCCTGGAAACCTGGCTCCAGCTCGAAACCTGCTTGATCAACTGCGGATAGTCGACACTCGGCGGATACCAGACCCAGCGCACCATACGCATACCGCGAACGAAGGTGGCATAGGGACTCTGCAGCATGACGGCACCCATCGTTCCGCCAAGAACGATAAGCAATGCAGTAGGCTGCGACAACGACGCAACATGCCCACCTTCCATGAGTTGCCCGCCGACAATCGCCACAATACCGAGCAGCAAACCAAGAACGCTGATTTTATCCATTACGACTGGCTTTCTTCTTGAGTCCGGCGTTCCCGAAGAGCCGCGAGCGCAATCTGGCCACGGCCTGTGTGTGAAGTTGGCAGACCCGCGACTCGGTCACTCCCATGACTTCGCCAATCTCGCGCAGATTGAGATCCTGTTCGTAGTAAAGCGCCATCATCAATTTTTCGCGCTCGGGCAACAACTCGATGCCTTGAACAAGCGATTGATGCAAGCCCTGGTCTTCAAGAATCTTTGACGGCTCGCTCGAATCGTCCGTGAAATGCCGTTCGAGAAAATCCTCGTCGCCGTCCTCAACCATATCCTCGAACGAAATGAGTTGGTAGCCTCGCGCTTCCTGAAGCATTTTCTGGTATTCACCTAGAGACATGTCCAACGTGTCGGCAAGCTCTTTTTCACTTGGCGAGCGTCCAAATTCCTGCTCAAGCTGGGCTATGGCCACTTCAATGCGACGAAAATCGCGGCGCAAACTGCGCGGCAACCAGTCGTTCTCTCGCAAACCATCCAGCATGGCTCCGCGTACGCGCTGAGCGGCATAGGTTTCAAACTGCGCGCCCATACCTGCCTCAAACCGGTTTATGGCATCGAGCAGACCCATCATGCCGTTCTGCACCAGATCGTCAACCTGGACACTGGAAGGCAATCGAGCCATCAGATGATAGGCGATACGCTTTACGAGCGGAGCGAAGCGCTGTACCAGCTGATCCTTGTTGATCTGACCAGCAGCGTTATACATGGTTTGAAACTATCAGGCGTAAATAGGGATCGGATCGATGTGTTGGCTTAAGTGTAGCAGTTGTTGCACGAATTGTTCGAGCCCCCCGGGCTCATCGGCAGGCAAAGGCCAGTTGAGCAGATCACGGGCAATCACCCGATAGGCTTTTGAGGCAGGCGCATCGGGGAACAAGGAAACAACCGGCTGGCACAGGCGCGATGCCTGACGCAACTGTTCGTCGAGCGGTACGAAACCACTGAATTCGAGGCGAGCCAAGCCTCTGCTATGCGTCACCTGGGCTATATTGCCGTGGATTGCCTCGGCCTCATCCAAGCCACGAACCTTGTTCACCAGAATACGGAAATTCTTGCGGGAATAGCCGAGACTGACTTTCTTGATCAATGCATAGGCCTCGGTAATCGACGCACCGGTTGCCGAGATGACAATGACCGTATCGTGAGCCGCCAGTCCCAGCGGAGAAAATCCGAGCGGGTGATCGAGCGAGGCATCAACCAGGATCACATCGGCCGGCTGCTCCATACTGATGATGCTTTCCAGAAGGGATTCCTGCTGCCGGAGGTTCAACTTCCCGAGCTTCTTTACCGCCTTTGCTGCTGGAAGAACCCGAACGCCGGGAGCCACCTTCAACAGCACGTCGGAAAGTTTCTTCTCACGATTGATCACCTGATTCAGATCGTGACGAGCCAGTGTGCCGAAAAGGGAAGCGACATTGTTCTTGGTGTTCTCATCGAGCACCAGAACTTCCTTGCCCTGACGCGCAAGAGATGCTGCCACATTGGCCACCAGAACGCTTTTCCCGACGCCTGCACTTCCTGCTGCGAAGGTGACGATGCGCGACTGCTCACGACCAAACAGACGGCGCAAACCAGCCGCCTGATCGCCGCGCAACTCAGCCACGACGGCCTCCGGCGGCCACCATGCCGGAACCGGCACTAGCCATCATCAATCCGGGTTCAAAACCATCAAGACGATGCGGAGAAGCTTCCGGCAGATCCTTGAAGCCGCGGTGCAACAAATAGGCCCGGTTGGGCAGGTGCAGATCCTCAGGCACGCGCTGCCCATTCGAGACATAGTGCAAACGCAAGCCATGGCGGATGATGACATCAAGCGCCGCCGCTAGACTGGCCGCCTCGTCAACCTTGCTCAGGATACAACCAGCGAGATCGGGACCGTTATAAGCCCTGACGACGTCGTCAAGGGTGTCGCCGCGACTCGTAGCACAAAGCAGCAGCAGGCGTTTGACATGGCTGTGTTCAAACATCGCCACCTGTTCTTCGACCATGCGATCGCGCTGACTCATGCCCATCGTATCGACCAGCACCATATGTTTGTGTTGCAGGTCGAACAAGGTTTGCTTGAGCTCATCGGCATCTTTGACCAGGTGCACCGATACGCCGAGAATACGGCCGTAGATCCGCAGCTGTTCATGCGCACCGATTCGGTAGCCATCGGTCGTTATCAAGGCCACCTTGCTGGCTCCATGGCGCAGCACACAGCGCGCCGCCAGTTTGGCCGTCGTCGTTGTCTTGCCGACACCGGTTGGGCCGACAAGTGCGTAGACCCCGCCACGATCAACAATGTCATTCTCTGCATTGATCGTCATGAAGGTGCGATCAGCGCCGGTCTTCGCCCAAGCCAGCGCTTGCCTTGCATTCAGGTCACTTGGCAATTTTTCGAGCAGTTCACGCGCAAGCTGTGGAGAAAACCCGGCGTCAAGCATCTGGCGCAAAACTTCCGTCTTGACGGGTTCTGAACGCGCTGTCTCGCTCCAGGCAGCCCCGGCAAGATGCTGCTCGAACAGTTTCCGCAATGAGCGGATTTCGTCCATCACTTCAGCGGGAACAATCTCAGCCGGTGCCTGAGGTCGCGGGCGGTCGATTAGTGGTGCAGGACGTGGTGCCAGCGGGGGAAGTTGGGACGATAACGGAGACGGTTGTTGTGGCGCTTGCATTACCCGCGCAGCCGGCTGCATGCTGCTCTTTGGGGCAGATGAAAGTCGAACGGTATAGTCATCGCTTGATCGCGGCTCCTCCCTGACGGGTGTCGATGTCGGCATGATCATTTCCATATCACCGGCAGCCACTGCCATGATTTCGACACCACCAGGGATGGCTCTATTGGACAGGATGATTGCATCTGGCCCCAACAGCTCTTTGACCTTGTGCAATGCTTCGCGCGCCGTGGCGGCGATAAATTTCCTGACGTTCATACCCTACCTCCAATGATCGAGGTGACCTTGATTATTTTGCTTTCAGGCACTTCGCCATGGGCGAGAACCTTCAATTGAGAAATGCTGCGCCGCAGGAATCGCGACAGCAGCAAACGAAGATTTCCTGAAACCAGGAGAACAGCCGGCAAGCCCAGTTCTTCCTGGCGTTGAGCAGCTGCTGCCGTTTCACGGATCAGCGTCTCGGCAAGGCTCGGCTCAATGCTGGCGTTGTCACCGCCACCCGAAATGGCTTGCAACAGCACACGCTCGAGCTGAGGATCAAGCGACATCACCTGCATTTCGCTGCCGCTTGGGTAAAGCTGTTGAATAATGGAACGTCCAAGTGCGATGCGAACCTGAGCCGTAAGCGCTTCCGCATCCTGCGAACGAATCGCCGTCTCGGCGAGTGTTTCGATAATCGTGCGCATATCGCGAATGGCAATGCCCTCTTCGAGCAGGTTCTGCAGGACTTTCTGCAGTACGCCAAGCGGTAAAACCTTGGGCACCAGATCTTCGACGAGTTTCGGAATCTCTTTCGCCAGATGATCGAGCAGTGCCTGGGCTTCCTGACGGCCAAGCAATTCAGCGGCATGAGACAAGATCAAGTGGTTGAGATGAGTCGCGGCCACCGTGCTGGCATCCACAACCGTGTAGCCATAGGCCTGCGCTTGTTCACGCAGGGCAGTATCGATCCAGACCGCCGGCAAGCCAAAGGCCGGGTCTTTGGTTATCGTCCCAGGGAGCTGACCGGCCACGCGCCCAGGATTGATCGCCAGTAAGCTACCCGGGAACGCCTCGCCTTGTCCGATTTCGACCCCCTTGAGTAATATCCGGTAAGCGTTTGGCTTCAACTCAAGATTGTCGCGAATATGCACTGGCGAAACGAGAAATCCCACCTCCTGCGCAAACTTCTTGCGAATCCCGCGAATGCGGCGCAGCAATTCACCATCCTGGGATTTGTCGACCAACGGAATCAATCGATATCCAACTTCCAGGCCCAACACATCCAACGGAGCCACATCCGCCCAGCTCGCCTCCTGGGATTCGGTAGCCACGGTCGGCGCAACGGTTACCGGAACGGGCTTAGCTGAACTCAGGCGCCGTTCCATATCCCATGCCAACGCGCCCAGACCGGTGGCCAGCAATAGGAAAACGAAGTTCGGCATCCCTGGAATCAGTCCAAGCAGGCCAATAATCACTGCCGAAAGCCCGATCACCTTGGGATTGTTGAATAGCTGGCCGACGAACTGCTGCGACAGATCCTGTGTATCGCCAACGCGCGTCACCACCATACCAGCGGCGATGGAAATGATCAGCGCCGGAATCTGCGCCACCAGACCATCACCAATGGCTAGAAGGGTATAGGTCTTGGCCGCCGTTCCGAGGTCCAGATTATGTTGCAGTACGCCAACAAACAACCCACCGATAACGTTGATGAACATGATCAGAATGCCGGCAACGGCATCGCCACGAACGAACTTTGACGCGCCATCCATCGAACCGAAAAAATCAGCCTCTTCGGCAATCGTGGCACGGCGCTTGCGTGCTTCGTCTTCGCCGATAAGTCCAGCGTTGAGATCTGCGTCAATGGCCATCTGCTTGCCCGGCATGGCATCAAGAGTGAAACGTGCCGCGACTTCAGCCACCCGGCCTGCACCTTTGGTAATCACCACAAAATTGATGATCACCAGAATTGCGAACACCACGATCCCTACGGCGTAATTGCCGCCGACCAAGAAGTGTCCGAAAGCTTCAATCACCTGACCGGCCGCACCCGGACCGGTATGTCCCTCAAGCAGTACAACACGCGTTGAAGCAACGTTGAGCGACAAGCGAAGCAGCGTTGTGATCAGGAGAACGGTCGGGAAAACAGAGAAATCAAGCGGCTTGATCACATTGATCGCAACCAGCATAACGATGATTGAGATCGCGATATTGAAGGTAAAAAACAAGTCCAGCATGAAGGGCGGCAGTGGCAGCACCATCATCGACAGGATCAACAGGATGAGTATCGGGCCGGCCAGTTGCTTCAGACCTGAGCGCCCCAGGAACCCCTGCACGGTCATCGTCGCGTTAGCCATTTATGGCCTCCGGCACGAGTTCAGCAGGAACAACAATTTCACGTGGCGGCATCGGATAGGTACCACCAACCTGGCGCCAATTGGTCAATTGATAGACGTAAGCCAATACCTCGGCTACAGCGGCGTAGAGGCCCGATGGAATCTCCTGATCGATGTCAGCATGGCGATAGAGCGCACGGGCCAAAGGTGGCGCTTCCAACATGAGCACACCATTCTCGGCCCCGATCTGGCGGATCTTCAGGGCGATCTCGCCCATTCCCTTGGCCAGCACCTTCGGCGCGCCCATGCCGCTCTTGTAAGCCAGAGCAACGGCAAAGTGCGTCGGATTGGTGACGATCACATCGGCCGTCGGCACGGCACCCATCATGCGTTTACGCGCGGCTTCGCGCTGCAACTGGCGAATGCGCCCCTTGACCTCGGGGTTGCCTTCCATTTCCTTGCCTTCCTGCCTGACCTCTTCCTTGCTCATCTTCAGCTTGTCGTGGTACTGCCAGAGCTGAAAAGGCACATCAACGGCTACGATCAACAGCATCGCCATGACGATCATCAAGAAACTGTAGTTGACCATTTGGCCTGCGCTGACCAATCCAACCTCGATGGGCTGCCCGAAGAGAGCAAAAATATCGTTGCGCTGTTTCCACAAAACCCAGATGGCCACCCCGCCGATCAACATGGCTTTGGCGACCGCTTTAAAGAGTTCGACCAGCCCATTCCACGAGATAAGCCGGCCCAAGCCTTTGAGTGGATCCAGGCGACCGAAGTCCGGATTCAAGGCTTTTAGCGAGAAATTCCAGCTTCCGAGGAAAAAGGGAGAAATCAGCGCTGCCACAACGAGCGCCAACAGTAGCGGGGCAAAAGACAGCAAGGCATCCAGGGAAAGATCTGCGAATCGCACCATCATGAATTGCGGATCGCGCAACAGCGGCTCTTCAAGGATCAGTCCACGCCTGACAATTGCGACCGTACGCTGCATCATCCAGGACCCAACGAACCAGAAAGCGCTTGCGGAAACAGCCAAAACCAGAAAAGCACCGATCTCTCGTGAGCGCGGAACCTGCCCCTCCTCACGCGCCTGTTCCAAACGTCTGGATGACGCCGGCTCAGTTTTTTCGAGATCGCTTTCTTCGGCCATCAGCGGCTTCCATTTGATTACGGCCTATTATATAAAAAATCTTTAAAAAATAAAGGGGTATGAAGGTTTATTTATACCAATTCTCGAATAGTAGCGCAGGAGCAACACTTATATTGGACGCGCAAAAAAGGACAGGGAGCCGTAGCTCCCTGTCTTGGTAATACCCCTGATCTTCAGCAGATTAAATAGAAAGCTCCAGCAGCTTGGCGTGCCTGACACCTGACTCGCGATCTATGTGAGCGTTCAGGTCAGACAGCAGCTCTTTCATATCGAGGATCAGCACAATCTGGCCGTTGGAAAGCGTCGTCACACCCGCCACGCCTCGTGGGCGAAAATCGTCGAGCGACTTGATCACTGCATCGTCGCGCCCGGCAAAACTATCCACCGACAGAATAAAGCTACGCTCCGAAGTCTGCATCAAGACGCCGTATTCCGGCGTTTGCAGCTGCGGCCAGCCAAGCAGGCGGGAAAGAGCGACAACCGGCAGAACCTCGCCGCGCACGACCAATGTTTCCTTGCCACCGACTTCTTGCATCTTGTTCTTGTCAATCGGCAAAATCTCGCGAACCATCGACAACGGCAAGGCAAACGGCTGATCACCTAGCAGCACGAGGAGAACCGGAAGAATGGCCAGTGTCAGCGGCAGCGAAATGATGAAGACCGAGCCTTTCCCTGGCTCGGAGCGGATTTCAACCGAACCGTTGAGCTTCTGGATATTGGTCTTGACCACATCCATGCCAACCCCGCGACCCGAAACGGCCGAGGCCTGCGTGACGGTCGAAAACCCGGGCAAAAAGATCAGATTGAGACTCTGCCGGTCGTCCAGCGTATTGGCCTCTTCCTCTCTGATGATCCCTTTTTCAATGGCTTTCGCCCGAATCCGTTCGGGGCTCATTCCACGACCATCATCGGCGATGATCAGGACGATGTGATCGCCCTCCTGACGCGCTTCAAGACGGACAATACTCTTGGCCGGCTTGCCTGCAGCCAGACGCTCTTCGGCGGATTCGACGCCATGATCGACCGCGTTGCGCACGAGATGAACCAAGGGGTCTGCCAAATCCTCGATCATCGTCTTATCGACTTCGGTTTCTTCACCTACAAGTGCCAGTTCTACGTCCTTGCCCAGCTGTCGTGCCAAGTCGCGCGCAATCCGAGGATATTTCTGGAATAAGCGACCAATCGGCTGCATCCGGGTTTTCATCACCGAATTCTGCAGATCGGAAACCAGCAGATCGAGCTGGCTGACCGCCTGATCCAGCGCATGTAACGTGTCCGAATCATTCCGGCCGGCAAGAATGTCCGCGCGCAGGCTGGTCAGCCGATTCTTGGTCAGCCCAATCTCGCCGGACAGGTTGAGCACTTGATCCAGGCGAGCGGTGTCGACGCGAATCGTCGATTCACGGGCTGCGGCCTTTTCCTCAATACGCCGACCCGAAGTCGCCCCGGAAGCAACCGCGCCAGGCTTGTCAGTCTCGCGACGACCTTCTGGCGGAAAATGGGGCACCATCTGCGCCGCCGTGACCTGCGTGTTTGCCGGTGCCACGGGCGCAACCGTCGTTGAAGCCGGCGCACCCTGCCCCGTTACCGCACTATGCAACGCCTGCCAATCCGGCTCGGCACCCGTTTGGGCAGCAGAAGTTTGTTCAATTTGCGGCGACACGTCGACCTCTGGCACATCGACGACAGGCGCTGGTTCTTCAGGCTGGGCATCACCTTCAAGCGCAGCGCGCAAGGCGGCAATTACTTCGGGTTGCGCCTGACGCGGCTGCGATGCCTGCGCAAGCTCCCCAAACATGTTGCGAACGCCTTGAGTCGCCGCCATGATGGTATCCATCAGTTCGGGGGTCAGATGCATTTCGGCGTTTCGCAGCTTGTCAAAAAGGTTTTCGGTCAAGTGGCACAGGGTTACCAGTTCGGTCGCGTTGAGAAAACCTGCGCCGCCCTTGATCGTATGAAAGCCGCGGAAGATATCGTTCAGCAAACGACGATCTTCCGGACTTCTCTCCAGATCAACCAGCTTGTTATCCACATCAGACAGAAGATCACTGGCCTCCTGCAAGAAATCCTGCAGCAGGTCTTCCATTCCGGAAAAATCATTCATGTTGAACCTCCTAGAATCCTAGGCTGTCAAGCAGATCATCGACCTGCTGCTGACTTGCAACTACGTCAGTTCGCCCTTCAGCATTAATCACCGGACCGTTAAGCAGTGATTCGACGGACTCGGTACGTTTTTCTCCCGGCATTGTCTCAATAAGCACACTCATCAACTGCGACTCGAGATCCTGCGCCAACGCAATCACTTTCTTGATGACCTGCCCAGTCAAATCCTGAAAGTCCTGCGCCATCATGATTTCCATCAACTGCTCTTTGGTTGCAGCCGTTCTCTGCGGAACAGCATTCTTGACAAAAGCACGTGTTTCCGAAGCCAGAAGCTTGAAGTCCTCGACCCCCATCTTGTTGGCGTAGACAGTATCCCATTTGGCTGCAAGCAGAGCCGCGCCAACTTCTAGCTCTTCCTGCAAGGGATTGGCGATATCGGTGGCATTGAGTACCTTGCACGCCGCTTGTTCCGTCAGATTAGCGATATAAGCCAACCGATCCTTGGCGTCGGGAAGTGCAGAAATACTCTTTTCAAGAACCTTATCGTACCCAAGCGCACCCAAGGTATCGTGCAATTGTCGGGCCATCTGCCCAACCTGCTTGAATACCTTTTCTTGAACCGGCCACTCCTCCGACGTCCCGGATGCAACTTCACCGCTATCAACAGGCCGCTTATCGGCAATTGAATCAAACAAGGCCTGCAAATCCTGTGAATCGTCGGTTGATCCGTCGCTTTCGCGAACCTGTTGCATGAGCGAGGGCTTGGAAGCCACAGCGGGTTTTGGCGGCGGTGCTGGAGTCGTTGTCGTATTGGCGACACCAGCGGCAATACTGTCAAACAGGTCTTCGAGTTCGTTCGAGTCGCCAGAGGTATTCGCGTCACTCATCTCAAGCACCCATCTTGTCGAAGATTTTCTGCAGTTTCTCGGCAAGCGTTGCTGCAGTGAAAGGCTTTACGATGTAGCCACTGGCACCAGCCTGTGCCGCCGCAATAATATTTTCCTTTTTTGCTTCCGCCGTAATCATCATCACTGGCAAATGTTTCAGGGTTGGCGACGAACGAATAGCCTGCAGCAACTGTAGACCATCCATGTTGGGCATATTCCAGTCGGTCACAACAAACTCGAACCCCCCGGCCTGCAGTTTCTGGAGCGCAATCGCACCATCTTCGGCCTCATCAACATTGGTAAAACCAAGCTCTTTGAGCAAGTTCCTGACAATGCGAC
Source organism: Burkholderiales bacterium (assembly GCA_038316625.1). Taxonomy (GTDB): domain Bacteria; phylum Pseudomonadota; class Gammaproteobacteria; order Burkholderiales; family Rhodocyclaceae; genus Propionivibrio. The sequence continues at coordinate 58,288 of JBBQAT010000004.1, forward strand.
GCATAGTCGAAAAGTCGTCGACCACCAGAATTCTCAACTTCGGATCAGCCATTCTTTACTCCTGAATATCTTTTTTATCGCTCGAGCATTGGGCGCAAAGTATCGGCCAAAATCTCAGCATCAAATTTTGCAACATAAGCATCAACGCCAACCGCCTGTCCCATAGCCCTGTTAGCCTCGGAGGACAGAGAAGAATGCATGATGACCGGGATACCCTGAAAACGCGAATCGCTCTTTATGTGTTTTGTAAGGACATAGCCGTCCATCTCCGGCATTTCTGCATCCACAAGAATCAGGCGAATATCATCGCGAAGCGTGGAATTAGTCTGTTGCGCATGTGCCGCCAAGCCCTGCAAACGGCCCCAAGCTTCCATCCCGTTGGTGGCGTGCTTGTGCTTAACCCCAAGTTTATCAAACACCTCTGCAATCTTCCGTCGAGCAACAATCGAATCATCGACGAAGAACACACCGGTTTCTTCGCTAACCTGGGCCGGAGGAATATCGACGATAATCGCCTCACCAAATGCATTGGCGAGAATCTGCTCGACGTCGAGAAGCGATACCAAGGTGCCGTTTTCAAGTTCGGTGATCGCCGTGATGAGGCCTTGATTCGATGACAGAACGCTTTCCGGTGCCCTGACTTTCTCCCAGTCGACGCGGATAATGCGGTCAACTTCATGCACCAGGAACCCAAGCGTACGTTTCGAATATTCGGCGACCATCATGGTCTTGCCTCGCTCGATCGGCTCATCCTTATGTTCCAGGAAATTGACCAGAGAGAGGACAGGAATAACGTTCCCGCGCAAGGAAACCAATCCTTCAACGCCACGTGGCATATTCGGTGTTTTGGTAATATGCGGCGTCCGCCCGACTTCACGCACCTTGAATACGTTGATCCCGAAGGTCTCACGCGTACCCAGTGAAAACAGCAGGATTTCCATCTTGTTGGAACCTGCCAAACGAGTTCTTGCATCGACGCTATCGAGCAAGTTCTTACTTTCTACCAAGTCCATCGTCATCGCCATACTCCAACGAAATCACTGCATCAGGCATTAGGCCGCACAAGGGGAACCGATCCAAGCAGGCGCCGCGTAAGCGTTTCCGAGAGCTTCTGCGCTTCAAACTTTGGAACGTACTCATCGACACCAACCGATTTTCCGAGCTGCTGATTGGACATCCCGGACAGCGATGAATGCATGATGACTTGCACACCGGCAAAACGCGGATCGGACTTGATTTTCTTGGTCAGAATATAACCGTCCATTTCCGGCATTTCGACGTCAGTTAATACCAGGCTGACCAGATCGGTAATGTTCTGACCGGATGCCTGGGCATAGCTGGCGATCTTTTCGAGTTCGTTCCAGGCATCTCGCCCGTTGATTGACCCGACATACTTGACGTTCATGGCGTCAAGCGTACGGGTTATCTGTTTGCGCGCAACAACCGAGTCATCAGCGAAAAACACCGTCAATGTCGGGTCATTGAGCGGTTTGATGTTGCGATAGACGACCTCCTCGTCGTAATTCGTCGTCTCGGAAAGAACTTTTTCGACATCCATCATCATCACCAGACGACCATCGGGCAACTCGGTTACCGCCGTCACCAGCCCGCCCATCTCGGCCAGCAGCATCTCAGGCGGAACCTTCATCTGGCTCCAGTCCAGACGAAGAATGGTATCGACCCCCTCGACCAGGAACCCCTGTGTGTGGCCGGCGTACTCGGTCACGATCATGATCGAGCGCGGCGTCTCGGTATCCACCCCGGCGTACCGTGCCAGATCAACAACAGGAACCAGTACGCCGCGCAGACTGACCATTCCTTCGACCGATGCCGGCATCTCCGGCGCAGCCGTAATTGGCGGCGTGCGCATGACCTCACGCACCTTGAAAACGTTAATGCCAAAAGTCTCTCTTCGCCCTGTCCTCGAATTGGTTCCAAGTGAAAAGAGCAAAATTTCCAGCTTATTGGTACCGGCAAGCTTAGTACGGGCATCAATATTTTTTAGCAGTTCTGACATACCTAAACTCCCTTTTGGGAAATTAACCCTACAGCCCTGTTACGCGCATCTTAATCGAACAAATGCCATTCCACCATATCGATTTACGGCCAAGCCAAGCTCTCAACACCCCGTCAAACCTGGGACTCGTTCAATACTCCAAGCCCATTTCAGCATTATTCCACGAAGGAAACAAGAGCCAGAACATCGTACCGCTTTTCTTCACAGCACCCGTCAAGCCTAGCTAGACCCAGCGGCCCGTGCGGCCCGACCCCGTCCGTATCATGCACCAGGCCGGCCAAAAACTGTAAGCACTCGCCTGGACAACTCGCTGAGTGTAGCAACTTCTTCTACAGCACCGATCATCGCCGCCTCCCGCGGCATCCCGTAGACGACACAACTCGCCTCATCCTGACCAAAGGTGCGCGCACCCGCCTGACGCATGTGCAGTAGACCACATGCCCCATCTTTACCCATGCCCGTGAGGATGACGCCGACCGCGTTACGCCCGACAACTTCAGCGGCTGAGTCGAACAAAACGTCCACCGAGGGGCGGTGGCGGTTAACCGGTGGCGTTTTCAGCAACTCGGTCAAATAGCCGGACGCCCCACGCCGAATCTTCAAATGGGAGTGTCCGGGTGCCACGTAGACCGTGCCTGATTGCAGCGGCTCCCCACCCTGGGCCTCGATCACGCGAGGCTTGCAGAGGCTATCCAGCCGCGCAGCAAAAGACGCAGTAAAGGACTCAGGCATGTGCTGGACAATCATTACCGGTGGACAATCCGCCGGGATACCGAGCAGAAACACCTTGACCGCTTCCGTTCCTCCGGTCGACGCGCCAACGAATATTATCCGGCTGCCGCCGGCCACCGTCCGCCCCGACAGCTCTTTTTCGGTCAGCGGCTTTTGCATGCTAACGTGCCTTTGGCACGAGTTCGTAGACGGTCTTCCCCTGCGAGCGGAACAGATCTGCCGCGTGCAGGAAGCTTTCTGAATGGCCGGCGAAAAGTAGGCCGTTATCACACATCTGTGGAGCGAAACGCGACAGGATCTTGTATTGCGTCGGCTTGTCGAAATAGATCATGACATTCCGGCAGAACAGCGCATCGAATGGGCCGCGAACCGCCCAGTTTGGTTCCAGCAAATTCAAACGCTGGAAACTGAGCATGCGCCGCAACTCGGGTTTCACGGTAAAAATGCCTTCCTGCGCACCGGTGCCCTTGATGAAGAAACGATTCAAGCGCTCGGGTGACATCTTATCGACTCGATCCAGCGCATACGCCCCCTTGGAGGCCGTCGCCAGCACATTGGTATCCAGATCGGACGCCACAATTGACACCGGCGTGTTGAAACTGCCAAAGGTCTCGACCACAGTCATGGCAATGCTGTAAGGCTCTTCTCCAGTCGACGCGGCGGAACACCAGATTTTGATCGGTGATTTTCCTTGGAGATTTTTCAGGTGTGTGGCAAGAATCGGAAAATGATGTGGCTCGCGAAAAAAGGAGGTGAGATTGGTGGTCAAGGAATTGACAAACTTTTCCCATTCGCCTTTGTCGCCTCGTTCAAGGAGCGCCAGATAGTCGCCAAAGGATTTCAAGCGCGTTTCGCGCAACCGGCGAGCGAGACGGCTATAAACCATATCCTGCTTCGCGGGTGAGAGTGAAATTCCAGCGTGTTCGTAGATCAGCTTGCGTACCCGCTCGAAATCGGCAGACGTAAAAGCGAACTCGCGGTCGCTACTGTCACGGAGTGCTGGTGCGACATTATTCCAGGGGTGCTTTTGTTCGATCACTGATCGACCTCCGTATTTTTCTCAGCGCATACTGCACTTCATTTGTTGACGTCGGGTTTATCCGGTAATGTCAAAACCTCTGCCGCTTCGCTGTCGCCAAGGTCGACAGTCGCATTTCCATCCTCCTGCAGAATGGCTTCTTCGGTGCGCTTGTTCAGTACCACGATATTGATCCGTCGGTTAGCCGAACTCAAGGGGTCATTCTTGTCGAATAATACCGTCGAGGACAAACCAACCACGCGCAACACCTTGTTTTCGTCCATCCCGCCAGCGATCATTTCACGGCGCGAGGCATTGGCCCGATTCGCCGAAAGCTCCCAATTCGAAAAGCCTTTTTCACCGCCGCCAAACTGCGCCGCATCGGTGTGCCCGGAAAAACTGACTTTATTGGGCACGGCATTGAGCGCCCGGCCGATCTCGCGAAGAATCACCTTGGAATAAGGCTTGAGCTCGGCGCTACTGGTATCGAACATTGGACGATTCTTCTCGTCGATGATCTGGATACGGAGGCCTTCCGGCGTCACTTCGATCAGCATCTGGTTCTTGAATTGCCGAAGGATCGAATTACCTTCAATGAGCTTTTCGATGTTTTGTTTCAGGCCATTGAGCGTCGCTTTCTCAAGTTGCTCAAACGCCTTGCGTTGCTCCGCCTGGGCCTCTCGGATCGTAACGCCTTTCTTCTTTGCCTCCACGTCACCATTCTTGACCTGCCCGGAGCTGCTGGTCAGATCCTTCCCGCCGCCTTTAAGGATGCTTGT
>JBBQAT010000005.1:0-62648 GCA_038316625.1 Burkholderiales bacterium
GCTGGAAGTGGCTAGCATTGTTAGTCCTGCTTCATTTCGCAAACTGGGAAGCTGCCCGACGTACGCTTAGGGGGTTCTTTGTTCTCAAGGCAAAACGAATTGTTAATCGCAAGGACTATCTTGGTCTGTTCCATAACTCCGCATTCCTCAGTTGCACCCAAACTCGATCCTGAACCCTTTTAATTGCAAGAGACAAGACCTGACCCAATCATTGTTGATAGATACGGTTTAGATCACCTCCACGGACACAACGGCGGCCACGCGCAGATTGATCCAAGCCACCATCCCAACGAGCACATCTATGATCGCATCGTTGGCACGAACCTTCTCTAGCGTGAAGTTCAGAGATCGCTCGCCCCACTCTGGCGCCTGGGGCGGAACGACGTCGGAATCGAGCGCCCGCTGATCTGCATCGCGGAATGCCCCCAGCCCTGCGGCACACCACCAATCACTTAGAGCTTCCTCAATACGGGCGCGCTGTTCGAACTCCACGGCCTCGCAGAATTCGATCTGCACCTCTAGGTTTCCATCACGGGCTTCATCCATGACGGCAAAGAGCAAGCCCTTTGGGGCCGAAGGATAAATGCCAGGTACAAGCCGGAGCGCGTCGAAGTCAAAGGGTAGCGTAATCGACAGCCCAGCGGTCTCGGGCAGAAGCCGTTCCACCAGATTCACCAGCACCCCCACGCCCAGCGCGTCGAAGTGGCCACAGTGACCCTGGGCGATGACTTCTTCGCGGTCGATGGCCACCGTCAACAGCGGCGGCACCAAGACCGTGTCTGGCCCGGGATCTTCGCCAGCGCCACGGAACCCACCCTGGCGTACCAGCGCGAAGAAGAACTCGCAAGCCAGTGCCAGCTGGCTGCGAGCCTGCACGAGGTCAGCACCCGGCAAGTGGCAGACGACCGTCCAATGCCCGTTGGGCCCGGCCTCTTGCACGTGCACAGGGAACAGCCAGTCAATGTGCGTACCCATGAGCGGGTTCAAGCGTTGAAACGATCAAACCAGCTATCGATGTCTTCGACACCGAAGCCAAAAACATTGGAGGACGCCCAGCGTTGCAGCAGCGCAGGCTGCAACGCCGCGTGCAAGGCCTTGACGCTCGCGATGTCGCTCGACTGGTGGTTGCGGTCCCCCAGGGGGGGGCAATTGCCGGCACGGCAGCTTACAAAGCGGCCGCTCTGCCGCACCACGACCCCGGCAGCCTGGAGTGTCTGCGGAGCCAATTCAATGCCGTGCGATTGGAGTAGTTCGGTGTGGGCACCCGTGATCCAGTAGGCGCTCTTGAGCCGGTTGCGCAGCCGCGCTTCGGTGAAGCGCTCTGGCAGGTCCATGCCGGTAAATCGCTTGCCGAAGGCGAACAGCTTTGGCAGCGCGACGGCCTCGTACTCGGATCCGAACGCCATTGAGAAGCCCAACGACGCGAAGGCCTGGCGCGGCTGCACTTCATGTAGCAGCGCCAGCACGGCCTCGGCCGTGGCCTCGCAATGGGGCGGCTCGCCCAGGCTCACCGGGAAGGCCATCGCCACGGTCGCCTGCTCGCCTAGGGACTCTTCATGCGCGAGCGCGAATTGCAGCGAGCTGTGGCCGATGTCCATGTCTGGCGCATCCTTCAGCATGTAGAAATCGATCGACTCCGCGCTGCCCAGGCCCATGCGCAACTTCTTCAGCGCTTGGGGCGTCACAGATCGGAAGCTGCGCGCGTTCGCGCTGAGGCCGAACAAGGCACTCTCGGCACCGCGCAGGCGAAGCCAGAAGTCGAGCATGCGCTCGGCGCCCGCCAACAGGTCTCGGCCACCAATTAGGCCCACCACCAAACTGGGCCGCGCCACCACGAAACGGTCGCCGCCTTCCTGGGCCTTCACCTCCAATGCCTTCCAATCCACGTTGATCTCCGTTCAAAAGCGAGGTGTCACGGCAAAGGCCTTGCCGTTGCCCGATTGCGCGCCCAGCCTGTTGTACGCCTGCTGCTGCGCTGGACTCATCTGTGTCTTCTTGCCACCTTTCGAAGTACCTTTGCCCGAAGGGTGGCCCTTCGGGCAGGGGAACTTGAAGTCGATGAAAGTTTTGGAACCGTCCGGGTGAACGATGGCGGCATCGGGGAAGCATTTGCCACGCAGCGCCTTACCGATTGCTGCCTTCACAACCGACTTCACCTGTGCGGCGGTTGCCAATTCTCCTGCCGCCTTGATGCCGTCTGCAACGGCATTCTGGAAAAGGGTCTTGCGATCATCCGGCAACTTGTCCATCGGGCCGGGCGGGCGCTTGTAGCCGCACTCCCCTTCGATGCCGGTCTTGCCTTCCTCTTGGGCTTCCTTGTTCTTCTCAGCGATCTTCTTCTCCATGCAGTCATGCTTGTCGGTGCCAAGCTTGGTGCAAGGCTTCTTCTGGCCTTTCTTGGGCCCGTCCTTGTAGGTGGGGCTGGTGTCTTGGTTGCACTCGTCTACGGCCTGCTGCAGGAAGGCGAAGGCGGCGACGGGAGTCTGGAACACCCCAGCCATGTCCACTGTGTTCTCGTGGTTCTGAAACTTCTTGTCAGTCAACCTACACGCGTTCTGCCCATCCATCTTTACATCGAATGAGTATAGGATCCACGTCGACTCCTTCATGAAGGTGGACGATTTAACACCGCCTGCGACCCCCGCGTTGTCGCCATTTGACAGCGAGAACTCCGAGCCCTTGATGGCAATCATCATCCCGCCGTCTGCCTTGACGGTCGTCGTACCCTTGTCGAGGGTAGCCGACTGCGAGATGTTAGGATAGGGAATCGGGATCGGCCCACCCGGCGAGGGTGTCTTGCACACATCGGGAATCGTGGCGATGGAAATGCCGTTGCTGCCCTTGTGCACAAGCGAGTTCGCGGTTCCATTGACTTTGACCGTCACCGGCATGCTATTCAGCCCCCTGGGTAGCCACTACCACCGCCGCACGTTCGCCGCCTTCCGAACTGGCCCATGCGAACGACAGATTGCCGAGCGCGTACCCCTTGGCACCTGCGATGGTCGAGAGCATCACGTACAACGGTCCGCTGGCTGCCGCCACGTCGCCCCAGCAATCGGCCGGGGCGACGAAGTCAGACGGCGACGCAAAAGCCGCCTTGGTGCGCAGCGCCGTGAAACCATATTCGTCGGCGCGGTAGGGCTCGCCGTTCATGTCGCAGTAGACGTCGCTTACCTGCGCTCCGCCCGGCAAGGCCGCGAGCGCGATGCTAAACGCCTGTGTCAGCCCTTCGCCGATACAAACGGTCTCGGTCTTGATGCGCTTGGTTTCAATGGCCGATCCAGTGCCCAGCACCCTCGCCAGCGGCTGCGCGGCGAATCGCTCAGCAGTTTCGGCCCGCATGAGCAGCAACGCACCGGCCCCTTCGCCGGGAATAAAGCCCCAAGCGTTGTTGAGCGGCCCGGCGCTATGCAACTGGTCGCATGACTCCAGCCACTCAAGTGTTTCGGGCTCGAGATAGGTATCCACACCGGCCACCAGGCAGACGTCGAGACCACCTTGCTGCAGCTTGAGAAAGCCTGCCTCTAGCGCCAGCAGGCCGGCTGCATGACCGGCTGGGAATGCCGCCACTGCGCTGAAGAGGCGACCGTAGCGTTTCGAGATTCGTTTCAGCAGATCGCGCTGCAGGTCTTCGTGCAGGCCCGGGCGCGGGCTGGGCAGGCCGAGCGCAATGGCCACCTTGGGCGAAGCCCCAGCCTGCGCCGCGAGGGGCTCGATGGCCTGGTCGATCGCCGGGAACAGCAGGGCTTCGAATCGATCAACGCCGCTCACGTTGATGCCCAGCCACTCGGCCCGCGCAACCCGCATCGGCTCACCCACGGTGTCAATCATGTAGGGGTGCTGGCCGAAACAGTTCACGCCGGCGCGCACGGCGGCAGCGCTGGACCATGCGTCGCGCCCGATCGACGTGCTGGCACCCAGAGCAACGATGACGACCGGCTCGCTCATGTCAGGTAAGCTCCAGTTCGGCGTCGTCGGCCACGGGTTCTCCGGTGCTGAGATCGGTCTTGAGCGTCACGATCGTGCGCTCAAGCTTCTGAACCTTGAAGTGACAAGGCAGCGCCGTATGCCACACGAGCGACACGCGCGGGAAGTCGGGCTCCAGGATCACCGTGTGCAGCTTGCGGTTCTTGTGGACCTCGCGGCTGCCATCGTAGAAGCGCGTCTCGAAACCCAGATAGACCTTGGGCAGGAGAAAGCGTAAGTCGCCGCTCGGGGTAAGCCGCAATAGCACAACCGGCTCTCCACCGCGCAAGAACTCAGGAGCCTGCTGGTCGGCCGGCGCGCATTGAAAGAAGTGGTCGTCGAAATCATCAGGCAGCAGCGGCTGGCGCGTCTTCATCCAGTTATCGTCATAGGTACCCGCAAGACCGGCACGGGGTTGCCAGTGGCTGCCGATGGCACCGAAGCCGGCTGGCGGTGGTCGGTCGCTCCACGCTTGCATGCAGGCCTTCGGATATTCGATATTGGGTAGCAGCCGGTCGGAAAGGTGCTCCTTCTCGACCGCGAAACCGGTACCTAAGGGATTGCGCCAATCCCAGTCGCGCTCGGGGTTGTCGGAACCGGTATCCACGCCGCCGAACGCGCGCTCATAGACAAGCGGCATCTTCAGAAAGGGTTCTGGCTTTGTCGGACCGCTCGCGCCCCACGTCCGGTTGCCGAACACTCGAAGCAGCTTCTGCACTGGCCCGACGCGGAAGCCGACATCCAACTCCGTGACCGGTTTCCCCCCGGGGGCATGGGCGTGCCCGACCACGAGCACGTCGGTGGTCTTTTTCGTGTGCACAAGATCGGCCTCGTACTTGATGCTGCTCTTGCCCGGCTCACCGTGATACTCGGGCACGCGCAACACCGGCATCTGTTCCTTCGACACCTCTGTCGTGCCGTCGGGTCGGACGTCGAATGTGCACTTGACCGCGACCAGCCAGACCTCGGCTCCGTCACGGTCACGCACCCAACCGCGCTCGGCCGCGAAAGGTGAACGGTTATCGACTTGCCACATCGCGGCAATGCCTAGTTGATGTCAATTGCAGCGCCTTTGATCTTGTTATAACCGGTCGAGCGACTGATGATGTAGTTACCCTTGATAATGACCTTGCCCGCGCGTGTCAGGGTAATGCTCGCGTCACCACAGCGAAGGACGACCTCGCGCTCGGCAGAAATCAAAAGACGTCCGTCATCAACCTCCGCCTGGAGGGACACCTGTTTGATAGGTAATGCAGACACAGCCTCCTTTTGATCCTGAACTACCCCCAGGATAATCGGTTGTTCCGGGTCACCGCCTTCGAACACGAGTATGACCTGAGCGCCAGCCATTTCGCGCCGAAGCGCTACGGTTGACCGTGCGGGCACTACATGGCCGGGCAAGCATGCCATCTCGGAAACAAGCGGCTGCTCATGCAAGTTGAATCCCGCGAACCGGGCCACCGTTACACCTGCTTGCGGAACACGCGCCGCCGCTGCAAGCGCCGGACGGCGTGTCAGTTCGGCAAAGGCATCGGCTTCGTCCTCAACAGCGATTTGCTCGAACGGATTGATGGCGATCTGCATGCGTTGCTTTCTCAGTTGATTCCAACCTTGCTACCCTTGACGACCACATCACCGCTCGCCTTGACGTTGATCTTGCCCGAGCCTTCAATGGTGATGTCCTTGCCCTTGATCTGAATCGTTCCGTCCTTCTTCATCGTAATGCTCGCACTGCCGGTCTTGATCGTTACCGAATCCCCTGCATCAATAACAAGATTCTTCCCGACTTTCAGTGAATCATTCTCTCCAACAGAGGCCGTGCGCGCCTTGGCGACCGAGTAGCTTTGCGCCCCGCCGACATCTTCGCTCATGTTGGCACCTACGCTGATCGACTGGGATGCACCAACATTTACCGTTTGCGTTGCACCGATGGTAACTGCCTGCGCCGCACCAACCGTGATCTCTTGCGCCGCGCCAACCGTGATTGTTTCATTGACGCCCACTGTATGCGTGCGCTGCTGAGCCACAGTCGCCGTCTCATTGGCACCAACAGTAATGCTGCGGTTGCTGCCAATCGTAATCGTTTCGTTATTGCCCACACTTTCGGTACGGTTGACGCCGATTGTGATCGTCTCGTTGTTGTCGACCGTTTCCGTACGGTCATGTTTCACATGCGTGGTTTCATCATGATCGACGGTCTTGGTCCGGTCATGCCCGACCCAGTGCGTTTCATCGTTCTCGACTTCGATGTCCTGGTTTTTCTCCGCATGTATCCAGAGTTGCTCACTGCCTTTTTTGTCTTCGAAACGAATGGCATTGGCCGTACCGTAAGCTCCGCCTTTGGTTGAACGCGTCAGCACACCACTCTGCGTCATGTTGGTGGGAAGCTCCCAGGGAGGCATCTGCTCGGCGTTATACACACGTCCGGTGATGATTGGCTGGTCCGGGTCGCCTTCGAGGAAGTCGACGATCACTTCCTGTCCGATGCGCGGGATCGCAATCATCCCCCAGTTCTTGCCCGCCCAAGGATGAGACGGGCGGACCCAGCACGAACTGTTTTCATTTTTCTTGCCGTAGCGATCCCAATGAAACTGCACCTTTACCCGACCATATTTGTCGGTATAAATCTCGTCACCGGACGGACCGACGACAACCGCCGTTTGCGGGCCTTGCACGAACGGTCTGGGCGTTATACGTCGCGGCCTGAATTGCTGTTTGCTGTTGAGCGCACTGAAATGGCAGGTGCAGGTCGCGCTTTGCGCTTCACCCGTTTCATACGCATTGAAGGTCAAGTTGTAGGCAGCAGAAAGAATCAGGTATTCACGGTTCTGATCCGACCTGGGCTGCCCGGTAAGTTTGAACAGCGACCCGGATGCCAAGCCACGCGCGTTGCTTTCTCCGCGTGCAATTTCGAACTGCGACTGCAACTCGTCGATCCGGGCGTCCACGTACTGTTCGCCGTCTCCAGTTTTTAGATACTCTCCGGGATAGTCGTAGATCTCGTAATCGGAAAGTGCATGTTCGCGCGACATTTTTGACCGTGTCGCAAGTTCAACACTCGGCCGCTCAAAATCATAGTCGTCGATCTCGTATTTTCCGGATTGAATCTCGCAGGCGTGATTCCACTGGCTGATGTACTCGTGTTCGGGGCGCACCAGGCGCTCCGAGTCGATGTAAGGCAGCGTCTCGTACCCGGCTGTCGGCGCATGCGCGCTGTAGGCATCGGCAAGCACCAGTGTGTGTCGCCCGTCCGCGTGTGTAAAATAGTAATAAATACCTTCCTGTTCCATGAGCCGGCTCACGAAATCAAAATCGGTCTCGCGGTACTGCACGCAGTAGGTTCGCTTGGGGTAGGTGTAGGTGAGTTCGTCCTTGATATCCGCCACCGTATGGTCGCTGAATACCTGCTTGATGATTTCTGGAACCGTCTTTTCCTGAAAAATCCGGCAATCTGCTGTGCGCGTCAGGAACCATAACCACGGACGAACGCTCACATGATAAGCGTGGTAACGGCCATGGAATCCGACCTGCTGAAAGCGCGTCACATAGCCGTTGAAGCAACGAAAGCTGTCATCGTGAAGTTCGAGTCTGACCGTAACGTTCTTTCCCAATAGCTTGTTCGCGTCAATGTCACCTTTCTCGCTCAACACGTCGATTTCAAACTCGCTCAGACGGGAAAGCTCCTCTTTGGAGTTCATGCCACGAAACAGCAATACGTCATGCCCCAGCGGTGTCACGATCTCCATCGCCCGATGACCTTGCGTTGCCTTACGCATGATGCACTCCCTTAAGGATACGTGCTGCCAGATTGAGTACTGGTGCCGATATTGCGCGTGACGCTTTGATGGAGCCGTATTCCCTTGGTTCCAGTCACCACCAGGCCCCGTACCGGTTTACCACCTTCCGTACGCAAGTCTGCCGCATTGATCGCCTTGACTTCAAAGCCCGCCAACTGCATAGCACTACGAACGTACGCAGGTTCATGACTGTATCGCCCATGCGGGTTGATCCGATAGCCAGTATCACCCGCGATACTTTCTTCCACCGTGAAGACCAGACACCCGCCCGGCTTCAGCGCTCGGAAAGCTGCAGCGAGAACCTCTTCAAGCGCGCCGAAATAAACTAGCGTATCGGCAGAGACGATGACATCGAACTCGTCCGAATGATCGACCAGGTAGGCATGAAGCTCTGCCTTGACCAGTTCATCATAGACGCCTCGGTTTTGCGCACGTTGCAGCATGCCGGACGACAAATCAACGCCAACGATACGGCTGGCGTACGGAGCAACCAGCGGGCCACACAGACCAGTGCCACAGCCAGCATCAAGCACCGATAACTGTCGCGCCGGTGCTGCGCAAATCTGCTCCAGCGCTGAAACCACTAAATCCGGTGCGCGATAGCTTAATTTGCCGAGCTTCGCATCGAAACTTGCGGCAAACCCATCAAACGTAATTTCAATATAGTCATCAGACGCACGCGGCGGAACACCCCGCCCCGAAGTCGCCGCATACATGTGCTGCGCGATCGGATCGTCCGGCTCATCCTCCATCCACTGACGAAACACTTCAGCCGCCTTATCAACCTGCCCGAGCGTGTAATAGGCGATCCCCAACAATCGTCTGGTTTGTGGATGGTCAGGAATGAGCGTGATCGCTTTGCAATAATAGGCGACGGCCTCGTTGACCTTGCCCTGCCCAGACATCAGGTTACCCAGATTATTGTAGGCATCAACGTGTTCCGGATCGAGTTCGACCGCCTTCAGGTAAGCATCACGAGACTGCTCCAGATGCCCCGTGGCACGCAACAGGGCACCCAGGTTGTTGTAGGCGTCAGCATGCCCCGGATTGAGCGTGATAGCCCGCCGATAGGCAGCGGCCGCTTCATCCGGCCTTTCCAGTTCCAGCAGCACGTTGCCCAGATTGTTATGGCGGTCAGGCAACGTGGAATCGAACGCGATCGACTTTTCGATATATTCGATCGCTTCGTCGTTGCGACCGCGCTGATGCAACAGGATTCCGAGAAAATGCAGCGCGTCCGGCTGATCCGGAAGCACATCAAGAACCCGCCGGTAAATCAGCTCCGCGTTGTCGAGCTCACGCAGGCGATGCAGTTGAACGGCCACCTGCAGCGCCTCGTCAATGCTCAATTCCTGAACCACATCCGGGCCAGGATTTTTTAGCAGAGTTTCAGTTGCTTCCATCACAAGCAATCCGTCCCGTCACTCAAAGACATACTCAAACTCGCCGTTGCGTACGGTAACTTCTACCCGACGAACCGGTTGGCCCTGCATGATACGGGTCAGGAATTCCTCGCTGATTTTCGGCAACATGGTATTGGTCAGAATCGCATCGACGACCCGGGCACCGCTTTCCAACTCATTGCAGCGGCTTGCGATCAGTTTGACCACCGCATCATCAAAGACAAACGGGATTTTGTGCTGTTCGGCGATACGTTTCTGGATCCGCCCCAGTTGCAAGCGAATGATGTTGGCCAACATATCATCCGACAGGGGGTAGTACGGAATCACTACCAGGCGACCGAGCAGGGCCGCCGGGAAGACTTTCAATAGAGGATCACGCAATGTTTTGGCAATGGCTGCCGGATCGGGCATCAGTTCCGGGTCCTTGCACAGGTTCATGACCATCTCCGTACCGACGTTAGAGGTCAGCAAAATCAGGGTGTTCTTGAAATCGATGTAACGCCCCTCGGCGTCTTCCATCCAGCCCTTGTCGAAGACCTGGAAGAAGATTTCATGCACATCGGGATGCGCCTTTTCAACCTCGTCCAACAGTACCACGCTGTAGGGTTTGCGTCGGACCGCTTCAGTCAGGATGCCGCCCTCTCCGTAGCCTACATAGCCAGGAGGCGAGCCCTTGAGGGTCGAGACGCTATGCCCTTCCTGGAATTCACTCATGTTGATGGTAATAACGTTCTGCTCGCCGCCGTACAGCGCTTCTGCCAGCGCCAGCCCGGTCTCGGTCTTGCCGACACCCGACGGTCCGCACAGCATGAACACGCCAATCGGCTTATTGGGATTGTCGAGCTTGGCTCGCGAGGTCTGAATCCGCCGCGCGATCATGTCAAGTCCGTGGCGTTGTCCGATCACTCGTTGGCTCAGTGTATCCGCCAACTTCAATACCGCTTCCACTTCGTTCTTGACCATGCGCCCGACCGGAATACCCGTCCAGTCGGCAATAACGGACGAAACCGCCTGCGCATCGACGGACGGCATGATGAGCGGCGTCTCGCCCTGCAACTCGGCAAGCTTCAGTTCGCTCGCGCGCAAAAGGTCCAGCAGCGCGGCGCGGCTTTCGTCAGCCGCTGCCACCTGCGACGGATCAGCGTCGACCGCCTTGGAACCTTCACGCAACTTGGCGCGCAACTCCAGGATTTCATCGACAAGTTTTTTCTCATCATTCCAGCGCGCTTCAAGCACGCCAAACCGAACTCGTTCCAAGTCGACCTTCTGCGTCGCTTCAGCGAGGCGTGCAGCGACATCTATCCCAATCTCTTCTTCACGCCCGATGATTTCAAGTTCGGTTTCCAGCGCTTCGATGCGTCGCTGACAATCCTCCACTTCGGCGGGTGTGGCATGTTGACTGATTGCGACCCGTGCGCAGGTGGTATCGAGCAGGCTGACCGCCTTGTCCGGCAATTGGCGTGCCGGGATATAACGGTGGGAAAGCCGCACTGCCGCTTCGAGCGCCTCATCGAGCAATTGCACGCGATGATGTTTTTCCAGGGTCGAAGCAACGCCACGCACCATCAAAATCGCTTTCTCCTCGCTCGGCTCCTGCACCTGTACAACCTGGAAACGCCGGGTCAGCGCCGGATCCTTCTCGAAATACTTCTTGTATTCGGCCCAGGTCGTGGCGGCAACGGTGCGCAAGGCACCTCGCGCGAGAGCAGGCTTAAGGAGGTTGGCTGCATCGCCAGTACCAGCGGCACCGCCGGCACCGATCAGCGTGTGCGCCTCGTCGATGAACAGGATGATGGGCTTGGGCGAAGCTTGTACTTCGTCGATCACCTGCCGCAACCGGTTCTCGAACTCGCCCTTCATGCTGGCACCAGCCTGCAGCAAGCCGATATCCAGGGTATACAAAGACACTTCCTTCAATGCCGGCGGCACATCTCCCTTGGCGATTCGGACCGCGAATCCTTCGACGACAGCGGTCTTCCCCACCCCGGCTTCACCCGTCAGGATCGGATTGTTCTGACGACGACGCATCAAAATATCAACGATTTGTCGGATTTCCTCATCCCGCCCCGTAACCGGATCAATCAGGCCCTTGCGTGCACGTTCGGTTAGGTCGACTGCAAAGCGTTTAAGCGCCTCCTGCTTTCCCAGTTGCGCGGGGGGCATCGCACCGCTCGCTTCCCCCGGTGCGGCGGCTGCGCTGCTGCCATCAGAGGCATGCAAACTGTCTTCGGGCGAACCGGCAACAATCCTCGAAAAATCCTCGGTCAGCATGTCGAGCTTGATGTGTTCGAACTGACGCGAAACATTTACCATCGCATTGCGCAAGGAAGGCGTCTTCAGCATGCCGACCACCAGATGCCCGCTGCGGACCTGCGATTCGCTGTACATCAGCGTACCGTAAACCCACCCTCGCTCAACCGCGCTTTCGATATGCTGCGATAGATCGGAGATCGAGGTTGAACCACGCGGCAATCGGTCAAGAGCCGCCGTCATATCGGCCGCCAGACGCGACATGTCGAGCTCGAAATGGCGGGCGATGCGCAGCATGTCTGAATCCTGGACCTGCAGGATCTGCTGGAGCCAGTGCTCCAACTCGACATAAGGATTCCCGCGCAACTTGCAAAAAACGGTGGCGCTTTCGATGGCCTTGTAGCAAAGGCTGTTTAACTTACCAAATAGGGCTATCCGGCTGATCTCTGCCATGCTTTTCTCCTTGAAGTTAACCCATCCTGTGCGCCAGCAAGCGCTCGGCGTCAAGCGTCAGATCCGCCACATCGACGGGCCGCCGACATTCACCTAGCCATGTCGTCCAGCCCAGGCGTCCAAATTTTCCTAGCCGGGTTTCAGGAACCTGCTCGCGCTTAAGTATTAGCCGCACATCCCATTCTAGTTCGAAACAAAGATACTGCCTGACCCACGCCACCAACTTGGCCAGCGCAGAGCCTCCCGGTAAAAAACTTTCATACTGAGACAAATCGAGGGGGCCGAGACAGATACGGAACTTGTGCTGGCAATCCCATACCCGACCACCCAATACCGCTCCGTTGCCCAGTAGCGCACCTTCCTTGCCTAGCCGCGTTCGATCCATTTCCTGAAGTTGCATCCAATGCCCGGTAAATTCCTCGACCTTTACCGGCAATCTGAAGTATCCAGACAACAAAGCTACCAGCCCATCGCGATTGCGCACATGGCGAGCCAGCAACCCAGAAAAATACAGTTTGGCAAAGTCATTGACCGCATCCCGCTCACGCAGACTCGTTTCACCCAGACCAAAAAATGATCCAGCATAAAACGAGAAACGATCTTCTCCGGGCCGGTCAAGACTGACGGTCGGTTGCGCCTGCGCCCAGGCACGGTAAAACAATGACATAAAGCGATGGTGAAATATGTCGAGGAATCGGACCAGAGTTTGATCCCCGGCATGAATCGAGCGGCCACGCGCGAATTCGGTCAGGTGGAGCGGCAGGGGACCATTCGGTCCCAGCATCCCGAAGAACCGTACCTCCATGCGCGGCAAGGTCACACCATCGGCCACCTTGAACGACGTTATCGTCGAAGGAGCAAAACTCAGTGCCGGTTCCTGCCCGAGCCGCACGGGCTCGTCTGCCGGACGTAATGCCTGGCCGATGCGCGGCTTTTTTGGAAACAGACATTCGATACGGCGCAGAGCCTGGAAAAAGTCGTACTGATACGGCTTTTCCTCAAGCGCCCGAAAAAACGTCAAATAATCGGCCGGTTCCCGCATCGAGGCATCCAGTGCATTATTTCGCCGCGTGAAGACGAACGTAGCACAGTCTCCGTAAATGAGTTAATGGATACATGGCGAACGAAAAATTGCTCCATCACGCTCCCGAACAAAAACGCACTCCCCCCCTGAAAGCCCATTTCATCAACGTCGAGCTCGATTCGGATACCCCGTCCAAATGCAATCGGGCCACTGACCGGCAAGCGTCGCATCGTTGGTTGCACGCGCACTGATTGCAAAGCTTCAATTTGTTTCATCGAACCGGGTTCGCTGCTAGTTGCATACAGACCCAGCATTTGACGCAAGGCCATTGCACCCTCGCGCTCATTGGCGTTAAGCAGTGACAGATAATTCAGTGACAGATGGCTGATAAAACGCCACGAGCCCGCACCTTGCGACAACGGTGAGTAAGGTTTTGATGGTCCCTTGATACAACGGATCGCACTTACCGGAGCAGCACTGTCGAGTGTGAAATCGGACTTACCTACACCCAGAGGCATATGCAACGGCAGATCACGGTTGGTGCAGACGGTATTGATGGAGAGTTGCCTCAGATCGCTTCGATAAGGCGCTTCATTCGGGTCCACCAGGGAAATGAATACCTCACTACCGACATAACTCGACCGGGGGCCATTTTTCTTCTGCGCTTCGGAGAGCAGACGCGGTTCTCGTTGCGTGCTGAAATACGCCACATGGCTCTGATCTTCGGTGTGGTAGGCCGCGTAGAATGGCGCGAAATTCTGTCCGCTGTCACTGCCAACGCCATAACCGACCACGTTGCTAACTTCATGCACTTCATAATCCATCGGTCGCGTGCGATCAGGAACGACGTGATAGTCATAGGTATTGTCAGCAAGATGAATCCGGTCCGCCCGTTTGGGAAACAGGTTGATCGCTGGCGTACAGAAAAGTGAGAAGCTGGATGCATCAACGATGCCCTGTAACGTCGGCTCGCCTCGCTCAAACAGCAGAACTATTTCCATTTCATTTCCGGCGTGTCGTTTGAACGCCGATGCCAGTCCCTGCAAATCGAGAAACAGGAAGCGCTGCGGAAACGAGAAATATTCCTGCAAC
Organism: Burkholderiales bacterium; assembly: GCA_038316625.1. Taxonomy (GTDB): domain Bacteria; phylum Pseudomonadota; class Gammaproteobacteria; order Burkholderiales; family Rhodocyclaceae; genus Propionivibrio. Next base: position 13,986 of record JBBQAT010000005.1, read on the forward strand.
AAGCGATATCCCTGGAAGGAACGTAAGGTGATCGGCAACAAGGCCTGGTCATCCTGATAACCGACCGGTTTGATGTTCTTTTCGTCCAGATACACATGCCATGGCCAAGGACGTACGGCCGGTGCAATCAACACACCGACGGAAGCCCCCAAACACAATTCGTGCAACTTGTACGCGACCTCGTCACTGCCCGAGAGAAAAACCCTCAGCTCGTTCAGGGACAACTGGTTGAACGCTAACCCTGCAGTTGTCCTAAGCCGCAGACGCACGCCTCCCTTGATGCGTTTTGCGACCGGTAGTGCAGCGAGCGGCAAATCAGGTGCATACGAGAAATACTCCGCCGCCGTTATCTCAATTGGCCACAGCACGACATCCTGTGCCGTGCGGAAATCACACGCCGAGCTATCACCCTTGCCAAGCTGGCTGCGTATGGAACTGCCACGTATGATGGTTACGCCCTGCGCGAGATTGGTTTCGTCCAATTCCGGTCGAAACTGGGCGATAAGCATCGATGGTGTTGGCGCAAGAAAATTTGGAAAAATAATTTCCTGGAGCCGTTGAGTAAAACGAGGAAACTCCGCATCCAGCTTAAGTTGAACTCTTGCCGCAAGAAAGCCGGCACCTTCAAGCAATCGTTCGACATATGGGTCAGTAACCTCAATGCCATCCATCCCCAGGCGGGCGGCGATCTTCGGAAACTGCAACGCGAACTCCGCACCCATCTCATGAAGATGCTGCAGTTCCTGATTGTAGTAGCGTAGTAAGCGAGGATCCATTTATATCAACGTGATAGCCTGGTTCAGACGGACTTTCCGAGATCACGGATCTCTACGGCACCTGTCTCAAGATCGACATCGGTACGCAAGAGAAGCTCAATCGGAATCGGATGCGCCCACAAATTGCCGCGAATTTGCATGCTTACAACGTTGTGCTGCTCGAGCATCGACCCTGACGCCAGAGCTTCGACCTGCAGCGTTTCGGGCATGATGCGCGGTTCGAAATCAAGGATTGCCTGCCTGACCGTTTGCTCAAGACTCACCATGTCGAGTGTGGACGCCGTTTCTCCCGACAAGGCCGGCAAGCCAAAATTTATGGCCGAACGTTGTGCGTACTCGTAACCACCGAGTTCGACTTCGCCACCGAGTCGCGTGGTATTGAACAGCCATGCCAAATCGCGCATGACTGCTTCATGCAGGCGTTTCTTGGTAATCAGGCGACTTTCGCGCGACTCCTGCTTCTTGTCCGGCTCGTAATCAATCAGTCGATCCAGTAAAGCTGGTTGTAGCCTTTCCTTTGGGATCAGTTCGGCCATGTTTTACCCAAGGTCGGTGTCGCTGGCACCTTGCTCAACCGGGTCAATGGAAATTTTCCGCACATCCATCAACGGAACGTCGCCGGCATCGGTAGCAATAACCCGCTGACCGAGACCATGATAGGCACCGGACGCGACCTCATTCCAAATCGTTTTACGGCTGAGGGCCAGCAAAGAGTCATCGGAAGCCTCGGAACCGGGATAACGAGTAGGAATCAGTCCGACCGATTCACCACCGTTTGAGAACATGAAGTGAACCGGCATCCACACCACATCCCTTAGATCTTCAGGGGCCTCAATCACAATCTCGCTCAAATTCGCAAAAGGCACCCAGTAATACTTGCCGTTGATGATGGCCTCCAGCGTCGGTCCAAGGCGCGAATCAGCATCGGAAATCCACTCGAAACGCTGCCCGTCAAGCGTACCGCCGACGCTATCAGCCTGAGCGAAGGCTTGGGTGCGTAATTGCTCTGCCTCCATTGCTTGCCCACGCCCAGCCACCAGCAATGACTCAATCAGCAAAGCGAGCCATGGCTCGGGCTGTCCAAAGATCATAGGCGATTTGCGTCCCGCGAATACTTGCGCCCGCAATACTTCGCAGCGGATTGCTTCCCTGTACATCTGGGTCATGGCAAGCGCAGACACATCCAGGTTGGACGCCACCTCTAGCTGAGTCAGCGCACGTTCCCACTGGCCAAGAACCGCCAGCAACTGGAACAGAAATATGCGCAGCTTGGCATCACCTGGATTGGCCCGGACTTGCTCCTGCAACTGCTGCAACGCCAGCGCCGGATCGCCATCGCGAAGGCTTTGTTCAGCCGTTTGCTGAATACTCATGGGAAAGCTCGCTCCATTATCAGTCGCCCTCGAAAATATCCATCTCGAAAGAGGTACCGCCTCGGACCTGACCATCATTGCCCTGAGGTTTGTATTCAACCGCAACCTTGCTGAACGCGATACTTACTTCTTCGTTGATCGTGGCCGCGCCTCCTTCTTCGCCTGACTGCTGGATCAGGGAAGTGATGCGGCCTTTTTCCATGGTGATCGTGTAATACTCGATCGGAGCCTTGCCACTTGCCTTACGCACTGTCAGGATGGCCTTCTTGATCACCTCGTTGTTGCGCAGGGCTGACATCAGTCCGGTCGTTGCTTTATCCACCTGCTTGGTGAATTTGAGTTCGCGTACCGCCGTTTTTGCCGTGGCCTGACCGTGAATCAGGTTTCCCTCCATCCCCCAGGTCCAGCCGAGCACGTCAATTTCTTCCTTGTGCCCCGTGTCCTGCGCCTCGCCCTTAATGGCACCCTGGCGGGCACCATCAATTTTGAGAAACATGTCTCCTTGAGCCATATCACTTCGCCTGGTCAAAATGCATGATCTACGCGCCGGTTCGTAAAAACGAGCCGGCGCAATCTGAAGCGGTCAAACGGGCGGCGCAAGCCACCGGTTCGCGTCGGCTAGATCTTCACATTCTTCGCAATGTGGTATGCAGCCTCAACTGCCGCATCACCCGAGCCGTCCTCTTTCTGCGGTGTATAGGCGATCTTGAATTCGGCGAAGTTGAGCGTGATATTCTCGGTAAGACGATCTTGACCACCGCTGCCGCCCGTCGAAACCGACGAAACAATGACTTCCTTCATCGAAATCTTGATGTACTCAAGCGGCTTCTCACCTGCCTTACGGACTGTCAGTAAAGCCTCTTTGAAATGCTTCCCATTGCACGTGGCCAACATCAGGTTGGGCGAGGATTTGTCGACATACTTGGTCAGTGACAAATCGTGAACGCTTACCTTTCCAGAACCACCGCCACCACCCATGTGCGTAGTACCCGACTGGTTCATGCCCCAACTCCACGCCAACACATCGATCTCGCCTTTGTGCTTGTCATCGGTTGACTCGCCTTTTACATCATCAATTTTCAAGAACATATCAACAGCCATGGCATTTCTCCTTTTTTGACTTACGCACTTCCCGATAGACGGCGATTGAAGTCCAAAGCAGCCAACGAAGGCCGCGCATGATTACGCTGCTTTCGCCGACGGCAGCTTGGATACGAGCCGCAGCGATACCGTCAGCCCTTCGAGCTGATAGTGTGGCCGCAGGAAAAACTTCGACGTGTAATACCCTGGATTGCCTTCCACTTCCTCAACGACGACTTCAGCAGCAGCCAATGGCTTGCGTGCCTTTGTGCTTTCTGACGAATGCGCCGGATCACCATCAACGTAGTTCATGATCCAGTCCTGTAGCCATATCTGCATATCGTCGCGTTCCTTGAACGATCCAATCTTGTCGCGAACGATACATTTAAGATAGTGCGCAAACCTGCAGCATGCAAACAAATAGGGTAAGCGCGCTGCGAGATTGGCATTGGCCGTTGCATCAGGATCATCGTACTCAAAGGGCTTCTGCAGCGATTGCGCGCCAATGAACGCAGCGAAATCGGAGTTCTTTCGATGGACGAGAGGCATGAAACCATTCTTCGCCAGCTCGGCTTCGCGCCGATCACTGATCGCGATTTCGGTTGGACATTTCATGTCTACGCCGCCGTCATCGGTCGGGAAGGTGTGGGTCGGCAGACCTTCCACCGCTCCGCCTGATTCGATGCCCCGAATACGCGAACACCAGCCGTACAATTTGAATGATCGGTTGATATTCACAGCCATCGCATACGCGGCATTGGCCCAAGTATATTTGCTGTGATCGGCCGCGCCCGTATCTTCCTCAAAATCAAACTCTTCCACCGGCGAAGTTTTGGCGCCGTAAGGCAAACGGGCCAGATAGCGCGGCATGGCCAGCCCGATATAGCGTGCATCGTCAGATTCGCGCAATGAACGCCACGCGGCATACTCTGGCGTGGTGAATATTTTAGTAAGATCGCGCGGATTGGCAAGTTCTTGCCACGAATCCATTTGCATGACTGTAGGCGAGGCACCTGCGATAAACGGCGTGTGCGCTGCAGCCGAAACCTTTGCAATTTCACCCAGCAGTTCAACGTCCTGAGGACTATGGTCAAAAGCGTATTCACCAACCAGGCAACCAAACGGCTCCCCGCCAAATTGCCCGTATTCCTCTTCGTAAATCCGCTTGAAGAGCGGGCTCTGATCCCAAGCTGTGCCTTTATAACGCTTCAGCGTCTTACCAAAGTCCTGCTTTGAGATATTCATGATACGGATCTTCAGTTGCTCATCCGTTTCAGTGTTGCTGATCAGATAGTGCAAGCCGCGCCAGGAGCCTTCCAGCTTTTGAAAGTCTGGATGATGCAGTATCAGGTTGATCTGCTCGGTAAGCTTATGATCAAGCTCAGCGATGATCGCTTCAATCGACTTGATGACGTCGTTACCAATCAATTTTGTTTGCGATAGCGCCTGCGACGCTAAAGTACGCACCGCCTCTTCTACCGCACTTTTCGCTTCTTCGCTTTTCGGCTTGAATTCCTTTTGCAGGAGTGCGGAAAATTCATTTCCTTCGAAGGTCAAACCCGCCGCTTGGGCAAGTTTTTCGGTTTCGGCCATGTGGTTCTCCTTGGAATGTTGGTGACGGACAACGACGCCTAAGACGCAGCGCCTTCAGCAGTGCCCTCTGCGGCTGGCTTGGCCGACGAGGCCAGCGACTGCAACAGAGCAGGATCTTTCAACACCTTGTTGATAAGCTCTTCCGCACCCGTCTTGCCATCCATGTAAGTCATGAGGTTGGATAGATGCTGGCGCGCTTCCAGCAACTTGGAGAGGGCGTCGACCTTGCGGGCAACAGCCGCCGGCGAGAAGTCATCCATGCTGTCAAAGCTGAGATCGACACTGATGTTGCCTTCACCAGTAAGCGTATTGGGCACCTGGAACGCTACTCTCGGCTTGATCGCTTTCATGCGACTGTCGAAATTATCGACATCGATTTCAAGAAACTTGCGATCCGCCACTGGCGGCAAGGGGTCGGCAGGCTTTCCGGACAGATCAGCTAACACGCCCATAACGAACGGTAACTGGATTTTTTTTTCAGCACCATATAGTTCGACGTCGTATTCGATCTGCACCCGGGGCGCACGATTGCGTGCAATGAATTTCTGACTACTGTCTTTTGCCATGACTCACTCCTTCAGAAAACCGTGGAGAATCAGGTGAAACTCAGCCATGAACCAGTGACACCCGATTCTGAGAATAACAAGCAGGTAGACCAATTACATTTTTACAGGTTTATTCCGGAAAGATCAAGGAACGAAAAACAACCCCGTCAGAAAAAGGGCGGGGTTGTCCGGTAGTCAAACTGCGGGCTTTTCAGACATGGTTTGACTTCTACTTGAAAATAATAACCTCTTCGCGCTGCGACTCTTCACGAGGTCTGCCTGCACCCTTTTCATTGCTCTCTTCGCCACCGAAAACGCCGCTCAATTGTTCTTCAAGCTGGCGGCTGACATCTTCGCCAAGGCTCTTTGAAACCTCGGAGACTACCTTGCCACGATTCAGCACAACCCTTCCTCCGCGACTCGTGAGCAGTTTGACATCCTGACCTGCTCCCATCGCACTGAAGGACGACTTGACCTTGAAGTTCTTGGTGCTGATCAGACTGAATTCGCCGACCAGTTCTAGACTTAATGTATGGGAAACCGTGTTTGTATTATCGATGGGGTTGGCTTCCTGACGAAACTCAATGCTATTGATGGCACCGAACAACACATAATCGGCACCCGGATACATGCCTTTTTTGATACGACCGATTATGTCATAGAGTTTTTCGTTGCTCTTTGCGTCAGTAAAAGGCCTGCCTTGAACGAGTTCGAATCGACCTGACTTCAAGATTCCACCCTTGATGTCGGCAGTGAATTTGCGCATCTCACCGCGATCAATATAGCTGTACGTTCCCTCAGCCTCGTAATAACTACTTTCCGACTTGGCATTGATCGATCCGCTGCTGCGGCGCGAGGACGAAAAATCCGTCTCGCGCTCGCTTTCGCGGCCCGAAGCGCGGAGCGATGACTTTTCCGTAGCGGCAACGACGCGGAAATACTCACTGACCCGCTCCTCGTAAGCCAGATCAGTCACAGCCACCTTGGGCTGCGGCGCGGCCTGAGTAGCAAGACTCACTGTGGCGATCAGAACGCTTAACCCCAAGCGGGCGAACCATTTGGCCTTCATCAAAATTTCTCCAGGTTACCGTCGCGCTTGCCAGATCAACGTTTGGCGGATTTACGAATTTCCTTCTCGTCGGACCATTCAACAATACCGGTCTCGATTTCGATCAGACGCAGGTTCATCTTGTAGTAGGCGTCCTTCAGATCAGAGGTCTTCTTGATGATGGAAGAAATGCTTCCGTCCAGGCGGTATTTGGCACCCTGCATTTTACCGACCTTGACCGACTTCGTTTTGTCGTAAAGACCTGATTGAGTCTGGCGACGCAACTCGTCCGTCTGGTTTTGCATGTTGTCGGCTTCGATCACATAGCGGATTCCGTTCTTCTGCAACTGAGTAAGAACCGTGTCCGTGATCATCTTGGTATCGAAATACTCGCTGGTCTTGTTCTGAACCGGTGACGCCATCAACAAACCGCGCTTCTTGATCGTATCCTGAATGACTGGATGTTGAATGAGCGACTGGGTCATTTTCTCCGAGATCATCTGGATGTCGGTCGACCCGAGATCCGTCGTTACCGTTTCAACCGCCTTGGCATCGCCATAACTGACGCCACTGGTCCCGGTTGTGGGTGAGGTGGTCTGGCAACCAGCCAGTGCGACGAGCAGAATGCCTGTGAGCAAATGTGGGTAGCGCTTGAAATCAGGTTTTGAGAACATCGTATTTCCTCCGTAAGATGTGTTGTTCGATGAGGTCCGGCAAGGCTTCAGTACCGGGAATTCGTCGAGGGTTAGAACTAATTGGCGGTGTTGTCCGGGCTTTGTAATATGAGGCGGAAATCAGTTGCCTTGAAAGTAGGCGATGAAACATTGATGACTTGCTTCTGATTGCCATAGACGATCATCGGCTTCCACGGCTCATCATCCCAGACCGTAAAACCGTCACGATCCAGCCACTTGAAGCGGTAATAAAGCTGCTGATTCCCCGAACTGATATTGGTAATTTCAGCTTGGATACGCAGCAAATTATCCCGCTTGGTCGCTCTGAGATCGGTCACCTTGAGGTTATTCATCTTGCCCTGCTCTTCAAGCTTGCTGGCAATCGATGCGCCACTGTTTGTCGGGGGCGGCGGCACCGGAGCCATGGCAACCTGCGCCGGCGCAGCAGCTCCAGCTGACGCAGACGGTGCAGAAGTGGCCTCGCCACCTCGGCTCACCGAAGTGGTCTTCGTTGCGGCCATGCGACGTGTCGCCAGTTGGGCAAACTGTCCATTCGGATACTTGCTGAGATAGTCCTGATAGTCTTCAGGCTGCTTGCTATCCTTGATGCTATCCCAGAAGGAGAGTTCGACAGCTTTCGGATCAACCGTTTGGACCACTGAGTTTGCCGGTGCTGCGGTTAAAGTCTGTGCCGGAGCGGGCCCCGGGACAAAGTAGAAGTCACCATCGGTCTGGTCATAAATTGCGGGTTGCTGCTCATGACCGACCGATTTTGCCTTTTGTATCACCATTGACCGTGTTTTCTTGAGCGCGTCGGTCGAACTGACTCCGGGCTGGGAAATCATCGGAAGAAACTCGCGCGTAAACAATCCGTTCGGATTGCTGTCGTTGTTGCCGAGACTATCTAGGGCTTCCTGATTCGCACCTGCCGAATAGAGCACTGTTTGTCCGCTCGGGGAATTGGTCATCGCCAGACCGCGTGTTGAACCGATCGAACGCCCTGCCTTTTTCGGCAGCGGGTTGTTTCGGCAAGCGTCGAGAACCAGCAGCGTATACTTGGCCTTGGCGGCAGCCAGTTTATCCTGCAGGACCGGGACGCTGATTGCCTGATCAGCGACATCGTCGGGTTCGCGCGGCTGATCCATATCAACCGGAACGAGGAAATTCTGGTTGTTTATCTGTAAACCGTGCCCGGCAAAGAAGAAGACGCCGACGCCACCTCCAGAAACTTTCTGGACAAAGTCGTTGATCGCCTGGTTCATCTTCTTCTGGCCGGCGTTATTCAAGGTCTGGACCTCGAAGCCAACCTTATTGAGTTCTGCTGAAACGGAATTGGCGTCATTGACCGCTTTTTCCAGTTTGACAATATTCTGATAATCGTTATTTCCAATTACGAGAGCTACACGTCGCTCAGCTGCGGCGAGCACTTCACCGGATAGGGACAGCAGGCAGAAAAAAACAACAAGACAGGATTTCATCAAAATCTCCAAGAAACGGGGGTACTTATTCAACCTTTTTGATCGGCTTCTTTACAGGAGGTTTCTTTGCAGCTGGAACAGGTTTTAGCTGGATTTCGGTATTTGCTGAAACCTCAGACAAGTCTGCTCCCAAAGCGTTCGGCTGGCCTACATAAACCATCCCGTCTGTTATCCGTATTGGGATAATCGAGAAACGGTTACCAATATTGACTTCTTTCTTGTACGATCCGGTGCTCGTCTGAAACTCAATCACCTGTGTCCCTTGCGGCAGCGTGGCACGTGCCACTGAAATCCGCTCAGGCAAGGTACGCCAACTCCGATCATCCGCTTGTTCGGTAACCACTGTGGCCACATTGGTCAGCACACCCAACACAACTCCGCCCTTATACGCTTGATCCTGTGCAACCGACTTCACTACGGCGCGAATTACGGTACGCAACAGTATCCCAGGCATTTGATCCTTTAATTGCCGCCGGGCCATCGCGTCGACGTTAGTCAAGGTTTCAACAGGCAATTGCTTGCCGGCAACCAAAACTGAAGCTGGAACGAAACCCTTGTTTTCGGACTTGATCAGAGGAAAGGATAGCGGAGTAACCATGAACCCACTCTGTCGCGGGATGGGGATCGGGATCGTGATTGACTTCCAGGATGGCGCAAACCCCGATTCAATGACGAACAGTACATCTGACTCCTTGGGGCCAGGACGGCGGCGACCGACTTCTTTCAGCCCGGTCTGGACAATACGGGAATTCGGCACCAATCGGAGTGCGTTGCGGTAGCCTGGCTCGGCGAGAGAAGGCTCTCCAGTGACCTCAAAAAAGTAACCTGCAAGATAGTGCGAAAAAGCGTTCTGGAAGCCGTTCTTTAGGCTATTGACCTCCGGCGTATCCAGTTCGGTCATCGGATACTCTTTCATCTGTTTAACGTCGACACTGACGTTTTTGGATTTAGCGTCTTCCTGCAGCTTGTCGTACTCCTTCTCGCGGAAACTCTCGATCAGCTTTTCACGCTCATAGGTTTTTTTCATCTCAATGCGGGCTAAATCGTAGTTGCCCTGCATAACATGACTCAAGGTTAGGTTGGTGGACAACATTACCTTTTCGTAATCTTGACCATCATAACGCCTTGTTTTGTCGTTGATCAGGAAGCTGCCAACATCACCAATGACCTTCGCGGCATCTGTCTTCACACTGTCTTCCCACTCACGGACAAATTCGTCAGCTTTCAGCCAGGTATCCCGTCCTGCGGAATAGTCACCATCCAGGGTCAACAATTCGCCTTTTTCAAGGTAGTAAAGAATATCCTTGTCTTTGGTTATAACACCTGGTTCGTTATTCTTTTCGAGTTGCTGCAACGCCTGCTTAACAGCACCATTTCTGACTAGGGTAACCGTTTCCTTGAGTTCACCGTCGTACTGGCGCGTCGGATTTGCGACACAGCCAGCCAAAATGGACGAAAGTAAGAGAACCGGCGCTAAACCTCGGAAGACCATGTACGTACACCTTAAAAGGAATTAAACCAAGGCTGCAACTTCTTAACAGAAGAAATAACCACCTAGAATATCAGACTGCAGAACAACCACAAAATTCACTCTCGCTGCCGATTCGTTGTATTTGTCCAAATCGGTCTATTCGTCGTCCTTGAGCCCGGCAATATTCCGAATCTGGCTCAAGCTGTCTGGTGCCAGATCCTGCATGATTTCGACGAAACTTTTGTTGATCAAGCGTTGCGCGCGCCGAATCAGCAGCGGCGCTGGATTCCCCGGTTCGGTGACTTCAAAAAAACGGCATACAGAATCGAGCACGCGCATCGCATCCGCACTGCTACGGATTTCCCCGGCCACCAACGGCCGGACGGTGGCCGAATCCACGGCAGTGCCGCCAACAGCTGCATTGACTTCCTGTACCGAATCAGCCGGTTCGCCGACAGCACCGCTACAAGCCAGCACTACTGATTTCAAAATGCCAGACAATGGTCGTAGATCTGTAGCACGGTCGGAGCCAACTTTATCCGACAATACGGAATAGATCGAAGTGACAAGACCCGCACTGACGCGAGCAGCATCAATAAGCCCGCCATCCCTTGCAGCGGCTGCGGCTATAGCACTTTCGATCTGCGCCAGACTCAGCACGGCGTCGTCTTTCCCCGGCAGAAGTTTCCCTGACGCAACCAATATGTCGCGTACGGAAACACGTCCATGCGGACCGGATACCACCACCAAGGCATTGCGCACGTCCAGCAGCATGGCCTCGGGATCACCGAGTGGTGCCAGCGCATTCAAACGGATAATGATATCGTCTGGATCATCGGGATCAGGAACCGGATGCACGTACTCCCAGTAACGTTCCATCAACCCTTGCAGTAGAGTCAAACCATCGCACAAACCCTGAAGGTTGTTTATTCTGACTAGGGCCCGCGCCAGCAGCACGGCAACCCGCAGATCCTTTGAACGTGACAAGAGAGCTTCGGCCTGTTTTAGCACATCACCCCAGTCAGGCTGTTCGGCCGGGATGATCGTGTCGCCAATCTGCTGTTCCGGCTTTACGCGCGCCGCTGATTCAAGGGCGATGTACTGCGGGTCGTATTCGAGATCAGGTCCACAGGGCGAACCATCCGCGAATTCGGCAAGAAGCTTTTCGATGTCGCTCATATCCGTCTCCCATTGAGGCACCAGCCTCATGTCGTTGCAGACTCCACAAATACTTTAGTCGGCCGAATAACCACGCCAACCAGAGGCACTTGCACAGAGTCACCTCTATCCCGGAGTACATCCGCTCGTTAAACGCAAGACACCTTAATCATCGGTAAAAACTCGAGACCATGGCACCCGTTCCGCCCGCGTTGCCTCTATAGTCCAAACTCTCTCAAAAACACGCTGCTGCTGGTGATACTTGCTGGTGATACTAATTCTGGCAAGTGCATAACACTAAATACCTATATTTGTATTGAATCCATAGTCACTTTGATATGCTACAGTATAGACAGTCCAAGTCCAAAGACTTGTCGGCAGCAATGCCAGTGATAGCCTTCGTTTCCGGACGGCGGCCCATGCTTTCGGCAATGATGTACCGAGAGGATTTGAGCCGAGCGACCAGTAAATGCCAGAGGCTGATGGACGGGAGGAAGAAAGTGAAGGTGCTTTCGATATTGCGGGCAGGCTTCTGTTCTTGAGCCTCTATCAAACTGAATTCTCTAAAAGGGTAAGGGGATAGACATGGCTGTGAAAACGCATTTCCAAACCACCTTTGGCGCAGCAGTGGCGTCATTAGTTTTGTCTTTAATGCTTGTCAGCTGCGCCAAGCCGCCACCGCCCCCTCCCAAACCAACTGTGCTCCAGATCAATCTGGCCGTAGATGTCAATGCCAATCCCGATTCTCGTGGTAGAGCGTCACCGGTCGTTGCGCGAATGCTTGAACTTAAGAGCCTGGCAACGTTTCAGAGTACGGATTTCTTTTCATTGTTCGATCATGAAAAAGACGCCCTCGGCAGCGAACTTGTCGCCAAAGAGGAGTTTCTCCTCCAGCCTGGTGAAAACCAGCAATTCACCCGCGAGTTACAACCAGACACCCGCTTCGTGGCCGTGCTTGCCGCTTATCGGGACATAGAGCGCTCTCGGTGGCGCGCATCGATCCCGGTAACCCTGAACGAGACCACTCCGGTCACTATTAGTGTTCGGGAGCGGGATGTCATGCTCACACAGTCAGTTCGAAAATAGTGGCCTGCGGCACTAGGACTCACAGCTAAACGATAGGAAACACGCCATGTCGAGGGAACAAAAGGTCGTCTGGTCTGAAGGAATGTTCCTGCAACCGCAGCATTTCCAGCAGCATGACCGTTACCTTGAAAAGCTGGTCGAATCCCGAGTCGGGCCCGTTATCCCTAATAGCTGGGGCTTCGTCAAGCTGGTTGTGGATGAATCATCCCTGACCTTGGGTAAACTGGCGCTATCATCCGCCAGCGGAATCTACCCGGATGGAACACCATTCGATTTTCCTGCCAGTCAGGAAGGCCCTTTGCCACTCGATGTTCCCGCCAACGCCAAGGACCAGCTTGTAGTCCTGGCAGTGCCCTTGCGTCGGCCCGATGCCAGGGAAGCCGAGTTCGAGAGTACTGACGAATCGAGCCTTGCCCGGTACAGCGTCACCGAACTTGAGATTCCGGATAACACGGCGGAAAACCTGGCTCGTATTCAGGTCGGTCAATTACGCATGCGTTTGATGCTGCAAAGTGACATGACCGATGCCTACGCGTGCCTGGGTGTGGTGCGACTGGTCGAAAGGCGCGCCAACAATGAACTGGTACTGGACAAGCGCTTCATCCCTCCAACCCTCAGGGTAAGCGAAAATGGCCCGCTGGCGGGCTACGCACGTGAGGTCGCGGGTATGCTACATCAGCGCGGTGAAGAGCTTGCTACACAAGTAACGCAACCAGGCCGTGGCGGAGTTGGCGAAATCGCTGATTTTCTTTTGCTGCAAACCGTCAACCGTTACGAGCCGGTATTGACCTATTACACGCGAACCAGCCCGTTGCATCCGGAGCGTCTATTCATCACCTGCCTGCAACTGGCTGGCGAACTATCGACATTCAGCCGCGAAAATCGGCGGGTTCCGTCCTATCCGGACTATCTACACGACAATCTGGAAAAGTCATTTACCCCGCTGATCGACGATCTGCGCCGTTCGCTGAGCATGGTGTTGCATCGAAGCGCTGTTCCAATTGATTTGCAGGATCGTAAGTTCGGGGTACGTGTCGCAATCATTTCTGATCAGGATCTTTTGAAGAGCGCGAGTTTTGTCCTTGCCGTCAACGCGCAGATATCGCCTGAAGTCTTGCGTACCCGCTTCCCGTCGCAAGTCAAAATCGGCCCGGTCGAACGGATTCGCGACCTGGTCAATCTTCAATTGCCCGGCATTCCATTACGTGCAATGCCCGTGGCACCCCGGCAGATCCCATTTCATGCCGGATTTAATTACTTCGAACTTGAACGCGGCGGAGAATTGTGGGACCAGCTACAACGTTCCGGTGGAATGGCAATGCATATTGCAGGCGACTTCCCTGGGCTCGAACTTGAATTCTGGGGAATCAAAGGATAACCATGAGCCACGACGATCCTTTTTCGGTACCCGAGTCGGATCATACGATCATCATGCCGACTCCCGGCAGGCGGGCGGTTGCTCAGTCGGCCACTCCGTCACCTTCAACCCGGGAGGCCATTCCAGCCAGGCCGTTGCCTGAAACGAGTGGTCTTAACCCTCTATTGGCTGCCGCCAACCCCCTACTGGATGTTGTCCCGCAACTTCGCGCTACACTGCAGCATCCTGACTCGGCCGGCTTGCGCGAATTCCTTGCGCAAGGAATCAAGACATTCGAAGCGCGAGCACAGGCCGGAGGCGTCCGGCCGGAAAAAGTGATCGCAGCGCGCTATGCGCTGTGCACCCTGCTGGACGAGGCGATAGCCTCGACTCCATGGGGCGGCTCAGGAACGTGGGCCAAACAAAGTCTCCTAGTCATGTTCCACAATGAAGGCTGGGGCGGCGAAAAATTCTTCCAGTTGTTGTCCAAACTGGCAGAAGATCCGGCAACCAATCGCGACTTGCTTGAACTGATGTATATCTGCCTCGCCCTGGGATTCAAAGGCCGTTATCAAGTGCAAGACAACGGCAAGGAAGCGCTCGAAACCTTGCGCGAACGGCTAGCACAGATGCTGCGCAAACAACAGGGTGACTATGAGCGTGCGTTGTCACCTCATTGGCATGGCGTTAACGCTGAGCGAAAAACCCTGTTCACCGCACTGCCCTTGTGGATAGCTCTTGGCGGCCTCGGGCTGATCATGCTGGGGGCGTACTTCGGGTTGAATTACGCTCTGAACGAGAAATCAGATCCGGTCTATGCCCAGGTACAGGCGCTACGCGTCCAGTCTGCTGCGCCGGTAGCGCAGCCCAAGCCCCCCCCACTGGCGCAGAAACCCCGGCTGGCAGGATTCCTCGAGCCGGAAATCAAAAAGGGCCTCGTGTCCGTACGTGATGAGGAGAATCGCAGTGTCGTGACGATTCTGGGCGACGGCCTGTTTGCCCCGGGAAGTGCCACGATATCGTCGGCTTATCTGTCCCCCTTGCAGCGTGTAGCCGAAGCGCTGGAAGCACAGCCGGGTCAAGTACGTGTAATCGGACATACAGACAATCAGCCGATCCGCTCGACGCGCTTTCCTTCCAACTGGCACTTGTCGCAAGAGCGGGCACAATCCGTCATGGCGCTCCTGAAGGAAAAGTCACGGACTCCGGCTCGCTATAGCGCTGATGGCCGTGCCGATGCCGAACCGCTTGGCCCCAATACCACAGCCGCGCAACGCGCACTTAACCGACGCGTCGAAATCGTGCTTGCCACATCACCGGCCGGGGGAGGCTAGCATAGCGCCCTGCCCCCGTCTTTCAACAGCCCAATAATTCGCAAGGTTTGAACGACGATGAAAAAGCTGCTCTCGCTAATTTTCAATCGATGGGTCTTGGCTCTCCTGGGTCTTTGTGCCATCGGCCTGCTGATATGGTTTGTCGGTCCGCTCATCTCGATCGCAGATTATCGCCCACTCGATTCGGAGCTGGTGCGCGTCACCCTGATCATACTCATCGCTTTGGTGTATGTCGCCAAGCTGCTGTGGAACGTCTTCAAGGCCAAGCAAGCCAATGCCAACCTGATGGAAGGACTGGTTAAACAAGGTAGCCAACAAACGCCCGGTGAGAATCAGCCAAGCGCTGAAGAGGTCGCCGCGCTGGGCAAACGGTTTGAAGAAGCGATTGTCGTATTGAAGCAATCGCGCTTTGGTCAAGATGGAAAAAAATCGCTCTCGGGCACCTTCGGCAGATTCACCCGGCAATGGGTATACGAGCTTCCGTGGTACATCTTTATCGGAGCACCGGGTTCGGGGAAAACTACCGCGCTTGTAAATTCGGGGCTGAAATTCCCTCTCGCGGATCAATTTGGACAGGGTTCAATACGTGGCGTCGGAGGCACTCGAAATTGCGACTGGTGGTTCACCAATGATGCCGTGCTGCTGGATACAGCAGGCCGCTACACGACCCAGGAAAGCAATCAGGCCGTCGATAGCGCAGCGTGGTCGGGGTTCTTGCAGCTACTAAAAAAATATCGGAGCCGGCGTCCGATCAACGGGGTTCTGCTGACCTTGAGCGTATCCGACCTGCTCGAGCAAAATGCGGCGCAACGTGAACGACACATTGACGCCTTGCGCAAACGAATTGAAGAACTGCACAAGGAACTGAACATCCGCTTCCCGCTGTACGTACTGATCACCAAAACGGATTTGCTGGCAGGCTTCATGGAGTTCTTCGGCGAATTCAGCAAAGAAGAACGCGAGCAGGTCTGGGGCACCTCGTTCCAATACATTGAAGGCGCGGCTGAACCTCAGGCGCTGCCAGCCTTTTCAGACGAATTCAACGCCCTCGAGAAGCGCATTAACGACCGGCTGATCGACCGGTTGCAGCAAGAGCGCGACCCACAAAAGCGCGCCCAGCTTTATGTCTTCCCACAACAACTCAGTACACTCAAGCTGGTACTCAACGACTTCATCACCAGCCTGTTTGCGCCGTCGCAGTTCACCGAAAAGCCGCTATTACGCGGCGTTTACTTCACCAGCGGCACGCAGGAAGGCAGTCCGATTGATCGCATCATGGGCAGCCTAGGACGTGCCTTGCAGCTAGATCGCAAGCTGGTCATCCCGAACCAGCCGAGCGGCAAGAGCTTTTTCCTTACCCGCCTGCTGAAAGACGTGGTTTTCCTTGAAGCTGGGCTGGCGGGTTCCAACCTGCGTTGGGAACGGCGGCGTTCATTGCTGCAAGCGGGTGCACTGGCCATCGCGGTGCTCCTTACCTGCGGTGCGATTGCGGCGTGGACGATAAGCTACACCCGCAACCGAAGTTATGTGGACGAAGTGGAGGCCAGACGCGCCGCCGTCGCCCAGCAAGTGGAAACCCTCGGCGTTGGCAGCAGTTCCGACATCGTCGGACTGTTACCCATATTGGAATCCGTCCAGAAAATCGCCCAAGCCCCCCACACCAGCGGCGACAATGTTCCGATCTCGATGGGTTTTGGCCTATACCAAGGCGACAAGCTTACGGCCGCATCAAACAATGCCTACCGCAAACTGCTGCAGGACACCTTCATGCCTCGGCTCACAATGCGCATCGAGCAACAACTGCGCACCGACGCACGCGACAATCCTGAACTCCTGTATGAAGGCCTGAAAGCCTACATCATGATGCATGACCCACAGCATTTCAGCGCCTCCGCATTAAAAGCCTACATAACGGCGGACTGGGAAAACAACCTGCCGCGCGAGGTCACCAACAGCCAGCGCAAAGAACTGGAGAAACACCTGGGTGCTCTGCTCGATAATGGAGACGCCGTAGCCTCTCCGATTCCGGCCGATGCTCGCCTGATTGCAGATGCGCGAAGTGCAATTGCACGTACGCCGCTGGCTGCCCGGATTTACAACCGCCTCAAACGACAGGGGGTGGCTTCCAATCTTCCGGAATTCACCATTGCCAATGCTGCGGGACCCTCCGCTGGACTAGTGTTTGTACGCGCCAGCGGCAAGCCGCTATCCAGCGGGGTACCCGGGCTGTTCAGCTTTAATGGCTACCACAAGGCTTTCGTAACCGAGTCTGAGCGCGTGACCAGCCATCTGGCAGACGAAGAAGGCTGGGTGCTTGGAACGCAGGGAACGTCCAAGCTAACCGACCCGGCAATCCGGGCACGCCTGCTGGACGACGTACGCCGACTCTATCTGGAAGACTATGCAAAGATGTGGGAAGCCTTCGTTGCTGACATCAAACTACTGCGGGCCGGCAGCCTGCAGGACAGCATCCAGCTTGCGCGCATCCTGTCTGCACCTGACTCGCCGCTTCCCTTGTTGCTGCGTGCAATCGTCAAGGAGGTCACTCTGGTTCAGGTTGAGGAAGCCGAAAAATCCTCCATCGACAAAGCAACCGACAAGGTAAAGAGCACACGCGACGATTTGATCAAACTGTTCGGACAGGAAAAGCCCACCAGTACCATCGCGCCTGACCGGCCTGAAAAGCTGGTCGACCAGCGCTTTGAGAACATCCGGCGCATGGTGCGTAGCCAAGGGGGCGGCCCGGCACCTATTGATGCAACTACCGGCCTGATCAATGAACTTTATACCCTGCTGACCGCAACGGAGGCTGCAGTCAAGGGCGGCAACACACCACCGCCGAGCGATGTTCCTAACAAGATCAAGGCTGAGAGCAGCCGCATGCCCGAGCCCGTCCGCTCGCTACTACTCACCCTGTCGGGGGGAGGCACCAGCCAGGCCATGGGGGTCACGCGAGCCAACTTGAGCATGGCAATGAAAACGTCCATCTATGAATTCTGCAACAAGGCGATCACGGGACGTTATCCATTCAGCAAAGGTAGTGCACGCGATGTTACTCAGGAAGACTTTACCCGCCTGTTCTCACCGGGTGGAATAATCGACGATTTCTTCCAGAAAAACCTTGCATCGTTTGTGAATACGTCAACCCGACCGTGGAGCTTTAAGAACATGGGTGAAGCAAGCCTAGGTCAAGCTTCGGACTCACTGATCCAGTTTCAGCGTGCACAGGCAATACGGGAAGTCTTTTTCCGAGGCGGCGGCCAAGGCGCTGCGATGCGGCTTGAGTTCAAACCGGTGGCTATGGACACCACCATCACGCAATTCATTCTCGATGTCGATGGGCAATTGGTGAAATACAGCCACGGGCCACTGGTCCCGGCGCAAGTGCAATGGCCAGGTCCACGCGGAAGTACGCAAGTGCGACTGCAGTTGAGTCCGGCTACAGCAACAGGAGCATCTGGCCAAGTGTTTGAAGGTCCGTGGGCCTTGTTCCGCATGTTCGACCAGGTGCAGATCGAGGGCACCGGACAACCGGAGAAATTTGGTGCGACCTTTAACGTTGATGGCCGCAAGGCACAGTTCGACGTATTGACTAGCAGTGTGCAGAATCCGTTCAGGTTACGTGAACTTGAGCAGTTCCAATGTCCGGGCCAGCTTTAGAGTCCGGCTCGACAACGCGAGTTGCCGGCTGGTACGGGAAGATACCTGCGCTTGGTGATTTCGCTTCGCGCAGGTTGCCGGTAGGTTTCGTCAACTCGTGGGATGAATGGCTACAGCGCTCGATGGTGGCGAGCCGTTCTTCCTTGCGCGAGCGCTGGCAAGAGTTCTATCTCAATAGCCCGATTTGGCGATTTGCGCTGTTGCCTGGAGTTTTCGACGACAAATGCTGGATCGGCATCATGATGCCCAGTGCAGACCGGGTCGGACGCTACTTTCCGCTAACCATCGTACTGCCCCTCGATCCGTACCCGGAAATACTCGCGACAGTATTTGCCGCGCAAAACTGGTTCGCCGCACTTGAGCAAATTGCACTGGCAAGCTTAAGCATGGACTTCCAGGTAACGGAACTTGAGGCGCATCTCGGTAAGAATCCCTTGGAGCATCACCTGCCGACAGGTCCAGGATTGTTGTCAGCGCGTGAATTAGCCAATTGGTGGACTGGATCCCCAGACGAACCGATCACCTTCAGCCTGCCTGATCTCGATTCCATACCTGTCGTGCTGAGCGCAAGCGGTATCAACATACTGTCCGCCTCAGGCTTAGGCAAGAGCCTCTGGTGGACCTGTGATGAGTTGGCCGGAACAACGCAGTTTCGTTGCTTTACGGGCCTCCCGCCTGATGAATATTTCTCAGTCCTGCTGGCAGGTGTCGCATCCCGACCGATATCGTTGTAAGGTCAAAAGTATACAAATAACCGAGAACGCGGATTACCGACAAGATGAACGAACTACAGCCAGACGATGATCGCACCATGATGCCCGCCGCAGCGGGAATTTCTGGAGCCTCCGGGGCAAGTGCGCAAAACCAGCAGGATAGCGACAACAATGCCCTGCCAACCGGTGCAATGCTCGGTGAATTCGAAATTCTCAGGGTCATCGGGATAGGAGGTTTTGGCATTGTCTATCTGGCAAACGACCACTCGCTACAGCGCAAGATCGCCCTCAAGGAGTATATGCCGTCCAGTCTGGCCGAGCGTTCCAGCCAGTCCCATGTCACGGTAAGATCAGAACGCCATGCCGATACATTTCAGGCGGGCATGCGCAGTTTCATAAACGAAGCGCGATTACTGGCCCAGTTCGACCACCCGTCGCTGCTGAAAGTCTACCGGTTCTGGGAAGCCAATGGCACGGCGTACATGGCCATGCCGTTTTATGAAGGCCTGACCCTGAGCCAGACCTTACGCAGCCGCAGCATACCGCCGGACGAAACCTGGCTGAGGACGTTGCTGGCACCACTGCTCGATGCACTGGAAACAATCCATGCGGAGCAATGTTTCCACCGCGACATTTCTCCCGACAATATCATGATGCTTGCGGACGACAAGCCGCTCTTGCTTGACTTTGGCGCGGCGCGGCGCGCCATCGGCGACATGGCTCAAGCGTTCACCGTAATCCTAAAGCCCGGCTATGCACCAATTGAACAATATGCAGATGTCGCAACAATGCAGCAAGGTCCTTGGACAGATATTTATGCCTTGGCGTCGGTTGTTCATTTTGCAATTACTGGCCGCGCTCCGGTCCCGTCGGTGGCGCGCATGATTTCCGACCCGCTGCTACCGTTGGCGCAAACAGCGGCCGGACAATACAGCGATACCTTCCTCAAAGTGATTGATCAAGCACTTTCCGTCAGACCGGAAGACCGGCCACAGAGTGTTGCCGAACTACGATCAATACTCGGTCTTCAGAGCGCCACGCAATTCAACACGCCATCCAAATCCATACAGAGTAAGCCGCAATTGGCTGAGCCTGTTCCGAAGGCAGTCAATGTGGCCCCGAAAAAATCGCTTACGAGCGTGATCGCGATTGGCGTGGTTCTGGTACTAACCGTGGCTGCAGGTGGTTTTTTCCTGATGACACGGGACACCACACCGCCTCAGCCTCCTCCGAGTGTTCACGTGGAATCGAAACTGCCTGCCAGCGAACAAACGGCAGTCGCACCACCCATACCCGACACAAAGAAGCTGCCAGTAACTGTGCAGATTGACCCAATCAACACACTGGAGCAAATATTCCAGTCCCGCAACAGGGATCATGCGGTGTCAGTTTCACTTGACAAGCCGCAAGTGAGGATCGGAAAGGATCGCCTGCAGTTTTCGGTTAGTTCGTCAAAACCCGGATATGCTTATCTGTTAATGGTCGGAACTGATCGTTCTCAGTTCTGGTTGTTGTTTCCTAACTCAATCGACAAGAACAACAGTATCGCCGCTGGCAAACGCCTCACTTTGCCGCGCTCTAACTGGCGGATGGACGCTGCGGGTCCTCCAGGCACCGACCAATTCGTCGTAATTGTTTCCGAATCGCCTCGGGACTTCAGCGACGCAGGCATAAAACCGAGCGAACCGTTTGCAGAGTTTCCGCTTACTGCAACGATACAACCCGAACAAGACACGAGTACGACGATTCCGGTGTTTGCCGGCAAGGCCAACTGTCCGGCCGCTCAAAAGTCGCCCTGCTCTGAGTCCTTTGGCGCGGCGATGTTTTCGATAGAGGAAATACCTGGGCTTTAGGGTGCACATGTCCACTGTTTCAGACTGAGCGGAAAACAAAACGCGACTGGCGCGCTCTTTACGTCGCCAAATCAAACTTTCGCAAGACCTCACGCGGGGGATCATCGCCTTGGGATGGCTTCAATCGAGGCAGGATTTAGCTCGCTCCAGCACCGCTTATCGACGTCAGTTTGTGCAACTCCTGGAAACTCGTTTCTGGACACAAATTTCCTTTATCTATTATTGTATTATCCCTTCTTAAGCCTATAATCATTTCGGACTAACGAAGGGGAGGTTCCTGCAGTTGATGACCTGAATCAGGAGAGGTCGGTGTGCATTTTTTGCACCACTCTTCTATCACTCGCTCGGGTTGTTTGATAGCAGCACCGAATAACAATGCATCAGGCTGATTCAGACATCCGCAATCGTTTACTGGTCGCCCGACTGCCGGCGATGCCCCAGATCCTCCTCAAATTGATCGAGCAATGCCAGTCCGAAGAGGTCGGAATGGCCGCTCTTGCCGAACTCATCGGCAAAGATCCCGGGATGACCGGCAAGATTCTAGGGGTTGCCAACAGTTCGGCCTACCATCGTAGCGGCCGAAAAGTCGGGCTCGAGCACTCTCTTACGGCACTGGGCACCGACATGATCAAGACGCTGGTGATCAGCGAGTCGGTCTTTCAGGTGTTCAACAACTTCTCCCACTCAAACAGTACCGATCTGCGCGGTTTCTGGCACCACTCCCTCTCTGCTGCCGTTCTGGCCCGGGAGATTGCGGGGAGAATGAGCTACCCGCACATTGAGGAGGCCTACCTTGCCGGACTGTTGCATGATGTCGGTCGTCTGGCCTTGCTGGCAACTGCCCCCAAAGAGTACACACTTAATTTTCTGGCGCGGGACGACGAGAATCTCTGCGCCTTTGAACAACGCACGCTGAACATCACTCATTCGGAAGCCGGTGCCTGGCTAATCGAACGCTGGAACCTTGATTCCTTCCTGGCGGACAGCGTGCTTTACCACCATGAACCTCCTGCTCGACTGGAATCAACCCACCCACTGATCCGCATCGTTCTTCTGGCGCATTTGCTGAGCGTCCATGGCGAGAACGATCCCGCCGTAAAAGCAGCGGCCATTCTTTGCGGCATCGAAGCCACGGATCTCTTGCAGATCAGCAGCGGCGCTACATCGCAAGTCAAAAAATCGGCCGACTATCTTGGCATTGATCTTTCCGGGATCGATCAGATTCCAGCACCACCAGAACTTGAGTCTAGTGTGCCGATACAGAACCCCATCCATCGACAATTGTCCGATGAGGTTCATAACCTGGTGCTGTCCTCCGAGGTTGGGCGCTCGTTCTCCCGACAGAAGGAAGACGCCGGATTGC
Organism: Burkholderiales bacterium; assembly: GCA_038316625.1. Classification (GTDB taxonomy): domain Bacteria; phylum Pseudomonadota; class Gammaproteobacteria; order Burkholderiales; family Rhodocyclaceae; genus Propionivibrio. The sequence goes on from JBBQAT010000005.1 coordinate 36,548, forward strand.
TCGAAGCAGTAACGCGTTCGGCGCGCATCCTGTTTGACTTTGAAGATGTAGTCATCCTGTTGATGAACTGTACCGGTAAGGCCCTCGTTGGCGTTCCTGTCGGCGAGTACCACCAGCGCATGAATGAATTCTCCATTGCCCTGGTCAATGGTGGCGTGATTGCAGAGGCTGCGCGCCAAAGACAGTTGGCCTTTGTCGGCCATGATGGTAACCCCGTCGGAATCGCCGAAGATCAGTTGCTTCGGGTACTCAACACACAAGCACTTGTCTGCATACCACTAGCCTCGGGGCTGCGCTGTCTGGGCGTAATCGTTGGCGGCGTGACAAGCGGGCAGGTTGCCGGTTTGCAACGCCGCGCCAGACTACTTAAATCGTTTGGCGAACAGGCCGCTTCGGCACTTGAGGCGGCGCTGCGCGACAGTGGCGATGCCACGCGTCAAGCGGCGAGCATTGCCGAGGAATACCGCGAAGCCTCACGCCGAGTGGCGCACGAGGTCAACAACCCGCTCTCGATCATCAAAAACTATCTCAGCGTTCTGGATAGCAAGTTGGAAAACAAGGAACCGGTCGTTGGCGAAATGACGATTCTTAATGAAGAAATTGACCGCGTCGGCCACATCATCAAGGGTCTGGCGGACCTGAAGCCTGCAGTGCAAGACGGTGGTGTCGACGTTAACCGCATCGTTCGCGACGTTGTCCGCCTGTTCCGCGATACCGAGTTTACCCCCGAGGCTTTGCAGATCGTAGCTCAGACACAGGATCTAGCCTCTGAGGTCGAAGGAAGCGCCGACACACTCAAGCAGATCCTGGTCAACCTGGTAAAAAATGCCGTTGAAGCCATGCCGTCCGGTGGTGAGATCAGGATCGAGAACACCGGTCACGTTAACCGTGACGGCCTCCTCTATGTCGAAATTTGCGTCAGAGACAATGGACCAGGGATAGCGCCGGATATTCTGGCAAAGCTTTTCTCACCGGTGCGAAGTACTAAGGGTGGATCGCACCAGGGACTTGGATTGAGTATTGTGCACAGTCTGGTCAAGAAATATCTGGGACTGATTACGTGCCGAAGCGGCATCAAAGGGACAGCTTTTGAAATATTGCTCCCGGCCCGAAAGCACTCCAGCCAGCTTCCGCTTGGCAGGAAGTCGGCGTGAGGGAATGATGAACCTGATATCCGCCAACGATTCTGCCGCTCTCGATTTTGCGCTGAACGGCGTTAACTCCCAGCAATTCATCGCTGCTGAATTCTCTCCTCGTCTTCTGCTGGTCGACGACGAACCGATGCTGTTGAGTAGTCTCTGCGAATTACTCAAGAATCGCGGCTACCAGTTGCATACCGCCACCTGTGGCGCTGAAGCCGTAGAGCAGTTGACCAAAGTCCAGTTCGATCTGGTTCTTCTGGATTTGCGGCTCCCGGATTTCGGTGGTCATGAAATCATGGATTTCATCAATGCTCGAGGAATTGAAACCAAGGTCATCATCCTTAGCGGCGACGTCGGAATCGAAGCGGCGATCGGTGCCCTGAAGCGGGGTGCTTATGACTACCTGCGCAAACCGCATACGCGTGAAGAACTGATCAAGACGGTCGACAATGCCCTGCAGCAGCGACGCCTTGAAAACGACAACCGCAGCATTGCCTGGCGACTTGAGTGTTCGGAAAAACTCTACCGTTACCTCGTCGATAGCTCGCCCGACATCATCTATACGCTGGATCAGGAGGGATACTTCACCTTCGTCAATGATCGCGCACAACTATTACTGGGCTTTGGCCGCGATGAATTGATCGGAAAACACTATTCAGTGCTGGTGCATGACGAGGATATTGAACGTGCCCGCTACGTATTCAATGAACGCCGTGTTGGTGACCGCGCTTCGCGCAATGTCGAACTTCGCCTGAAGAGTCTCCTTGACGACGACAAGGAACGCACCTTCGAAAACACCTTGATGACCATCTCCTTCAATTCGATGGGAATGTACTCGTTGAGCAAGGAAGTGACGAAACGCGAGTTTTTTGGCACCTACGGCGTTGCGCGCGACATCACGGAGCGTAAACGCGCCGAACAGCTGATTTCCTATCAGGCCTACCACGACATTCTGACCGATCTGCCGAACCGCATCCTGTTCAAGGATCGTCTTGGCCTTGCAGTGATTCAGGCCAAGCGCAACGAGGCGGAACTGGCTGTCATGTTTGTCGACCTTGATCGTTTCAAGCTCGTCAATGACACCATGGGACACGTCAAGGGCGACGAGTTGCTGCAAATAGTCGCAGGTCGCCTCAAGGACTGCCTGCGCCGTGGCGATACACTGGCGCGTATCGGCGGCGATGAATTCACCGTGGTTTTGCCGGAACTGCGTGATCGCCAGGACGCCGAGATCATTGCCGACAAGTTTCTTGAAACCTTCCGTCAGCCCTTCATCCTCGATGGCAGCGAAGTCTACATCTCGGCGAGTATCGGCATCGCTGTCTACCCGACTGACGGCGAGACGATCGACGAATTGCTGCGGCACGCCGACATCGCCATGTATCACGTCAAGGCACGCGGCAAAAACGGGCATGCCTTTTATGAGCCGACGATGCTCGATGCTTCGTATCAGAAGATTGCACTGGAGCAAAACCTGCGCCGGGCACTCGAACAGGACGAACTGGAGTTGTACTACCAGCCGCAGATCGATTCGCTAACCGGTAATATCATCGGAGCCGAAGCCCTGATGCGCTGGAACCATCCAGAGCGCGGCCTGCTGTCGGCTGGCGAATTCCTGCCGTTTGCCGAAGAAAACGGGTTGATGATTCCCATCAGTGACTGGATGCTAGGCGCACTGTGTCGTGATCTTCTTCACTACAATGCCGCCGGCGGCAAAAACGTTCTTTTCTCGGTCAATATTTCGCCGCAGTATCTTGATCGCCGTGACTTCTTCGACAAAATGCGCGGGGTCCTGGCGCACTACGCTATCCCACCCTCGCAAATCGAAGTTGAAATCACCGAAAACATCTGTATCCGCAACCCGCAACATGCCATTGAACAACTCAACAGACTATGCCAGCTTGGTGTCAGCGTTGCCATCGACGATTTCGGTACCGGGTATTCTTCACTGTCGTACTTGCATCGCTTCCCGATTCATACAATCAAGATCGACCAGTCTTTCGTCAAGGAAATCAAGAGCGAGAGCGGCCACTTCCCGGTGGTTCTGGCAATCATCTCGATTGCGCGCGGACTGGACCTCAAGATCGTTGCCGAGGGCGTGGAAACCGCAATGCAGGCGCATTACCTCGAACAGTCCGGGTGCACAACGATGCAGGGCTACCATTACTTCAAGCCGCTTTCCCGACAGCAGTTCGCTGAACTGCTACATCAGAAACAGGCGATCAGCGCCTGAGACACTTCGTATCACGGCCGCTGACAAAGTCAGGCCAGCCGGATCGACTATAATTCCTCGCTTTTCCGCATTGCATCAAATCGCCAAGTGCCTCAATCCAAACCCACTGCCCTGTTGTCGTTGGCCCAGCCTTCATTCAAAGCGGGGGAACGTACGCAGTTACCGGCGTTTTCCGGCTCAGCCGACGCGCTGCACATAGCGCAATTGGCAAGTAAGGAAGGCAAACACACACTGTTGGCTGTACTGACGGCAAGCGCCGGCGATGCTCAACGTCTGCTCGACGAAATCCCGTGGTTCGCGCCCGAATTGCGTGTACGTCTGCTCCCTGATTGGGAAACGCTTCCTTACGATAGCTTCTCACCACATCACGACCTCATTTCAGAACGACTGGCCACGCTCTACAGCGTCACGCGCGACGAATGCGACGTGCTGCTGGTACCGGCATCGACGGCAGCGTACCGATTCACGCCGCCGTCTTATCTGGCTGCTTATACTTTCTTTCTAAAAAAGGGCGAGACGCTCGACGCCGAAAAATTTCGCACCCAACTGACGCTGGCTGGTTACACGCACGTCACGCAGGTGGTCGCTCCCGGTGAATACTCGGTGCGTGGCGGACTGGTCGATCTTTTCCCGATGGGTTCGCCGCTGCCCTTCCGTCTCGACCTGTTTGACGACGAAATCGAAAGCATCAAGACCTTTGACGTTGACACCCAGCGCACTTTGTATCCGGTGCCGGAAGTCCGCCTGCTGCCGGCGCGCGAATTCCCGCTCGACGATCAGGGGCGTACCCGTTTCCGCCAGCGTTTCCGCGAGCTGTTTGAAGGTGATCCGGCGCGTTCCGGCATTTACAAAGACATCTCCAACGGTGTCCCGTCAGCCGGTATTGAATACTGGCTGCCGCTTTTTTTCGAAGAAACCGCAACGCTCTTCGACTATCTGCCCAAAGACGCGATTCTCTGCCTGCACAACGACGTACCCGAAGCCATCCGCGCCTTCTGGCGTGATGCCCAGTCGCGTTACGACATGCTCTCCGGCGAAAAGAGCCGACCGTTACTGCCTCCGGGCGACCTCTTTCTCGCTGAAGAACCATTCTTTACTGCTGCAAAACCGTATGCGCGCTTGATTCTAGCTGCAGGCACCAACGGTTCGACCATCGCCCTGCCGCTGGTCGCCGTCGACCGGCGCGCCGATGACCCACTCACTCGGCTAAAAACCTTTATCGACGGGCATCTCAGCCACCCCGCCGGCCGCGTGCTGCTACTCGCCGAATCCGCCGGACGCCGCGAAACGCTCTCCGGGCTCCTCGCCGATTATGGTCTAAAGCCCGATGCCAGCAGCGACCTGGGGGGATTTCTCAGCAGCAATAGCAAGTTTTCGCTTGGCGTCGCGCCGCTGCACGATGGTTTTCTTCTTGACCGATTCGCTTTCATCACCGAGTCCGAGCTGTACGCCGGCAGTCCCTCGCGCCGAACGCGCCACGCGGCACAACGCAAGGCCTCGCTCGACAACTGGCTGCGCGACCTGACCGAACTGAAGATCGGCGACCCGGTAGTGCATGAACAGCACGGCATCGCCCGCTATCAGGGGCTGGTACACCTCGACCTGGGCGAAGGCGATATGGAGTTTCTCGAACTCCACTATGCCAACGAAGCCAAACTCTATGTCCCGGTTTCACAGCTGCACGTCATTTCTCGCTACTCCGGCAACGACCCGGACGCTGCACCGCTGCACACCCTTGGCACCCAGCAATGGGAAAAGGCCAAACGCCGCGCCGCGATGCAGGCACGCGATACGGCGGCCGAACTGCTCTCGCTGTACGCCATACGCGCTGCCCGCATGGGGCACGCCATCGAGTTTACGGCACACGACTACGACGCCTTTGCCGATGGTTTCGGCTTTGAGGAAACCGTCGATCAGGCCGCCGCCATCAACGCCGTGATCGACGACATGAAGTCGGGAAAACCGATGGATCGCCTGGTCTGCGGCGACGTCGGCTTTGGCAAGACCGAAGTCGCCCTGCGTGCCGCCTTCTGCGCCGTCGCCGGCGGCAAGCAGGTTGCCGTTCTCTGCCCGACGACCCTGCTCTGCGAACAGCACTTCCAGACCTTCAGCGACCGTTTTGCCGACTGGCCGGTGAAGATTGTCGAACTCTCTCGCTTCCGTTCAGCCAAGGAAACGACACTGGCGCTCAAGGAACTCGCCGAAGGCAAGGTCGACATCGTCATCGGCACGCACAAGCTACTGCAGAAGGACGTGAAGTTCACCCGCCTCGGCCTGGTCGTCATCGACGAGGAACACCGCTTCGGTGTGCGTCAGAAGGAAGCGCTCAAGGCCTTGCGCGCCGAAGTTGATGTCTTGACCCTGACCGCCACGCCGATTCCAAGAACCCTGGGCATGTCGCTCGAAGGCCTACGCGACTTCTCGGTCATCGCCACCGCGCCGCAGAAACGGCTGGCGATCAAGACCTTCGTTTCCAAGTTCTCCGATGGCATCATCCGCGAAGCATTGCTGCGCGAATTCAAGCGTGGCGGACAGGTCTACTTCCTGCACAACGAAGTCGACACCATCGACAACATGCGCGAGAAGCTGACCAAACTGCTACCCGAAGCGCGCATCGCCGTCGGCCACGGACAGATGAACGAACGCGAACTGGAGCGCGTGATGCGCGATTTCACCCAGCAGCGCACCAACCTGCTGTTGTGCACAACGATCATCGAAACCGGTATCGACAACGCGCACGCCAACACCATCATCATCAACCGCGCCGACAAGTTCGGTCTCGCCCAATTGCACCAGTTGCGCGGCCGCGTCGGGCGTTCGCACCACCAGGCCTATGCCTACCTGCTCACGCAGGGCGGCTCGGGCGAAGACTCGGGGCTGACCAAGCAGGCCAGGCAGCGGCTGGAAGCGATCCAGATGATGGACGAACTCGGCGCTGGTTTTTACCTCGCCATGCACGATCTTGAAATCCGCGGTGCGGGTGAAGTGCTCGGCGAAAACCAGTCGGGTGAAATGCAGGAAGTCGGTTTCAACCTGTTCACTGAAATGCTCAACCGCGCCGTCGCTTCACTCAAGCAGGGCAAGGAGCCGGATCTGATGCAGCCGCTGGGCATCGCTACCGAAATCAACCTGCACACGCCAGCGCTGCTGCCCAACGACTACGCGCCGGATGTGCACGAACGCCTCACGCTCTACAAGCGTCTGGCCAACGGCGACTCGCTCGACGACATCACGGCCATGCACGAAGAACTGGTCGACCGATTCGGCGAATTGCCACCACAAGCCCAGTCGCTACTCGACAGCCATCGTCTTCGCCTGCTTTGCAAGCCGCTTGGCATCATCAAGGTCGACGCCACCGCCGAGCAGATTATTCTGCACTTCGAACCCAATCCGCCGATTGAACCGATCCGCATCATCAACCTGATCCAGAAGGACAGGAACTTCAAGCTGGCGGGACAGGATAAACTGTCGCTAAAACGACATTCGCCAACGCTTGCTGATCGTGTTGGCGCGGTCAAGGATCTGCTGAGGCAACTAAAACCATGACACACCCGGATAAATCCAACATCAACAACGCCGACATCGAAAACGTCAACGTTCTCGACTTCGACCCGATGCCCTCGCCCGAGGAAATACACGCCCTCGTACCGCTGTCCGGGAACGCCGTCAACACGGTCATGCGCGGACGTGAAGCGCTACGCAACATTCTCGACCGCAAGGATCATCGCCTGTTGGTCGTCGTTGGCCCGTGCTCGATCCACGACCCGGTGGCCGGCCTCGACTATGCGCGCCGCCTGAAAAAACTGGCCGACGAAGTGAGCGATACACTGCTGATCGTCATGCGTGTGTATTTTGAAAAGCCACGTACCACCACGGGTTGGAAGGGCTACATCAACGATCCGGACATGGACGACTCCTTCCATGTCGATGAAGGCATGAAAAAGGCGCGCCAATTCCTGCTCGATGTCGCCGAAATCGGATTGCCGGCCGGCACCGAGGCGCTCGATCCGATCTCGCCGCAATTCCTCGGCGACCTCATCGCATGGACAGCCATTGGCGCACGCACCACCGAGTCGCAGACGCATCGAGAAATATCGTCCGGTCTATCTACGCCGGTCGGTTTCAAGAACGGCACCAACGGCGATGTCGGCATCGCGGTCAACGCCATCCTCTCTGCTTCCCGGCCACACAGTTTCCTCGGGATCAATGGACAAGGGCGCACCGCCATCGTGCGCACACGCGGCAATCGCTACGGTCACCTAGTGCTGCGTGGCGGTGATGGTCGCCCCAACTACGATACGGTCAGCGTGCAGATGGCCGAACAGGCGCTCATCAGCGCCGGATTGCCGCCCAACATCGTTATCGACTGTTCGCACGCCAACAGCTACAAAAAGCCCGAACTGCAACCGCTGGTCATGGCCGACGTAGTCAATCAGTTGCGCTTTGGCAATCGCTCGCTGCTGGGTGTAATGATCGAATCGAATCTCGTTGCCGGCAACCAGCCGATTCCCGAGAGCCTCGCACAGCTCAGGTATGGCTGTTCGGTCACCGATGCTTGCGTCGACTGGGATACCACTGAAAAAATGCTGGGCGACGCCGCCGGTTTTCTGCGCGATGTGCTGCCGAAACGAAATCAATGAAAAACAAAGAGATCCCCTTCACCACCAAGTCACCAAGAACGCCAAGGAGCACCAAGTAATTCCATTGCTTTTCTTGGTGTAACTTTGTGTTCTTGGTGACCTGGTGGTAATGCATTTGTATTTACGCCGTGTTCATTTAGGAGAATCAATTGACTGCCAATCGCCCCCTGATCCGCCCCTTCACTGCTTTGCGTCCGCGCACCGAACATGCGTCCGCTGTCGCCGCGCCGCCTTACGACGTGCTGTCCAGCGAAGAAGCCCGCGTTCGCGCTGCCGGCAAGCCCTACTCTTTCCTGCACATTTCCAAAGCCGAAATCGACCTGCCGCCAGAAGTCGACCACTACGCCCCAGAGGTCTATACCAAATCGGCTGAAAACCTCAAGACGCTGATCGATCAGGGCATTCTCATTCGCGACGCCAAGCCCTGCTACTACGCCTACCGGCTGGTCATGGGCACCCACACACAGACCGGTCTGATCGCTGCCGCTTCAGTCGCCGACTACGACACCAACCGCATCCGCAAGCACGAATTCACCCGGCCGGACAAGGAGGACGACCGCGTACGGCAAATTGAAGCGCTAAACGCCCAGACTGGCCCCGTGCTACTCGCCCATCAGGACAGTGACGAAGCCGAGCGCCTGATTGCGGCCGCTACAGCCAAGGCACCGATTGCCGATCTGACCGCCGATGATGGCATCAAGCACACGCTGTGGCTGATCGACGATGAAGTCGCCATCGAACGCATCAGCGCCGTCATCGGCGCCATGCCCTACCTGTACATCGCCGACGGACACCACCGCTCGGCCGCCGCGTCACGCGTGGCTGCGGCACGGCGCGGCAAGGGTCGCCCGGAATCGGCCGAACACTTCCTGGCGGTCATCTTTCCAGCGCGCCAGATGCGCATCATGGATTACAACCGCGTGGTGCGCGATCTCAACGGCCACTCGGTCGACGCCTTCCTCAAGGCGGTCGGCGAGCGCTGCACGGTGACGCCATCGGCAGGAACCGCCACGCCGGAACATACCGGCACCTTCGGCATGTATCTCGATGGACGCTGGTACAAACTCGCCATCAAACCGGAACTCGTCCCAGTACAGGACCCGGTTCGCCGGCTGGATGTTTCGGTGCTCTCCGAGCAGATTCTCGACCCGATCCTCGGCATCGCCGACCTGCGCCGTGATACGCGCATCGACTTCGTCGGCGGCATCCGTGGCCTTGGCGAACTGGAACGTCGCGTCAACAGCGGTGAAATGGCCGTCGCTTTCGCCATGTACCCGACGCAGATGTCCGAACTGATGTCGGTCGCCGACGCTGGCGAAGTCATGCCGCCCAAGTCGACCTGGTTCGAGCCGAAGCTGGCCGACGGCGTGGCGTCGCACGTGCTCGACTGACATCTTTCGCGGGCGCTGCCTTGCAGAGCCCGTCGCTAGGCGATCTACAAGCACTATGCCGTGGAACCCGCATGAACATTGTGTTCCACGGCATAGCTCTTCAAGATGCCCGTTCTTCGTACCTAACAGGGCATCGCCTTCGGAAACCTAGCTATCGACGCCATGACGGAAAATCTTGATCGGCTGGCAAAATTCCTGCGCAATCTGGCACGGGCGATGCACATCAGCGGAATGCCAACGCACGATCTCGAACGGCATCTGAACGGGATTGGTCAGCAATTCAGTGTGCACGTCGAATGTTTTGCCGTGCTCACCATGCTCACCCTGAACATTACGGCCAACGACAAAACGCAGCGGGTTGAAATGCTCCGTCTGCCGACGAACGATTACAACATGGCGCGCCTGATCGCGCTTGAAGCGCTGATTCGCGGAATGGACGGCCTGAACAATCTGGATCGCTGCGAAGCACAACTCGCCACAATAATGGATACGCCACCGCTGTGGTCCGGCTGGTCGTTTGCCTTCCTCGGCTTTCTGCTTTCCGCTTCCGTCGCCGTTCTCCTGCGTGGCGGCTGGACGGAAATCCTGTGCGGCGGACTGCTGGGCATGCTGTTTGTCGGTGCCTACCTCGCGCTGGCTCGTGCCCCACGGCTGGGACCAGCCATGCCGGTCATCCTGTGCACATCGGCGGCGATCTGCGCCCACGCGCTGAGCCTCGTTTTTCCCCAGCAAACAACCTTTATCACCGCCGTTTCCGGTGTCGTCCTGCTGCTGCCGGGATTTACGCTGACCATTGCCATGTCGGAATTGGCCACCCAGAACCTTTTGGCCGGAACCGGTCGGCTGGCCGGAGCCATCATGCTGTTGTTCATGATGGGTGCCGGGTTGGTGATTGGCACCCAAATCAGCCAGCACCTGCTCCCTGCACAAACAACCGGAACGCTGCTACCTTCGGCCACATGGATCACCTGGCCGGCCATCGCCGTCCTCGGAGTTTCAATGCTTGGCGTATTGCAAGCCCCATTCCGATCAGTCCACGTCCTGATCGGAGGCTGCCTGCTGGCCTGGGCCGTTTTTTCCCTGGTCGGCAACGCGTTCGGCAATGTTGTCGGTGCCTTTGCCGGAGCAATTGCGGTCGCCAGTGCAGGTCACTTCTACAACTACCTCACGGGCCAGCCCGATATCCTGGTCAAGATTCCCGGCATCATCACGCTGGTTCCCGGCAGCATGGGGTTTCGCGGCCTGCACGCCTTGATGGAGCAGGACAGCGCCGCCGGCGTCAGCCTGATGGTCGATATGGCGATGACTGGCGCCGTGTTGGCCGTTGGGCTGTTGCTCTCCGACAACATCGTTCCCTTGCTGTTCACCCGACGTAAGCAGAACTAATCAGCACTCCACCTAAACCTTCAGCATGGAATCCACATGAAGACAATTGGCCTGATCGGCGGCATGAGCTGGGAGTCAACCGCCCACTATTACCAAAGCATCAATGAAGGAATAAAGCAGCGCCTTGGCGGCCTGCATTCGGCGCGGATCGTACTCTACAGCGTCGATTTTCACGACATTGAACGCCTGCAACATGCCGGAGAATGGGACGAAGCCGGTGCCTGCCTGGCGCAGGCGGCCCGTTCGCTCGAAGCGGCGGGCGCCGACTTCCTGGTCCTGTGCACCAACACCATGCACAAGGTCGTCCCAGCCATCGAAGCAGCCGTCAAGATCCCATTCCTGCACATCGCCGACCCGACGGCAGACGCCGTCAAAAGCGCAGACATCCGCCGCATCGGCCTGCTGGGCACACGCTTCACGATGGAACAGGATTTCTATCGCGGACGCCTGGAAGCGCTGCACGGCCTTCAGGTTCTCATTCCCGATGACGCAGATCGCCAGGTCGTACACGACGTCATTTACAACGAACTTTGCCTTGGAATAGTCCGCGAGCAATCGCGACAGGCTTACCGCGAAGTCATTGACCGATTGGTTGCACAGGGAGCGCAGGGAATCATTCTCGGGTGCACAGAAATCGCCATGCTCGTTTCGCCCACGGATTCTCACGTACCCGTCTTTGATACGACGTCCATCCACGCATCGAGTGCGGTTGAGTGTTCGCTGCGATAGTCGCCGTCCTCACCAAGGCCGGTACTCAAGATCGACTTCAACCGCGAGATACCGTTCCTCTTGATCAAAACACGCTCTCGCGGCATCATGCGCGCACCCTTTTTGTTGTATCACCCTGCCTCATCAAGTCACAAGCCTGATGAGCCAACTTTAGCCCGGAGACGAAATGACACAATCCAGCCGTGACGGCTTCACCAGTACCTTTGGCGTACTGGTCGCCACCCTTGGTTCAGCCGTGGGACTTGGCAACATCTGGAAATTCCCCGCCCTGACCGGAACCAACGGTGGTGCCGGCTTCCTGCTGGTTTATTTGCTGGCGACTTTGCTGGTGGGGCTACCGGTAATGATTGTCGAAACAATGCTCGGGCGTGCAGCGCGTGCCAATGCCGTGACCACCTTCGACCGAATCGCCCCGCGCAATCAATGGTGGTGGAAAGGCATTGGCTGGATGGGCTTTGTCGCGGCCCTGCTGATCATGGCGTTTTATTCCGACGTGGCCGGCTGGGTCTATGCCTACATATTCAAGGCCATTTCCGGCGAAATCGCTACGACTGACCCCAAAATCGCCGGTGAAGTATTCGGGAAGCTCGTTTCCGATCCGGTGTCCTCACTGATCTGGCAATGGGTTGTGCTTGGCATCACCGGCAGCATCATCATGATGGGGGTTTCAAAGGGCATTGAGGCGGTTACCCGCAAACTGATGCCGCTACTGTTCGTGCTGTTGCTCGTGCTGTGCGTGCGCAGCCTGACACTACCCGGCGCAGCGCAGGGATTGACCTTCCTGTTCAGCCCGGATTTTTCGAAGATCACCCCAATGGTCATGCTGACCGCCATGGGTCTGGCCTTCTTCAAACTCTCCATCGGCATGGGAACGATGCTGACCTACGGTAGTTACTTCCGCGAAAACCAGAACATCCCGGCCACCACAACACGCGTGATGCTGGCTGACCTTTCCGTATCGCTGCTCGCCGGTATCGCCATCTTTCCGGCCGTTTTTGCCTTCGGCTTCGAACCGGCGGCCGGTCCTTCGCTAGTATTCATGACCATTCCGGCGGTGTTCACCTCGATGCCGGGCGGAACGGTGTTCATGACCATCTTCTTCATTCTTACGGCAATTGCTAGCGTGGGGGCCATCCTCTCGATCCTGGAAGTCTCGGTCGCCATTCTCTCCGAGCGATTCGGGCTGGGCCGCAAACGGGCGTCGATCTACACCATTCTGATGATCGCCTTGCTGGGCATACCGGCTACGCTGTCGCAAAGCGTCACCGCCGACATCAAGCTATTCGGCATGAACGCGTTTGACCTGTTCGACTTCCTCAGTTCCAACGTGCTCCTGCCTCTTGGCGGCATCCTGATCTGTCTGTTCGTCGGCTGGGTTTATGGCTTCCCGGAACTCGAAAAGCAGCTCAGTAATGGCGGCACCTTGCGCAACAAAGGCTTGATCAGGGGGCTGTCCTTCCTGGTTCGCTACGTCACCCCCCTGTTGATTGCCGCCGTATTGCTGCATGGACTGAAGGTTTTCTGATCGCACTGAGCGGCGATTTTCAACTTGGCCAGCGGCAGTTTTTGCCGCCGGCGCGTTTCAGCCACGCCAAACCTCACAGGCCATGAGCCACGACGCCCGTTGTCCGGGCATCTGCAGGTAGCGGGCACGACTGGCCTGAATATTGCTTTATTCCTGCTGAATGGCACCGGAAACCCGTGTGCCAGATCAACGACGCAGCAGGAGGCACCATGTCACCCCTCGGAATCGCCAGCACCTTATTCAGTCTCTTTCAGTCGGGACAAACCGGCAGCAGCACCCAGGCGCGTTCCAGCACCTCGGAAAGCGACGATTTCTCGTCTTCGCTCGCCGTGCGTATGGCTTCACTGCAAGCGCAGTCTGTCAACAACTTGCTTGGCTCGGGTATAGGTGGCAGCAAAACCTCCAATACGTTCGACTTCCTCACCGGCACGAGCGGAAAACAATCTGCCTCCTCCGATCTGATGACACTGCTCGGCTTGAACACCAGCCAAGGGCTCTCCACGAGTGGCCGCAATCTTTCACTGTTCGACCCTGAATCCGGCTACAAGATGATGAGCGTCATCAACAGCAGGGATGTCACTTACAAGGCCCAGTTCTCGGAACTGAGCGAAATGAAAACCGCCGTGACTGGCATACAGCAAGCCGGCCAGACACTCGGCAACGTCAATGATTCGCTCGACAACGAATCGATCAAGACTCGTTTACAGACGTTTGCCGCGAGTTACAACGAATGGATCACGCGCTTTGACGGCACGGTGAAAAACGGTGGCCTGTTGGCCGGAACACAGGCCGCCGAAATCTCGTTATACGAACTCGAACAGAGCGTCGAAAACGTCTTCAACGGAGCCAAAGACGGCTTCCACGGTCTGCGCGACCTCGGGTTCAGCATCGACCAGAGCACCAATATGGCCTCGCTCGATACGAGCAAATTCGATGCCGCACTGGCCAGCAACAAATCAGGTGCCATCAACACCATCAACGAGTTCAGCGCAAACTTTGCCAAGTCGGCCGCGCTGCTCAATTCCACCGATAATTTCATCCCCAACCGGTTGGCCAATCTGGATCGGGTGATCGACTACATTTCCGACAACAAATCGTCGCTTCAGGCTGAATTCGGGCTAGGCGATCCAGCCAAGCCCTCTGCGCAAGTAACCAAAGCACTGGCCACCTACAATCGTATTTTTAGTATCTGACACGAAGAATTCCGGCGAAATAACTCCTCCAGCATACCTCCGACCAGGGCTACAATTGTTTACATGCTGCACCGCAGCAGATACTATAATCCAGCCCACAATCCTCAAGAGATCGCCCCGATTTACGGCCGCCGACTATACGGGGCTTAGTTCCGGGGTTGAGTAGTTTTCGGAGCCTGATCATGCGCATTGAAACTCACCAGAATTTTCTTGAAAGCCGAATTTACGACGAGATCAATGTTGGCGACAGCACGTCATTGACGCGCACGCTACGCGCTGAAGACATCCAGCTCTTCGCCATCATGTCCGGCGACATCAATCCGGCAATCGTTGATCGGGATTTTGCGAACAGCGGCATGTTCAGGGAAGTCATTGCCCACGGCATGTGGAGCGCCTCGCTGATCTCAACCACGCTGGGCACACAATTCCCCGGCCCGGGCACCATCCTGGTCGACCAATCGATCCGTTTTGTCAAACCGGTGACCATCGGCGACACGATTACCATCACGGTAACGGTCAAGCAGATGTTCACGCATAACCACCACATTCTGTTCGATTGCAACTGCACCAATCAGGATGGGCTGCAGGTGGTCACGGGCACCGCCGAAGTCCTCGCTCCCAAGGAGAAACTGCGGACCAAGCGTACGGAGTTGCCTAATGTCATGATCTCGGACAAGTACGCCCGGCTGCAGGCCCTCGTTGCCCGCGCCAAGGGCCTGGCGCCGATCGACATGGCCGTCGTCCATCCGTGTGACAAGGAATCGCTCAAGGGTGCGCTGATGGCTGCTGATGCGGGTTTGATCGACCCTATCCTGATCGGCCCGGAAGCGAAGATCCGATCGATTGCCGAGGAACACGGTTTCGACCTCAAACAGCATCGCATTGTCAACGTCAGGCACAGCCATGAGTCGGCAGCGATGGCTGTCACGCTGATTCGCAACGGCGATGCCGAAGCCATCATGAAAGGCAGCCTGCACACCGACGAACTGATGGCCGAAATCGTCTCGCGTGCCGCCGGCCTGCGCACTTCGCGCCGCGTTACCCACGTGTTCCTGATGGATGTACCGACCTACCCGCGCCCGATCATGATTACCGACGCGGCGATCAACATCGCGCCGACGCTGGAGGAAAAGGTCCACGTTATCCAGAACGCCATCGACCTGGCGCACATCATCGGCATTCCAGAACCCAAGGTCGCCATTCTCTCCGCCGTGGAGACGGTCAACCCCAAGATTCAATCCACGCTGGATGCGGCGGCGCTATGCAAGATGGCTGATCGCGGGCAAATCACCGGCGGCCTGCTTGACGGCCCGCTGGCCTTTGACAACGCTGTCTCGATGATGGCCGCGAAGACCAAGGGCATCAAGTCGGATGTCGCCGGCTGCGCCGATATTCTGGTTGTTCCCGACCTCGAGTCCGGCAACATGTTGGCCAAGCAGCTTGAATATCTGGCCAATGCGCTGACCGCCGGCATCGTTCTGGGTGCCAAGGTTCCCGTCGTACTGACCAGCCGCGCGGATACGGCCGAAACGCGCATCGCCTCCTGTGTTATAGCCACGCTGATCGCGCACCATAACCGTAACAAGGGGCTGGACTCAGAATAGTCGCCCGTTAACGACAAAGGCGGCCAAAGCCGCCTTTGTCCATCCTTCACTGCTTTTTTACTTGCCGACGATCTGCTTGGTATCGCGCGCGATGACCAGTTCTTCGTTAGTCGGTACGACCATCACCTTGATCGGTGAATCGGGCGTCGAAATAACCACCTCCACCCCGCGCGGCACGTTGGCTGTGGCGTCCAGCTTGATGCCCAGCAGCCCCAGGCGCTCGACAATCGCCGCCCGGAACGGAACATCATTTTCGCAGATGCCACCGGTCAAAACGATGGCATCGACACGTCCCAGTTCGACGGCGTAGGCTCCGATGTACTTGGCCGAACGGTGCAGCAGGACATCAATCGCCAGCCGGGCACGTGCATTGCCTTCCTTGGCGGCCTTTTGCAGGTCACGCATATCGGAACTGAGGCCGGAAATACCCAACAAGCCGGATTTCTTGTTGAACGCGTTGTCGATATCGGCAAAGGACATATTGGCCTGGGAGGCCAGAAAATTGGGGATACCGGCATCAACGTCACCGCAGCGTGTGCCCATGACCAAGCCTTCGAGCGGCGTCATGCCCATGCTGGTATCGTAGGATTTGCCGCCCTTCACAGCGGCAAACGATGAGCCGTTGCCCATGTGACAGGTAATGCAGTTGAACTGATCCTTGGCGATGCCAAGCAGTTCGGCAGCGCGCTCGGAGACAAAGCGGTGCGAGGTTCCATGAAAACCGTAGCGGCGAACACCGTATTGCTCATACCACTCGTAAGGCAAGGCGTAGATGTAAGCTTCGGCGGGCATGGACGCGTGGAAGGCCGTATCGAATACGGCGACATTCGGCGTCCCCGGCATCGCGCTCATCGAAGCCTCAATGCCGGTAATGTTGGCCGGATTGTGCAGGGGCGCAAGCGGAATGTTGTCCTTGATCGCGGCAATCACGGCATCGTCGACCAGGACGGAACTCGAGAACTTCTCCCCGCCGTGAACAACCCGATGACCCACGGCGACGATATCCTTCAACGACTTGATGACACCAACGGTCGGATCGACCAGTTTATCCAGAACCTTCTTGATCGCAAGTTGATGATCGGCGATATCGGCGACTTCCTTGATCTTGTCGCCATTGGCCGGTTCGTAGGACAAAACAGAGTCCTTCATGCCAATACGTTCGACCAGACCCGCTGCAACGCGATGTTCGTTGACCATATCAAGTAATTGATACTTGAATGAAGAACTGCCGCAATTCAGTACAAAAACAAACATTGATCTATCCCTTAGTGGTTTCGAAAAATCGAAAAACGTCTGACTGCTGATTGGTTCAACTGGCCGAAAACGCTTCTACAGGTCAGCGAAAACGACGACACATGACCATTTACCGGGTAGGGATTTTAGCAGAACTTGATGCCAAGGCCCGAGACGATTGGTGCGTTGCACAAAAAATATATTTTATCGGCCGTAGAACCGTGATTTTACTGCCTTTTTCCGGCTGTTGCGAGCGAGCATCAACAACTACATTTAGTCAAGTTCTTGCCTAAGGACACTACCTGTAGTAGCTTTACGCTTCTTCGGGCGCAAAAGCACCGGTATGACCCGCGTGTTTTACGCCGCACAAAGTTCCAGATGGTTTGAACGCAAGGATTGGCCCGAACGTTCAAGTCGCGACAAGCAGCCACCGGCCGCCACACAAGTAGAGGTTAATAATGAGCCACCCAACGCAGCAACTATCCTTCACCTCAATCGAGGAAACAACAGAGCCGGCACCCCTCGCCGAGCAGGAGATTTCCGCTGAGGTACTGATCGAAAAATATGCAAAAGGCGCTGAAACCAGCGTCCATGATGTGCGCCGTCGCGTGGCTCGCGCGCTGGCCGTCAACGAAGAAGAAAAGTATCGCGCCAAGTGGGAAGAACGCTTTCTGTGGGCACAGGAAAACGGCTTTGTCCCTGCCGGCCGCATCAATTCTGCCGCCGGGACGCCGCTGGCAGCCACGCTGATCAACTGTTTCGTGCAGCCGGTCGGCGATTCCATCGTCGAACTGGTCGATGGTCGTCCCGGTATCTATAGCGCGCTGGCCGAAGCGGCCGAAACCATGCGTCGCGGCGGCGGCGTGGGCTACGATTTCTCGTCGATCCGCCCGTCAGGTGCCCAGGTCAAGGGAACGCAATCGCGCGCCTCCGGCCCGGTCTCCTACATGCGCGTCTTCGACCGCTCGTGCGAAACCGTCGAATCAGCCGGTGCCCGCCGTGGCGCGCAGATGGGCGTGCTGCGCTGCGACCATCCGGACATCGAAGTATTCATCCACGCCAAGGATAAGGGTGACCTGACCAACTTCAACGTTTCGATCGCCGTCACCGACATCTTCATGGAAGCCGTTGAGGCCGACACCAATATCGAACTCTCACACCGTGCCGAACCCAATGCCGACATGAAGTCCGCCGGTGCCTTCCAGCGCGACGATGGCCTATGGGTCTATCGCAAGGTGCGTGCTCGCGACCTGTGGGACCAAGTCATGAAATCCACCTACGATCATGCCGAGCCGGGAATCCTCTTCCTTGATCGCATGAACAAGGACAATAACCTCTACTACTGCGAGGTCATCGAAGCGACCAACCCCTGCGCCGAGCAACCGTTGCCACCCTATGGCTGCTGCTGCCTTGGCTCGATCAACCTGACCCTGTTCATCAAGCATCCCTTTACCAACCGCGCCGAATTCGATTTTGCAGCCTTTGGCGAAGTGGTCAAGATCTCGACCCGTATGCTCGACAACGTGCTCGACGTCACCGTCTGGCCGCTCGACCGCCAACGCGAGGAAGCCGCCAACAAGCGCCGTGTTGGTCTCGGCTATACCGGCCTCGGCGACGCCCTGTGCATGCTGACCTTGCGCTATGACCGCCCGGAAGCCTTCGCCATGGCAGCACGTATCTCGGAAGAAATGCGCGACACGGCCTACCTGGCTTCGATTGAACTGGCCAAGGAACGCGGCGCGTTTCCGCTGTTCAACGCCGAACTCTATCTCTCCGGCGGCAACTTCGCCTCGCGTCTGCCGGCGGACGTCAAAGCCGAGATCCGCAAGCACGGCCTGCGCAACTCGCACCTGCTCTCCATCGCCCCGACCGGAACCATCTCGCTCGCCTTTGCCGACAACGCCAGCAACGGCATCGAACCGCCCTTCTCCTGGACTTACAACCGCAAGAAACGCATGATCGACGGCACACTCAAGGAATACGCCGTCGAGGACTACGCCTGGCGCCTCTACAAGCACATGGGCGGCGATGTCGAGAAACTGCCGGATTACTTTGTCACCGCGCTTGAAATCTCAGCACAGGCACACAAGGACATGGTTGCCGCCGTCGCCCCGTACATCGACACCTCGATCTCGAAGACGGTCAACGTTCCCGCCGACTACCCCTATGAAGAATTCCAGGACCTCTACATGAGCGCCTGGAAAGCCGGACTCAAGGGGCTAGCCACCTACCGACCCAACAGCGTGCTCGGTGCCGTACTCTCGGTCGAACCGGCCAAAACGGCAACCAAGGCCGAAGCCGACGCCAAAGCACCGCAGGACTTCGTCAACGGCGACGCCAACCGCCGCCTGTCAATCAAGAACCTGCCGGCACCGGTACTTTCCAGCCTGCGCTGGCCGGGTCGCCCGAACCTGCCTGAAGGCAACATGGCGTGGACCTACATGATCGACCACGAACATGGCAAGTTTGCCCTCTTCGTTGGCCACGTTGATCAGGAAGGCCGCTCGTGGCCATTCGAGGCCTGGGTCAACGGCCCGGCGCAACCTCGCGGCCTCGGCGCCGTCGCCAAGACCTTGTCGATGGACATGCGCGCCAATGACCACGCCTGGCTGGCTCTCAAACTTGAATCGCTGGCCAAGACACCGGATAGCGAAGGTTTCGACATGCCTTTCCCGCCTCATGGCGAACACAAGCGCATGCCGTCCATCGTTTCTGCCATGGCCAAGCTGATCCAGTTCCGTGTCGAACAGCTCGGTTTCTTCCAGAACCAGGGTCCGACCCCAGTGCTTGACGCGATGTTCAGTCTGAAAGAACCCAAGACTGGCACGGACGGCACGCTTTCCTGGACGGTCGACGTCTTCAATCCG
This sequence comes from Burkholderiales bacterium, assembly GCA_038316625.1. Lineage (GTDB taxonomy): Bacteria > Pseudomonadota > Gammaproteobacteria > Burkholderiales > Rhodocyclaceae > Propionivibrio. Next base: position 56,491 of record JBBQAT010000005.1, read on the forward strand.
GCCACCGAAGAGGACTTCGTGCTTGGCCTCAAGGAAATCACCCTGCCGGACGGCGTTACTCGCCCCTACTCGGTATGGCTGTCTGGAAACTACCCGCGCGCGCTCGATGGTCTGACCAAGTTGCTCTCGCTCGACATGCGCGTGCTCGACCCGGCCTGGATCGGCATGAAGCTACGCAAGCTACTTGATTACCCCGAGCCGCTGGGCGACTTCATGGCTTTCGTCCCTGGAACCCGGAAGCAGCAGACCTACCCGTCCACGGTGGCCTATATTGCCCGCCTGATCATCCACCGCTATGCGATGCTCGGCATCCTCGACGAGGAAGGCATGCCGTTGCAACAGATGGGTATCCTTCAATCGCCAGCAGGCAGCACAGCCGTCAAACCCACCGCCGGGAAACTCTGTGGCGAATGCGGCAATCACACGATGATCCGTAAGGACGGCTGTGACTTCTGCACTGCCTGCGGCGCTGTGGGGACCTGTGGCTAAGTCGTAACAGCCGACTATTCCGCAAAAAAAATCCCCAATAACGACCCTCCGGCCGTATTGGGGATTTTTTTTCACCCTCCTCGGCGGGTTAACTCATCCGGATCGAGGAACGCACATTGCCTGAAATCAGTTCCTGTCGCTAGGTCGATCCGCCCGGAAACCCAACGAGAACATCAGTACCTCAAACTGGGTCAACGAAGCCTGCAGGGTATCCAGTTGTCGGCGCTCGGCTGCTCGGCGGCGCTCCGAACATCCACGAGGTGGGCCGAATTCAAAGACACGTCGCTCACGCCCTCTTTCTCGTCTCATATAACCTCCTGAAAAGGACCTGGTTGCACTCTAACCATAGACCAAATCGTCCCACTTCCAAAATAACTTGTACATCCGTATTTACCGCCATTTACTGCAGAAAATACGGAGTGCTTCAGAGATCGCTTTCTGGCCGCGGGGGGGAGGTGAGCTTTTTCGAGCCGTTGTAGGATCAAAGTCGGAGGACGGAACTACTTTTTTGTTTTCCTGGAAAACTTGACCTTCGCTTCGCCTTCTACGATTTCACCGATTACCGCAGCATGGTCAAAACCCTGTTGCAGGAAGACCGAAAGCACCTCGGTTGCCACTTCCGGCGCACAGGAAATGAGCAGGCCACCGCTGGTTTGCGGGTCGGTCAGCAGGGCGCGTTCGGCAGCACCGAAACGCTTGGAGTCAAGCTCGACGTGCTTGCCGTAGCCCGCCCAGTTACGGGCAGACGCGCCGGTTATGCAGCCACGTGCAGCGTAGTCAAGGGCGTTGGGCAGGATCGGCAGTGCCGCGTAGTCCAGCACCGCTGTCACAGCGGAACCTTTGCAGATTTCGACCAGGTGACCAAGCAGACCAAAGCCGGTTACGTCGGTCATGGCGTGCACGCCGGCGAGGCATCCGAGTGTCGTGCCCGGCGTATTGAGCTGCGTCGTCGAAGCAATCATCGACGCGTAGTCATGTTCGGCGAGCACGCCCTTCTTGAATGCTGCGCTGTAGAGCCCGACGCCCAGGCCCTTGCCGAGAATCAGCTTGTCGCCCGGTTTTGCACCGGTGTTGCGCCGGACATTACCCGGATGCACCAGGCCAATGGCGACAAGGCCGTAGATCGGTTCGACCGAATCAATGGTGTGGCCACCGGCAATCGGGATGCCCGCCTTGGCACAGATGGATTCGCCGCCCTCGAGAATAAGCCGGATAGTGTCCAGCGGCAGGGTGTTCACCGGCATACCGACAATCGCCAATGCAAACAGCGGCTTGCCGCCCATGGCATAGATGTCAGAGATAGCGTTGGTCGCCGCAATGCGACCGAAGTCGAACGGGTCATCGACAATCGGCATGAAGAAATCGGTCGTTGCGACAATCGCCTGATCGGCGTTGATCTGATAAACCGCCGCATCGTCGCTGCTTTCAATGCCGACCAGAAGTTGTGGCGGAATCAGCGAAGGTGCGCTCTTGGCGAGAATCTGCTCGAGGACGCCGGGGGCGATCTTGCAACCGCAGCCTCCGCCGTGAGAAAGCGAGGTGAGTCTGATCGGTTCAGGCGGAGCAGACGGAGCAGATGAAATGGCAGCTGTTTTTGTTGTCATGATTAGGGCGTAATTAAGAACGATTAAAGATCAAAGCACATCGAATCCGGCATTCTCGACGGCTTCTTTGAACTGCGACGGATTGGCCTTCTGCGAATCATAGGCAATGCTGGCCTCCCCAGCTTCAAGCGAAACCTCAACCCGTTCAACCCCCGGCAGGGCGAGCAACACGCCCGTGACGTTTTTCACGCAGCCCTGGCAGCTCATGCCGCCGACCCCAATAACGATCTGTTCCATAGTTACCTCTCAGTTTTGCTTGTTATTCCCTGACCGCCAGCGTTTGAGCAGCAGGGAGTTGGAAACCACCGATACCGAACTCATGGCCATCGCCGCACCAGCAATCACCGGATTGAGCATTCCCATCGCCGCCAGCGGGATTCCCAGGACGTTGTAAATGAACGCAAAGAAGAGATTTTGCCGGATTTTTCCGAGTGTCGCACGCGAAAGCAGGATGGCATCAGCGACACCGTGCAGATCGCTGCGCACCAGGGTCACGTCGGCGACCTCGATGGCCGCGTCCGAACCGGCACCCATTGCGAAACTGACGTCGGCCGCGGCCAGGGCCGGGGCGTCGTTGATGCCGTCGCCGACCATCGCCACAACCCGGCCATCGGCCTTGAGCGCATCGACGGCAGCCGCCTTGTCGCCGGGCAGGATGCCGGCCCGAAAATCGTCAATACCGGCCTCAGCGGCGATTGCAGCGGCCGTCACCGCGTTGTCGCCGGTCAGCATCACGACCTGGAGCCCCATGGCCTTGAGCCGCGCCACGGCGGCGACGGAGGATTCACGGATCGGATCAGCGATGGCGAAAAGCGCCAGCGCACGGGTGGCCTCGGCCAGCACGACCACGGTCCGGCCCTTGCCTTGCAAGGCGGCAATTTGTTCGTTCGGCAGCGTCAGGTCGGCAAACCATTCCGGCGACCCGAGCCGCAGAATCCGTTCGCCAACGGTGCCCTCAACACCTTTCCCTAGAATCGCCCGGAAATCGGTGAGTTTCGGCAAGGATTCGGCCTGAGCGCGTTTCAGGATCGCTCGTGCCAGTGGATGCTCTGAACCCTGTTCCAGCGTCGCCGCCAGGATCAAGGCTTGTTCGGCATCCTGCGCCAGCGGCAACAGATCGGTAACTACCGGCTCGCCACGCGTCAGCGTTCCGGTCTTGTCGACGGCCAGCACACCTATTTTTTCCGCACACTCCAGCGCTTCGGCGTTCTTCACCAGAATTCCCGCGCGCGCGCCCTGCCCAGTGCCGACCATGATCGCCGTCGGCGTTGCCAAGCCAAGCGCACAGGGGCACGCGATGACCAACACGGCCACCGCATTGATCAGGGCGTCGCTGAACACACCGCCAAAAATCCACCAGCCGGTAAAGGTGAGCAAGGCAATACCGCAAACGACCGGGACGAAAATCGCCGAGATGCGATCCGCCAGTCGCTGCACCGGCGCCTTGGAGCCTTGCGCCTCGGCGACCATGCGGATGATGCCGGCCAGCAGGGTGTGTTCGCCAACGCCGGTGGCACGGCAACGCAACATGCCTTCGCCGTTGGCGGTGGCGGCAAACACGCGGTCACCCGCTTGCTTGCCGACGGGCATGCTCTCGCCAGTCAGCATCGCTTCGTTGACATTCGATGCCCCTTCGATCACCTCGCCGTCAACCGGTAGACTCTCGCCCGGCCGAACGATGAAAATGTCGCCCGGAATGAGCAGTGCCACGTCGAGTTCGAGCAATTTCCCGTCACGCTCGACGCGTGCTGTTTTCGGCTGCAAGCGGACCAACGCTTCGATAGCCGCTGTCGTTTTGGCCTTGGCCCGCGCTTCAAGCAACTTGCCAAGCAGAACGAGTGTGATAACCGCTGCCGAGGCCTCGAAATACACCGGCAGTCCATGGATATCACCCAGCGTGACGATCAGACTGAAGAAATAGGCCGCGCTGGTCCCGAGCGCGACCAGCACGTCCATATTGGCCCCTCCACCACGCAGTGCTTTCCAGCCGCCGTCGTAAAAGCGCCAGCCGATCCAGAATTGCACCGGCGTCGCCAGAACAAGCTGAATCCAGCGGGGCAGGATATCTTGATGGCCGTGCCCGCTGAGCGCTGCACCATTGAACATCGTTGCCATCTGCGCCACCAGCGGCAGTGTCAGCGCCGCAGCGATCCAGAAACGGCGCAGCTCGGCCTGATAGATGGCGAGCTTTCGGGCTTTCTCGTCCGCGCGTGAACGGTCATCAGCAATCCGCCCGACGAAACCAGCGCGATTGATCGCGGCAACGACCTGAGCCGGGTCAGCCACTCCGGGCAGGTAGCGCACACGCGCCCTTTCCGACGCCAGATTGACTGCCGCCTCAACGCCCGGCAAGCGGTTGAGCACCTTCTCGATACGCGTCGCGCAGGCCGCGCAAGTCATGCCCTCGATGCCCAGCTCAAGGGTTTGCCGAGGCACGCTGAACCCCGCTTTTTCGACGGCTGCCACCACCTGCTGAGGTGAAGTTTCAGTTGACACCAAGTCGACGCGAGCCCGCTCGGACGCCAGGTTGACGCTGGCTGATACACCCGGAAGGCGATTGAGCACTTTCTCGATGCGCGCGGCACACGCCGCGCAGGTCATCCCGCCAAGCGGAAGATCAAGGCGCTGGAGGATTTCAGATGATTCAGACGGATTCAACATATTTTCCCTACACCTGAACGATCAGGCGTATCGCAGCAAACAGGCCCCAAAGGCCAAAAGCAAGAACGATCAATCCCGCCACCCTGCGTACGACCGGTTTGGCGGCGAATTCGTTCAGGCGCACGGCAAGCAGCCCGGCGAGCAGCAAATTCGGCAAGGTCCCGGCACCAAAGGCCAGCATCATTCCCGCGCCGCGTAGCGCCGACCCGCTGGTCAAGGCCGTGACCAGCGCGCTATACACCAGCCCGCAGGGCAGCCACCCCCACACAAGGCCAAGCGGGAAAGCCTGGGCGACCGTACGCGCCGGGAGAAATCGCCTGGAAAGCGGTTGCAGATGCCGCCAAAGCTTCTGTCCGAAGCGTTCGGTAAACGCCAGCGCCCGTGTTGCGCCCATCAGATAAAAACCTAGCGCCACCAGCATCAGGTTGGCCAGTATGAAAAGGATAATACGCACCGGCAACTGCCCGGAAAGCGCGAGACTCGCTCCACCCAAAGCACCGGCAATCGCACCGGCAATGCCGTAACTGGCAATGCGCCCGGTGTTGTACGCCAGATGCAATGAAGGCCGCGAACCAGCGCCCATCGACAGCGCACTAACAATCCCGCCGCACATGCCGATGCAGTGTGTACCGCCGAGCAAGCCGATCAGAAACAGGGCGAAATAGCTGGATTCAGGCATTGAGCGTGGTGGGGACGATAGGAAGAGGAGAGTTTAACCCACTTGCCCTGGCGTCCTGACGCCGCACCCCATGTCTCACTGAAGACGCCCGTAAACAGGCGCTCCTGGAGCGGCACATGGCCACGCGACAACCTGGATGCGGTGTTGCTGTGGACAGCATCGAGCACAGCCGATACAGTTGCCGTCCTGTGGATACGCATCCATCACCCCCGGCTGGAGAAATCGAAATATGGGCCTGAACCCCCAAATTGCCAAATGGCTTCCTGAAAAACTGTGCCATTTTTGCTTCGGCCTGCGCTACCCGCACGCCTTCATTTTTACCTTGCCAGCCTTTATCGTCGGCCTCTTTTTTTCGCCGTACATTCCCTATCCCGAACCGGTGCTCACGGGGCTTGGCATCGCCATGTTCTACTTTTCGAAAGCGCGATGGGAGTAAGCCCGGCGTGTGCGTTAGCGGACGGCCAGTTTCGAAAAGCCAAATGCAAGCCGGCTTCCCCCTGCCTCCCAATCTGCAAACACTCGATATTCAGCGGACAATACGGATACACAGTGATTTCATAAGGTGAGAGCATTTAGCCCAGATTATCCATTAGCCCAAAATCCGTTCGCCCTGAGTAGGATATTCGCCCGCAGGTCGAAAGGCGTTGGCAAGAAACAGGGCTGTGGTAGCGTTGAGGTGTTGCTTTCGGACAAAGACCGACTGAGCACTGGTGCCCTAGAGCCCG
>JBBQAT010000006.1:0-61484 GCA_038316625.1 Burkholderiales bacterium
ATGAACAGGACAAAGAGGGTTACTACAGGATGCTTGAATGGGGATTCGCGCTCTTTGGAAAAAAGCAGACCAATAACGGTGACCGCCACAGCAATCGCAGCAAGTGGCGCATGATAGGCGAATCCATAAGTATAACGATGCGGATTCATGATGCTGAGCCAGGTCCACAGCATGACGCCGATCCATGGGCGCTTGAGCGCCATGACTGCCGCCGGGATTACGATAGATATCAGGAGAAGATCACGCATGAAACGGGCTCAGGCTCTTTGTGCAACATGACTGACGATATAGCGGAATTTTCCCGACTTCTCGGCGGGAATACTCGCCACCAGCTGAACCTCGACGTTCACGCCACGACCAAGACGCTGTTTGAGGCCGGAGACAATCTTGTCGATGGATTCTGTCTGGAACGGTGGTTCAGTGACAATATAGACTCGTGTCAGATCTATGGTTTCCTGAACAACCTTAAACTCCCGGACCCCGGGCTGATCGCGCAGGATATAGATCAACGCCAGTCCATGCATCACCGTACCATCGGCGGCAATCACGAAGTCCGTACTGCGCCCCTGCAGTTCTTTCAACAGTGGCAGGCCGCGACCACAGGTGCATTTTTCACTGCTCAGCGATCCGATGTCGCCGGTCCGGTAGCGAATGAAGGGGAAATCCGAGGTGGCGAGATGAGTCACCACAATTTCACCGGGGACATCGGGGGGTTGCGGAGTTCCGTTCTCATTGACGATTTCGACGATGATGTCTTCTGCCGTTATGTGCATGCCACCCGACGGACATTCGTGCGCAATGAATCCGGCATCACGGCCACCATAACCGTTGGCGACAGGGCAGCCGAACGCCATGGAAATCGCCTCGCGCTGGTGGTCATAGAGACGTTCGGACGTACAGAACACCACTTTGACACCAAGCCGATCAAGCGGCAGACCGCGCTTCTGCGCGTGCGCGGCGATGTGGCTGATTGCGGACGGATAGCCGAAGAGCATTTTTGGACGACACTCACGAATTCGGGCAACAAATCGATCCAGATTCGACTCGTTCATCTGGAATGCAGGCATCAATTCAGTCCGCATCAGGGTATCCCGAATGGCGCGAACCCTGTCCTGCGTTCCCAATTCAATCGGAGAACCCCAAACTACGATCTCCGTGTCGCCGATATCGACGTCCCACCATCGCGTAGCACGCCACTTCGCAGCGACATCGTGGCTAACGCGTTCATTTCCGATGAAGAAAATTAGCGGCTCGCCGGATGACCCGCCCGTATTGAAACGCGCCAGGCCTTGAGCAATGTCCGATTTCATCCGGTCACCTTCGGCCCGAATGACAGCCTTGGTGAGAAAGGGGAGGCGCTGTAAGTCATTCGTGTTTCGGATTTCTTCTGGATCGAAATCCATTTGAGCGAATTGGTCACGGAAATACGGCACATTCACCGCGACTTCCCGCAAAAAACACTGCAGTCGCTGAATCTGAAATGAAGCCAAGCGTTCAGCCGGCCACCATTGGACTTCTTCCATAAGGCGTCGCACTTTGACCGTATCGTGTCGCTTGATGCGTTCATGCAAAGGGAAAAGGCAGCTGCCCACGAATCGTGTGTACAAGCTTTTAGCCATCATAGATTTACCTTTAGATGTTTTGCATATACATCCACCAACGTGTCCACCATACGTTCAATACCATAGAGCGATTCGCAACGCACCCTCGCAGAGTTGCCAAGACGTTGACGAAGTTCTGGATTTTGAGCGAGATAGTCCAGCGCTTCAGCGAGTGCCTGCACATCATTAGGTGAAACCACTATGCCATCCAAGCCATGGCGAACCGCCTCGGACATCGCCCCTACGTCTGACACCACCGAAGGTAGCCCTATGGCCATAGCCTCAAGTAGCGACATGGGAAGACCTTCCGCCAAGGAAGGCAAAACAAAGCCTTGAGCCCCGACCAATAACTCAGTCTTGGCTTCACCCACGACAGGACCGAGCAAACGGATACGTTCCCCAACGCCCAAGCGACTTATCTCAGCTTGTGCATATTCAGCAAATCCTAGGTCTTCCTCTCCACCTGCTAGGTCAACCAGCCACGGCTCATGAGCCACAGAAGCAGCTTCAAGTAGCAAGTGAACACCTTTGCGCCGTCCTAGGTTACCCAAGAACACGAAACGCGCGGTACCTCCGTTAGTGACAGATGCGGCAATTCCTAACCTCGAGACACCATTGTTCACAACCGCTAATCTTGCTTCCGGCCAACGTTTAGCAATACGATCACGCCATTCATTCGACAAAACGATCACGACACCTGCACGTTTAGAAAACCACCTTGCCAAAGCAGAAATCAATGGTGTGAGTTCGTCCAAGAAAGCGTCAAAGCGAGCACCGTGTACGTGCATTACGGTCGGTACCCCACGCATTTCAGCAATAATCAATAACAAGCAATCAAGAAAAAAGGTAAACCCGCTACACGTATGTATGTGTGCCACTGGTGTTGTTTGATGATCCATAAGCTTCCACCAACTTTTCATCAATCGCAGTCGCGCCAAAATACCCTGCCAAAGCGAACGATCCAAAGGTGTTGTTTTCCCCGTTTCGAACAAAATCAAGTTCACACGCCTAGACAAAGAAGATTCCTGCAATGCCGAAAGAACCGACGCCATACCGCCCACGGCTGGTGGCAATGGTCCTGACATTACTATTGTTGGTTTCCCTTCCATTTCATTTGTGGCGGAAGAATCGATATGGAGGGTTGTTTGCATATTCATCAAGGTACCATTGAGGCTGTAGAAAGAATCATCTGAAAAAACTGTGCCAACCGTGACTAAAAAACCAACTCCGACAATTGCCACGTACTAAACTAGATATCCCGGTTGGTAACGGTTTTCTATTCCAGAAATCATGTTAGCTGCACTCCTCAACAAGTGTTCGACAATCTCGTTAGGGAACTTGTAAGTCTTGCTGTAAAGATTTTCTCAAAGCAAACCAAGTATCAATTGAAGCCGACCGCGGTGCTTGACGGTGTCGTTTGGTCCGATTCTGAACATCAAAGGAAGAACGTCAGATCGGATGCCGTAAAGCAATAAGTCCTTCGTATTTTTCAGCGTAGATGCTGACGGATTTTTGCCAAGTTCGTTCGGTCTCAACGAATTTACGACCTGCTGCGCGAAGGTCGGACCAGTAATCTCGTTTGACCAATAGTTTTATGACCGATTCGGCCAACGAAGTAGAACTACCCGCGTGAAACAGTATCCCCGTCTCGCCATCACGAATCAGTTCTTTATGTCCGCCTACATCAGAGGCCACGAGTAAACGTCCCTGCGCCATCGCCTCAAGGGGTTTAAGCGGCGTTACAAGCTCGGTCAGGCGCATCGAGTGGCGCGGATAGGCCAGTACGTCGATCAGATCGTAATAGCGTTGCACCTCGCTGTGCGGTACACGACCGGCGAATACAACCTTGTCCTCAATGCCGAGCCGCTTCGCCTGTTCCCTTAGCGCCTGTTCCTGTGGCCCGCCGCCCACAAGCAAAATACGCACGTCCGGAAGCTGAAAGTGGATCATTGGGAAGGATTCAAGGAGCAGATCAAGTCCCTCGTAGGCATAGAAAGAGCCAATGAACCCGACGACCGTACAGGACGACAGACCCAGCTTTTCTTTGAGTACCTCGTCCGGAATACCACCTGAATCAAATGACTCGACATCGACCGCATTTGGAATGACGGTAATTTTATCGGCGGGGATGCCGCGAGCAGCGATGTCTGAGCGCAAGCCTTCGCAGATGGTGAACACATGATCTACTTGCCTGATTGCCCGTGTCTCCAGTCGCTGGGTAGCGCGGTAGCGAAGGCTGCCTTCCGTGGTTGTTCCATGATCGACGGCCGCGTCTTCCCAGAAAGCTCTGATCTCGTAAACAACCGGCAACCCGAGTCGGCGCGCAACCTTGATGGCCGGAAATGCATTGAGCAAGGGCGAATGGGCGTGGATGATGTCGGGCTTGACTTCACGAATGACTTCTTCCAGGCGCATCTCGAGCTGTTTCATCAGCGCCAGTTCCTTGCCGATCGGCAGCGCCGATAGCGTACCGGAGGCAACCGGGGTACGGTAGAAACGCATGCCGTCCACGTCGTCGAAGGGTTCGGACGTTTCGCCTTGCTTGGGCGACGTAATGTGGAACGTTTCCCAGCCCAGTTTGCGCTGTTCGCGCAGGATCGACAACGTACGGAAGGTGTAGCCGCTATGCAACGGAATCGAGTGATCCAGGACGTGAAGTATGCGGAGATTCATTGTTATGCCGTTTGTAATTGGATCAAATTTGCCTGAGCCGAGGGAGTTTCATCGAGCACGTTGCGCAAGAACGCTTCAAACATCAGAAGCGTCCAGAGTGAAGCACTGTAGTCACGCGCTCCGGATTGGTGAGCATCGACCAAGTGTTGCAGGTATTCACGGTTGAACCAGCCGGTCTCGGCCAGCCTGGATCCCAACACCGCCTGACGTACTCGCTCTCTGAGCGGACCACGGAACCAGCGTGCAAGCGGGACCGCAAATCCCATCTTGGGGCGGTAAAGGATATCGTCCGGCAGTAGCGGCTCCATGGATTTCTTGAGCAGGTATTTTCCCTCCTGCCCACGCACCTTGAGTGACGAGGGTAAGGTCGCCAGCCATTCAATGATCTCGTGATCCATCAATGGCTCACGCACTTCGAGCGAGTGTGCCATGCTGGCTCGGTCGACTTTGGTGTTGATATCGCCGACCAGATAGGTCTTGAGGTCGAGATACTGAATCAGTGCGAGCGGATCATCGGTCCCGGAACGCTCAGCGTGGCCGTTGAACACTTCTAGCGCGTTGTACCCGGCAATCTCGCTCTTGAATTTATTGCTGAAGAGTTGCGCGCGCATCGGGTCACGCAGGATCGATACGGTGTGGAAATACGCTTCAACCGAATTCCGCGCCATGCTTTCAAACGTTGACTTGGCTCGAAACACGCGGGGCGCCCAGTCTGCCTTGGGATAAACCCGGCCAAGCAATCGAAAGAGCGGCTGCCTGATCGCACCCGGAAGAGCCGAACGCATCCGTTCCTCCATCAAATGCTCGCGATAGCGGCGATATCCGCCAAATGTCTCGTCGCCACCATCACCGGACAACGCGACGGTCACGTGCTTGCGTGCGAGCTGACACACTCGGTAGGTGGGAATGGCGGAACTGTCCGCGTATGGCTCGTCGTACAGACGCGCCAGCATGTCGATCAGGTCGAAATCATCACTTTCAACCATCTCTACGTGATGATTGGTTTTGTAGCGATCAGCGACAGTTTTGGCGAACTCGGCTTCGTTGAACGCAGGATCGTCAAAGGCGATCGAGCAGGTATTGACCGGCTCATTGGACAGGCCAGCCATCAGCGCAACGACCGCGCTTGAATCAACCCCGCCAGAGAGGAAGGCACCCAACGGCACCTCAGAGATCATACGCAGACGAATCGACTCCTTGAGCTTTTCATTCAATTCCAGACAGGCTTCTTCAACGTTGATTGGGTTATTCAGTGTGAAGCGCACGTCCCAGTATTCACGCGGCACTTGAAGCGGCTGACCCCGCCTGACAAGCAGCGTATGCGCCGGGGGAAGCTTGCGCGCCTGTTTGAAAATGGTTCGCGGTTCGGCAACATAACCCAGCGCAAAATACTCCTCCACCGCGAGCGGATCGATTTCACGCGCCAAGCCGCCGTGCGCCAGAATAGACTTCAATTCGGAGCCAAACAAAAGCGTTCCATCGGGTAGCAGAGCGTAATACATGGGTTTGACGCCCATGCGGTCGCGCGCCAGAAACAAGGTTTCGCGGTTGCGATCCCACAGAACAAAGGCAAACATGCCGCGGAAACGGTCTACGCACTTCTCGCCCCAGGATTCCCAGGCATGGACGATGACTTCCGTGTCGCTTCGCGTGTGAAATACGTGCCCCAAAGCTTGCAGCTCGGGAACCAGCTCCTGGAAGTTGTAGATCTCGCCATTAAAAATGACGCAGACACTCTGATCTTCGTTGTAGAGCGGTTGCTGACCGGTTGACAGGTCGATGATAGAAAGACGCCGGTGACCAAGGCCGACGCCAGCTTCAATATGCACCCCGCCCTCGACCGGTCCGCGATGGTGCTGCGACTCGTTCATTCGCGTCAAAACGGCACGATCAATTTCGCGCTTGCCTCGAGTATCAAATATTCCGGTTATGCCGCACATGTATTAGCTCCGAATCAGGCCTAATGCAAAGAGACTTCAGTTGCTACTAGACGGTCATAGAGCTTGCAGTACAACTTGACCATCGATTCGATGCTGAATTTCTCACCCACTTGTTTGTGACCGCGTAACCCCATCTGCTTTGCATTCTCCGGAGCGTCAGCAAAGGCCACAATAGCTTTCGCCATGGCCTGGTAGTCATTTACAGAGACCAAGACTCCTGTCTTCTGATCTTCAATTAGCTCGGGATTGCCGCCCACATCGGTTGCTATGATTGGTAATCCGGAAGCCATTGCTTCAAGGATAGTGTTCGAAATGCCTTCAGATATTGAGGGGAGCACAAAGCAATCGAGCCCCCGCAAAATTTCGGGAATATCCTGCCTCTCGCCTGGCATCCAGATCAATTCGGAAACACCGAGATCAGTTGCCAGAGACTGAATCTGCCGATGCAGAGGCCCATCACCGATCAACATCAACCTCACTTTTTCCTTTAGGGACGGGTTCAAAGACAACGCTAAAGAAAAAGCCTTAACCAGGGTTGCCTGATCCTTAACGGAATGCATTCGCCCAACGGTTCCTACAACCCAAAAATTCTGATCGTTAAACGGAGATCCAGAAATGGCCATCCTCCGATTTACCGGGGAGAACTTATTGGTATCGACCCCATTATAAATTTGCGTTAGCCGATCTTCAGGAATGCCAATGTAGCATTTCAGATAGTTCTCCAAATCGCGTGAAAGAGCCAGGTAATAAGTCACGAACGGGCGATAGACTTTGCGCAGAAATTGGTATTTTTTGTTGGCGTTTGAGAGATCTCCTCCCTCACGCCCATGTTCGCTGTGAATACGCACACGAACCCCAGCGGCCCAAGCAGGAACGACAACTTCTAGCGCAGCAAGGTTCCGGCTATGCACGATGGCCGGGCGCAATTTTCGAAAGAGCTTGAACAACTGCGGATAGATCCACAGTGCATGACCTGGCGGTTTTTGGAGGGCAATGAATTCGACGTCGTCACGGACAATGCGTTTGCGAAATTCGGTGATCTCGGTGAGGGAAATGACGACATGCCGGTAAGCATCGTGCGGCATGTGGTTGATCAGATTTACGATGCCGTTTTCCAGTCCGCCAACATCGAAGCGGTACATGACATGGGCGACGAGCGGACGCGTGTCCTGCCCCACCCTCATCGTTTCTCCCGGGTACGCTTCAGCGCACTCGTGATAGCAGGTTCGGCTGCTTTGACAAAAGCGTCCAGCACCGCTTCGCCCTGTTCCTTTGGCGCATAGACGAAAATCACGGCGGAGTCATCGCCCTGCCCCGTAAGGCGTGACACGGCGGTATAAGCCTTTGCTACGAAATCACTGGAGGTGAGATGTCCATTGATCCAGTACCACTGCCAGACCACCATGCGCATCGTGTCCGTAGAGCGAAGTTCGGCAGAACGAATAGCCAGCGACTGCTCGCCCAAGATAATCTGGCGTGAACCGGAAGCAACCCTGGCCCACTGCGGATTCGAACTGGTCACCATGACATTGCTTGAACTGACCATTTTCCGACTGTAGTCTTGATTACGGTAATAACCGACATACAAACCGACGTTGCGGTCATCCGAGCCAAACGCGGTTTGCAACGCGGCTATAGGATTCTCGAAATGAGGCTTCCAGTCAGTAAACAACGGTTCGACGGGTGACCATTCGGGAATCGGCTCAAGTCGTTCAACCTGGGTTAGCGGTGAAGCCCCACTGCGGCCAATCTGCCATTCGGTCAGCGGCCAGATTGACGCAACAACGATGGTAGCAAGGGCTGCAACCGGGGGGGACAGCCTTTGCCGCACACCGAGTGAAATTGCGCCATTGGAGCCTGCCATTTCGGGAGCCAGTTCATCCTCGCGCCAATGGGAGCCGATCCAAAACATCAACATGATCACGATGCCAAAAAACACCCAGCCGTAAATCAGATGATCCACCCCGACGGCCAGTTTATTGCCGGAAAGATGCCCCAACATGACGATCATGTAAGCACGCAACCAGTTGGCCACGAGCGGGACGATCAATGAAACGCCCGCAAAAATAAGCCGACGCTTCACCGATTGATAGGTCAGATAGGCAAAGAGTGTTCCGACCACAAACGACGCAATGAGATAACGTACGCCGCTGCACGCCTCAACCACTGACCAGTTTCCCGATGGGATGACAAACTGCAGACCTTCGCGAAAGACAGGAATACCACTCAGGCGCAACGCAAATATCGTAAAGCTGGCCGTCCATTCCATCATCTGAGGCAGAGCAAACTCGCCAAACGGAACGGCAAAAAATAGAAAGAGCAACGGAAACGTGATGCGCCGAGCCACCTGAATACCGAGAACAGCCGGGACACTCAGTACCAGCAAGCTGGTGAGCGCGAATTGCGAAACCACACCAACGGTGGCTAACTCGCCCAATAACCAGACGAAGCCAGTACCCGCCAGCAGCAGCAAAACCCAGAGGTTGGGACGCGGCGTCAGCCGTGCCAACTCATGACGGATTCGCCAGATCAGCCACAAGGAAATGGGCGGCACCAGAAACCCGTGGGTAAAGGTTTCGGAACGGGACCAGGTATCAAACATCGCCAGTGCTGTTTCGCGATAAAGCACGAGGATCGCAAGCAACAGAGCCGCCAACGCCGGCAACGCCAACCGCCAAACAGCGGAAGGCATTTCAACGGAAGGGGCTTCCGCATGTGGTTTCATCTCGAAACTCGCTTCAAATGGCGATCTACAGACCCTATGCCACAAGACTCAATGTTTACGCGCCTTCCCAGTGGCACTGGCTCAAGGCCGTTCATCCACGGGCCTTTCAGAGGTCTACGGATGCGTTTTAAGCTGTAATTACTGCCGTCGGCGCGGTGGCTGTCCTGTAGGAGCCCAGTTTTACTGGGGGATTGCAGCGCTTGAACACAGCCGCCCTTCGCGCAGATAAACTGCGCTCCTACAAAAATCGGTAGCCACCGAGGAACCACCCGACGCCTCCCTGATTTCGCCATCGAATTCATGATGAAGTATCCAGATATTGGTCAATCTTCGATAAATGGGCGTCCCAACTATAGCGTGCCAGAACCTGATCACGCGCGGCCTTGCCCATGGTGGCAGAACGATCCGGCGATTGCAGCAGGTTTTCAATCTGACGCACATAGTCATCGACGGTTCCCGCCGTCAGGAAATCGCGTTCGGGCACGGCATCCACCGGACCGGCACACTCCTGCGAGGCGACCACCGGCACCCCCATGGCCATGGCTTCAAGCACTTTGTTCTGGATTCCACGTGCCAGGCGCAGTGGTGCGACGACAACGGCCGCATGTTGTATGTAAGGGCGAACGTCGTCCACGGTTCCCGTTACAACGATATGCTCGCCGGCAAGCGCCAACACTGCGGGCGTCGGGCTGCGGCCTACAATGTAGAACTTGGACCCAGGGCGATGCTGCAATAAACGCGGTAGAATTTCCGTCGAAAACCAGGTCACCGCATCAATGTTTGGCCAGTAATCCATCGCTCCGGTGAATACCAGCGGCAATTCGCCCGCTTTGTAAGGCGAAGCCAGCGCGTGCTCGGGCGAGAAAAACTCGGCGTTCACTCCATTGCACATGGCGTCCACGCGCCCTTTGCACTCTGGTGCGCTGGTACAAAACAGTTCGGTTTCGTTCTCCGTCACAAAAAACGAATGCGTCGCCTGTTGTGCCACCGAGCGCTCAAAAGCCAACAAGCGTTCACCTTCGCGTCGATAAAGCCAGGACATCGGCCAGTGGTGGTTTGGCGCGTATTGAGTCCATTTGGCCGAATCCACATCGACGAAGTCGACCAGAGTACGCAGGTTTGGAATCCCCTGCACATACTGCGCCATGGCTGACGAAAAAATGACGGCCGCGTCGATCTTCTGCTCGCGCAAGGTACGCTTCACCCATGCCTGCAGACCGGCATTGCGGTAGTAGGGCAGAGTCAGTGCTTCGTTGCTAAGCAAACCGGAAAGGCTGCGAATTTTGGCCGTACGCGGAGAAAGCCGGGCGATGTGCATGTCCGCACAGAACTCGGGCAATTTGTCGACGTAGGCTTCATCCTGGGGATCGTCAATGAAGGTGCCAAGGAATACGCGATGCCGTGCCGCGAGGTGCTTTAGCAGGTGGTACGAACGAACCTTGTCGCCCTTGTTGGGCGGATACGGCAGGCGATGAACGAGATAAAGGAGATTGCTCACAGGACCTCTCAACCTAGATTTCGCACAATGAACGGCCCGAGCCAGTTGGCGAGACTGATCGGCATCCGTCTCCAGGTCTCAATGAGCAGTTTGTATTTGGCATTATTCGGATTATTCTGCGGAATGCTCTCGCGCTTGTACAGACAGTATTCGTAGAACAGCGGTTGCGGCTCAAAGCCCCAGTTTTTCTTGAATGAATACGACCCAGTACCCTGTTTGCTGCGGCCGTAATCAAAAACCTTGAGTCCGCGTTCGCAGGCACGCCGCATCAGTTCCCAATACTTGAAGTCGTTGGCGGCCAGATCACGTGCTGAGAGATCGTCTCCGGCATAGTATGGAAGCACTTCATCGCGAAAGTAAAAACTGAGGACGCTGCTCAAGGGCCGCCCATTCCCATCAACTGCCGTGAGTACTTCACAATCCTTGCCAAAGACCTTGATCAGCGCCTCGAAGTAGCGCTTGGGCATAGCTGGCGTGCCATGGCGATGAACGTTGTCGGCATAAAGGGCGAAAAATCGATCAACGGTCGTATCGATCTCGCTGCGCAGATCGTTTTTGATGCCTTTGCGCACCATGGCGCGCTGCTTGCGCGGGATGGCCAGCATATTGGCTTCAACATCAGCCTCCAGCACCTTGCGGAAACTGACGTACAGATCCTGCGTCGGCCACTCTGGATGGCGCTGTTCGAGGTTGCGTAGTTCCAGGTGGTCAACCCCGAGTTGCCTGGAGATTTCTTGGGCTTCGGCCTCTAGCGCGTCGGCCGCCTCGGCACTAATGGCCGCGACGCCTCCGTAGACAGCAAAAGGGAGCGAAACCAGAGAATTCCCGAAAAGCCAGCTCTTGACATGTCCGAGCGGCAAGACGCCTTCGATGGTGCCGTCGCGCTCTGCATACAGGAAATAGGATGTGTGGCGAAAAACGTCACTGATGATCTTTTGCCAACCAGCCTTGTGGAAGAATGTAGCGCTTGCGCAATTGGCCACAAAGGCATCCCAGCGAGCCGCCTCAGCCTCGTTTCCAGGAGTAAGCCGCCTAACCGTAAGTACCGTTGAATTCGAAGTCGTCATGGTTTTGCAACGGTGCCCTGAAGAAATATCTCGTCCATTCTCGCCCACTTGAAGTCGGCAAGAAGACGCCGAATCCGGGTTTCTGTTTTACTCAAGTTAACATAGTGTCGAAAGCGGGTTTTGGCGTTGATCCCGTCGATGCGCGGCTGAGCATCGTCAATTTCCCACGGATGAAAATAAAAAACGGCCGATTGACAATCGTCCTGATTGACGCGCCGAAGTAACCAGCGCGACATGCCATAGGGCATCAGGCGGAAGTACCCTCCGCCACTGGCCGGCCAGTTGCGGTCAAAAAAGCGCGCAGTGGTCACGGGCACTTCGAGCAACCCGGCACGAACCTGATGTGCAAAACGCGGCGCATCGGGCATGCCGTAATGATCGTGTTTAATCGGGTAAATGCTGGAACTGTAACGATAGCCAGCCCGCTCAAGACAATCGAAAGCCCACAGATTGCCTTCGCCGATGGAGAAACTAGGTGCCCGGTAGCCTTTGACTTCCTGGCCTGACAGGTCCTCAAGAAGTTTCTTGGCTGAGTCGATATCGCTAAAGAACGTTGCCTCGCTCAGATCGCTGGCGCGCTCGTGACCATAACCGTGACTGGCCAGTTCATGACCGCCTTCGACAATGCGTTTCACGAGATGGGGATAACGCTCGGCAATCCATCCGAGGGTAAAAAAAGTGGCTTTCGTACTGTGATCGTCCAGCATGTGGAGAATGCGTTCAACATTGCTCTCAACACGACATTCACGAACGTTCCACTGATCTCTAGGGATATACGGTGCGAAGGCGGAAACCTGAAAATAGTCCTCGACATCAATGGTCAGGGCATTTCTAATTGAATTGACTCGCATCTCGATGCCCTCACGCCCCAGACCAGACACAACACGTGCCTGCGTTATTGTTGCACCTTCAGATGCCGAGCGATCAGCCACTGGCCTAAATCGGCCGCGATGCGCTCTGCGGCGCGACCATCCCAGTATTCGGGGATGCGACCACATTTACCGCGACCAGACAGTATCTCATCGACTCCAGCAAGGATGGCTGTTCGGTCGCTGCCGACCATGGTGTTTGTTCCCTGATCAATCGTAATCGGACGCTCGGTGTTTTCCCGCATTGTCAAGCAAGGGACACCCAGCGCCGTGGTTTCTTCCTGCAAACCACCCGAATCGGTGAGTACCAGCTTCGCGCTGGACATCAGCCCAAGCATCTCCAGATATCCCTGCGGCGGCAACAAGACGATTCGTTTACTGGCGACCAGATCGCTCAAGCCGAATCGTTCGATATTTGCACGGGTTCGCGGGTGCAGGGCAAAAACGATGGGCAGTTTTTCCGACACTTCACGCAAGACACCCAGCAGCGGTCGAAGGGTTTCCATTTGGTCGACGTTCGATGGACGATGCAGCGTGACCACCGCATAACCCTGCGGGTCATCCAGAAGCCCCGCATCGAACCCGGCCTCAGACAGGGTCTTCGCAGGGGCATGTGCCGCTTCGCGATTCGATAGCAGGGAATCGATCATTACATTGCCAACAAAGCGCACGCGTTCTTCTGCGATTCCTTCGCGCAACAGGTTAGCAAGCGCGCTGCGCTCCGTGGTGTATAGCAGGTCAGCAATCTGATCCGTCAGTACGCGATTGATTTCTTCCGGCATTCCCCGGTCATAGCTGCGCAACCCGGCTTCCACATGGACGACGGGTACCCCTTTCTTTACGCCAACCAGCGTACAAGCCAGCGTTGAGTTGACATCACCAACGACCAGCACACAGGACGGTTTGTGCGCATCAAGAACCGGCTCGAACCGACGCATGACCTCGGCGGTCTGGACAGCATGCGTCCCGGAGCCGACTTCAAGGTTGATATCAGGATGCGGCAGACGCAGATCAACGAACAAGCGGTCATTCATATCTTTGTCGTAATGCTGTCCGGTGTGCACGAGCATCGTCGGAATAGCTGGGTGATTTGCAGCAAACGCACGCAGAATCGGGGCCATTTTCATGAAATTGGGGCGCGCGCCAACAATACAAACCACCGGCCCGAGATCTGCGGGCCAAAACTCATTTTTCAAGATTGGTCTTCCTTCGCTGGTTGCTGGATCCGAACCGCATTGACGAGCTGTTGAAGCAACGTCAGGGTCGCAGCACTGCTGCGCTCGATCCGAATCATGCTGCGTTCAAGGCGCACAAGTCGTTGATCAGTAATGCCATTCTTCAACTCCGATATCGCTCGTGAGGCCTCCTCCGCCGTGCTCGCATCAAGCTCCAAGCGCGACAAATTGACATCAAGAATGCCGCTCTCGGTCAAACGCGCCACGTCGTTGTCAACGGCATTCACACCAGCGCTATCTCTGTAAAAAACGGCTGGCGAGAGGGTTTCTTCGTTGAGTTCCTTGGCAACCTCTTCAACATCCATCAACAAAAACTCGGTTTTCCCCGCCAAAAAACCCGACAAGAGGAGGCGATCACACAATGAGTTGATTCGTCGAGGAATACCGCCGCTCGCCTTATGGATAGCCTCGTAAGCCTCAATATTAAATAAAGGATCTCTGGAAAAACCAGCACACTTCAGGCGGTGCTCGATATAGGCTCGCGTTTCATCGTGATCCATCGGGCCTATGTGACAGGCGGCGATGACACGCTGCCGCAATTGTTGCATGTGCGGGCTTTGCATGATGCTGCGGAACTCCGGCTGTCCGATCAGGAAACTCTGCAACAGTGCTTGAGTTTCGAACTGGAAGTTCGACAACATGCGCAATTCCTCGACGGCTTGCGGTGTCAGGTTTTGTGCCTCGTCAACGATGAGCAAGCAGCGCTTGCCCTGGCGGGTCACATCAACAAGAAAAGCTTCGAGCGCCAGCAGGACATCGGACTTGCCAAGATTCTTCGTTCGCACCCCAAAAGCCGCCGCCACCATGCGCAGGGTATCTTCTGCATCAAGTTGTGTACTGACCAACTGTGCCGCAACGACTTTTTCGGAATTAAGTTTATTGAGCAGGCCCCGGACAATGGTCGTTTTCCCCGCACCAACCTCACCGGTAACGACAATAAACCCTTCGTTCTGGTGTAATCCATACTCCAGATAGGCTGTGGCACGCCGATGCTGCTTGCTACCAAAATAGAAATTCGGGTCAGGATTGAGCTGAAAAGGCTTACTGGTCAAGCCATAGAAGGGTTCATACATAGTGGCAGGCTAAAACTGGTGAGACAGGACGCCTGTCAACGCATTCTCGGTATAGCTTGTTGAACCATCCACGACCACTCGTCGCACGCCAAGACCAGCATTTGTTTTTGGACCGAGTTGAGTCGTGAAATTGAGATTGAATATTTGCTGGGTTGTTTCAAGCAAAGACGTTCCCGTTCCCCGGCTGTTCAGGTGAGCATAGGATCCGGTGAGTGCTGACAAACCAGTCAGCTTGTGGGACCAGTTAATACTGGCCGTGCGCTGACGAATATTCTGTGCGTTTGAAAAACCAGCGCCAAGGTAGAAGCCGGTACCAACGCCTTGCGATAGGCTTTCCGACCGACTCTGGCTTGCTGCAAACGTAACCGTATTTCTGGCACCCAGTAACGCGAAAGACAATTCCCGGCGATGCTGCAGGGTAACTCCATTAGACAGAAATCCTCCCTGAAGCAGTGTCGTTGGCGAAATACCATTTGCCACGAGGTAGGCATTTACAAAAGCAGCACGCTGAACTGGATCAAGAATATTTAAAGGATTGAGACTGTATAACAGCTCATAATTGGTACCAAGCGTTGATGACTGCTGGTTGGTCTGAACAATCGCATCCTTGCTCTCACTGTATTTCCACGCCGAGCCTTCAGTGCGGTGCGCAAAGCTAAAGCTGTTGCTGTTGCCAAAGAAGCGATTCTCCCGACTCACCGAAATCTGTGTCCGCTCTGTCGGAGACCAGTCAAAGCCGGCACCTTTGGTCGTATGCGCCTCCTTGTTCAGACTCTGGTAATTGTTGGACTCTCTCCCACCAAGAAGCGAAACCCGAAACTGCGGATCGATCTGATAAGTCAGTACGCCACGCAAACGGTCATTCTCGTTATCACGCCCTGTGTTGTAGCTGACCGTCTGGCTGCTGGCATCAAGTGACCAACCAAGATTCGCCAGCGACGTAATACCCTTAAGGGAAGCAACGAGCTCCTTGGTCGTTGAATCGTTGGACAAAGCCGATTTTGCATGCGTGGTACTGAGGTTATAGCGCAGCTGATAGTCGGCAAAATTACCGAGTGCACCACGAAAATAGGGAGAAATCCGGTAGGTCGACGTCTCTGTAGTATTGCTGTTGTCATTGGTACTTACGGCAGTGGACGCCGACGAACCGCCAAAGGCCGAAATGCTTTGCTGAGAAATAGTTCCACTCGCATCGATGAAAAACCAATTCTCCAGCGCTTCTAGCGTACCCAGCGCATTCAGTGAATTCTGCAACTGGTTACGTGAGGAATCCTGCGCATATATCAGGTTGTGCAGCTGGTAATCAAAACGCAGCTTCGAACGGCCGCCCGAACCATCAATGCTGATACCCGGGGTTATGTCAGTAACCAGATCGCTCTTCTTGTTTGTATTGCTCAAGGCAACGTTATCCGTCACCGTTTCATTGACGGAAATTCTCGGCGTGATCTTCCAGTCGCCAGCAGAAACTGAAGAGGCGATACAACTCATGGCAACACCCAATAGCAGCAGTCTTGGGGTGTAAATCCCTGAGTTGATGTTAGCTCGCATTTTTATACCCGTAGCCATAACCATAGCCATAACCATATCCGTCCTGAGCTGACGATTTTGCCTGATTGAGTATCATGAGCTTCACCGGGCAGGCCTCAATAGCCGCCAGTGCATGTTTAACATTCGCATGCGCCGTGCTTTCCGCCTTGACTACAATCACAACCTGCCCCATGTGCGTAGCCAATGTCCTCGCCTCGGTCGTTACCAACAATGGTGGCGAGTCAAAGATAATAATCCGGTCTGGATATCGACGGGCCATTTCTTCCAGTAAACGGACCATCGCATCACTGGCCAGCAATTCAGTCGCACGCGGGTGCTGCGTTCCGCTCGGTAAAATGGTCAGTTTCTCGACGTTGGTGCGCAGCAAAACCTGCGCCAAATCAATCGAGTCATCGACCAAAACATCCAGCAAACCAGGTGCCGGGGCCAAGCCCAGTCTGCTCAGCAAGGCCGGCCTGGCCACATCGGCATCGACCAGCATCACCGTATTATCAAGCTCCATGGCAATGCTCATGGCAAGGTTGGCGGCTGTAAAGGTTTTCCCCTCTCCCGGCAACGCACTCGTTACCATGATCAGGTTACCATCCTTGATCCGTGCCGGCCCTTTTCCCATGGCATTGTCAATCAACGGCCGCTTGATGACCCGGTATTCGTCAGCCAGTTGTGACCGCGGAGAATCAGGACGAATAATACCGGCCGCTGACAGCGCCTCCATATCCAGCTCGACGCGACGAGACATCGCCATCTCGGGCGATTGAATAACAATCGGCTGATCGGTTTCGACTTGAGGAGGCAACGATAGTGGCGTTTTCTCAAGCGGCAGCGCCTGCTCAAGCTTCTCCTCAGGCACGCTCTCTATGACCGGCTGCGGAGGAATATCAACCCCCACTTGACGGAGTTGCTCCAATCGTTGTGCTGCTTGTTCAATGAGGCTCATCGTTCTTCCTCAGGCAGTACGGATTGAAAGAATAAACAGCAAGGCAATCCCCGCACCATAAACACCGATAAACAATGCCAAAGCCGCAACAAATCGCCGGAAATCCTTCTTGTTCTTAAGTCTTTCAGTTTCAATCACTTTCTTTGAAACTGTCCCGAGCAGGGGAATACCAGAAATTTCGCGCAAGGCACGTGAATCAAAAAACACCGGGCGAATCTGGCTTGCTGCAAAGGGAGCGAACAAACCGGCGGCTAGCGCAAGGACCAGGGTCAATGGCAAAAGCAGCAGTCGATTGGGCGAAACAGGCTTTGGGGAAACTCGCGGCGGATCGATCAAGCGGAAATCAACCCCACCTGAACTGGCATCCATTTCACCCGACATCGTCGCCGACTCACGACGCGAAACCAGGCTTTCGTAATTCTTCTTGTTGATATCGTAATCCCGGTTAAGCTGAGTAAGTTCCGCTTCAATCTGCGGAACCAACTTCACCGAATCCTTCAACAGGTTGTAGCGTGACTGATACTCAGCGACACGAACTCGAAGAGAGGCTACAGTCGCCTCGTTTTCAGCCAGGGAAATCTTGAGCTGTTGATAAACGGGGTTGGCGTTGACCAGAGAAGCCGGGCTGGATGCCGGAACTTTTTTTCGTGCTGCGACTTCTTCCTTTTTCTGATCTTCCAACTCCTTGATCATGCGCCGCGTGCCCACAACATCGGGGTGCTTGTCTGTAAAGCGCTGCAGCAAGCCATCAAGATTCCGCTTCATGGCGTCAATTCGCCCATCAATTTCTGGGATCGATATACCTGCAGTCGACTCAGGTGCATCGGGCAGCAAAACCGGTTCCTCACCAACGATTTGCCGTTTTAACGCATCACGTGAATTCTCTGCCTCACGCAACTCCAGTTTTGAGCGCTCAAGCGAGGCACTAATCTCGCCTATCCGGCCAAAATAATCCTTGCCATCTGAAGTCTGTACTGCAAGATTCTTTAGTTTGAATTCTTTCAGGCGGTTTTCCGCTTCTTCCAGTTTCTTCTGGTAAGTCTGAACCTGGTCATCAATAAATTTCCTGGCGGAATCCGTGTCCTTACGCTTATCGCCAAGACTGGATTCGACGAAGATGGATGCCAATGACTGCACCACACGCTTCGCCCGTTCAGGTTCTTGATCGTCGTAAGCCAGAGTATAAAGATTGTCACGTGAAGTACTCTTGATTGTCAGCGTCTTCATCAAGTCGTCAATCAGCGCTTCCTGAGCTGGTTTTGACTTGACGCTTAGATCGAGATCAGCCATGCGGATCAGCTTTTCCACATTCGGGCGACTGATCAGAGTCCGACTCAGAATCATGATCTGCTGGTCGAGATTGGGTTCAATCGCCAATCCAGACATCAGGGGTTTCAGGATGGATTGAGTATCGACAAAAATACGCGCGGACGCTTCATATCTATCTGGTATCCGATATACCGTAACCACACTTATGGCACCGACGGCCCAAGCGACGACCAGCCCAAGCCAGCGATGCTTCCACATGCCTCTTAGAACAGTCGTCGCTTGCCGGATAATTTCATCCATTATTTCTGGTTTCGCTAGATGTTAAGAACAAACCGGCAGCGCCTCTAGACGCCACCGGATAAAAATAAGAACCTGAATCAGAACCAGCTACGCGGAATGATCAACACATCGCCCGGTTTCATTTCCACGTTGGCCGATACATCCCCGCGCTTGACCAGATCCTTGACGCGTATGCTGTATTGTTTATCTCCTTCGGCCGTACGCAGAAGCGTTGTCGCATTACCGTCAGCAAAATCGGTCAAGCCGCCAACAGCAATCATCACATCGAGCAAAGTCATCTTCTGCTTGTAAGGCAGCGTCTGCGGCTTGGCCGCTTCGCCCACCACCCGAATCTGTTCACTATAAGGACCGACAAACGCGGTAACGACAACCGTTACGACTGGGTCGCGGATAAATTTCCCCAGTTCCTTTTCAATATCACGAGCCAGAGTTGTAGGATCCTTGCCCATCGCAACCAGATCTTCAACCAGCGGCGCGGCAATCTTGCCATCAGGGCGCACAGGAACGGACATGGAAAGCTCGGGATTACGCCAGACCACGATATTGACCGTATCACCTGGGCCAATAATGTAGCTGTAGTCAGATGAAGCTGCAGCGGTAGGCGCTGGGGGATTTCCACCGGTGGCACATCCGAAGACGATTAACCCAAACATTCCGATGACAATCCAACGAAACGCCGCACCCAAACCGTTATACAGGCTGACAAACATACAATTCTCCTTAAATCGGCAAAACCCTATGGAACGCGGATAACTCAGAAAAACAATCACTAGTTGATATATTCTAAACTAGATCAAGAAACTCCATCACCGGCTTGATTTTACACGTTTTCAGCGCCGATGTTTCATTGGATAAAATACCACTGTCAACGTCATCTGTTAGGAAATTATACGCAGAATCACTAATCTCCACGTTATTTTGTCGCCAGAAGACAACAGCTTTTCAAGCAAAGCGCGTCGCGCAGACTGTCAACAACGGGCTTATTAGACTACGCGAACATGGTGCGCTGATCCGAACGAGCGAAGATACTGTTATTCACTCGACGAACAAAGCAAATAATTCACACTTCCATGGTCTCCCGAGCAAAAAAACCAACCGACGTCAGACTCCTTGACGGAGTGCGTCAACAACCGGCATGCGCGACGCGCGACGCGCCGGCATCACAGCAGCCAGGCACGTTGCCACAAAACCGATCACACCCGCAGTAATTACATCCTGTGGAACCAGGCGGATAAACGCCGTGTAGCCGATATTGGCGTTGGGTGGTGGTGGCATTGGAATACCGATGGCCGAAATAATCCATGCCGCGACGCACCCCAACGACATTCCAAGCACAGCGCCAATAAGCCCCAACAAAGCGCTTTCGGTCATAATCAACTTAAACACGCTATCTTGCCTATCGCCAAGCGCCAACAAGGTGCCAAATTCTCGTGTCCGCTCGAACAGGGTCATATTGACACTATTGGCGACACTCAAAAGGACCATGAGCAATATGATAAGCCGTAGCACGCCAAACTGCCGGTCATAAAGCTGCAGGGTCTTGTCGTAAAAATCTGACAGTTCCCGCCACGAGGCAAGCTCGTAACCGTTCGGGCCAAGAGACTTGCGCAACGAAGCATACACACGATCCGTATCCTCGGTTTTATCGAGCAACAGCACCATCAAATGCGCCGAGCTGTTATCCATCAGACTGCGCGCCGCAGACAACGGTATGCGAACGGCTCGCGCATCAAAGTCTTTGGAGAAACTCTGAAACACTCCTATTATCTCGAAATCCAGCGTATTAACAGCGCCCTGAGCAAGACTGATAACCAGATTTACCCTGTCACCCGCCTTCAGGCCCAACGACCTGGCAACACCCTGCCCCATGACAATACCATCTTTGTCGCCATCCGCCAGTGCACGGCCTTCGATATAGCGTAGATAGGTGCCCAACTTGGCCTCGGCTGCCGGCTCGACACCTTCTCCGATAATCCCAAGATCACGTTTCCCATTGTTGATTACTCCGGAAAAGCCAAGACGAGCAAGCACCAGTTGAACTCCCGGCTCGCTTTGTAATGCCTTTTTGAGCTTATCCGGTTGTTCGATAAGAAACGCCTCCGGCGAACGCGTTCTTCCTTCACGATAGCCTTCGCGAGAAACTTGAATATGTCCACTCTGCGAATGGATAACCGCTTCGCCCAACTGCACAAAAATATCCTGCACAAAGCCACCTGCCAGAACCAACCCCGCGACGCCAAGACCGATGGCTGCCAGGGTTCCGGCCGAACGTACGCGCTGCCGAAAAACGTTACGCAGTGCAAATAAAAGACGTTGAAGAAAAGCAGTTTTCATTGGTTGTGTCGTAGTGCATCAACGATATTCATGCGACTCGCCTTCCAGGCCGGCATCACACTCGCGAGAAAAGTCGTCACCAGCGCCAGAATCAACGCATCGAAAGCCAACTGCGGAACGACCAGTATCTGCCCCAAAAACCCACGAGCCATGCCCGGTGGCGGTGGCATCGGTATTCCAATCGCCGAAATAAAATAGGCAAATACATAGCCCAAAACAACACCCAACACGCCGCCTGTTATGCCAATTAACACACCCTCTGCAACGAACATTCGCATAACGGTATTTCGACGCTGCCCAATCGCCAGGCTAGTGCCAATTTCGGTCGTCCGCTCGAGTACACTCATCATTTGCGTATTGGAAATCGTCAAAACAATGATTAGCCCAATAATGAATTTCACTACGCTAACCTGCTTTGAAAAGAGCACGACTGTCTTGTTGTAAAAGTCGGCCAGCAAACTCCAGGGAACAATCTCAAACTTATCTGCAGGCAACTCGGCGGCAAGTTGCTTCGCGCCCTCGGCAGTTCGCTCTGTCTTATCGAGCAATACCACCCAGGACGTTGCCCCCCGAACCTTCATCAACTTTCTCGCGACCTGAATTGGCAAGCGCAAGGCGCTGTCATCATAGTCTTTCGTAGTGGTCGCAAAAGTGCCCGCGACTTTCACCTCGACCGCACTGGCACTACCGTTAGCGGCCGTGGCAAGCAAAACAACGACATCACCCGCTTTCACTCCCATGCTTTTTGCCAATCCCTCACCCAATATCACGGCGCTTTCGTTGGCGGAAGCCAAGTCATTTCCACTGACGATCACTACCTGACTACTTATCGGTTTCTCAAGTTCGGGATCAACGCCGTCACCGATAAAAGCAATCGTTGTATCGCCATGACTGATCAGCCCACTAAATGCAAGGCGAGGCGCAAGGCTTTTGAATCCTGGAATTTTCTCGACGACTTGCTGTTCAGAAGACCGGTCCGGCAGCAAAAAAGCGTAAGGATCGGCAATTCCCTTTTCGAAATAGCCGGGACGTACAATCTGGATGTGCCCTAGTTGCGAATGGATGGTGTCTTCACGCATTTGCTCGAAAACCCAAGCGATGAATCCTCCGGCCAGCAAAAAAGCGACAATGCCAAATGCCACCGTCAGCGTCGCCACAAGGGTTCGCTGCTTATTGCGCCTGAGGTTGCGCGTTGCCAGGCGGAAATCCGATAACAGGCTTATCATCAGTCGTAATTCGGGTGTCAGGAAAATGCCTAGGTTGTTATCATACGTCAAACTCTTGCTGGAGGAGATCATCGTGCAAGCATTCGATTACGACAGAGCATTCTCACGAAATATCGGCTGGCTTACCGAGCAAGAGCAAACCATCCTGCGCAATAAACGGATCGCCATTGCTGGCATGGGCGGGGTTGGTGGATTCCACCTATTAACGCTTGCACGGCTAGGTGTCGGAAAATTTAACATCGCCGATCTCGACACCTTTGAAGTCGAAAACTTCAACCGTCAAGTTGGGGCCAGCATGAGCAGTCTCGGCCAACCCAAGGTTGATGTTCTTGCCAGAATGGCACGCGACATCAACCCGGAAATGGATATCGCCCTCTTCCCAAGCGGGGTTAATGCAAGCAATCTGGACAGCTTTTTCCGCGATGTTGATCTTTACATCGACGGACTTGATTTTTTTGCTTTCAAAGCGCGCGAAGATGTATTCGCCTATTGCGCCGAACACAGCATCCCGGCCGTAACAGTAGCTCCACTCGGAATCAGCGCCGCGTTGCTGAATTTTTTGCCAGGCTCTATGAGCTTTGAAGAATATTTCCAGGTCGCCGGACGTCCTGAATTGGAGAAAGCCGTTCGCTTCCTGGTTGGCCTTGCTCCCGCCTTACTGCACCGACACTACCTGGCCGACAAGACACGTGTAAATCTCAAGGAACGGCGGGGTCCGTCTACCGTCATGGCCTGCCAGCTTTGCGCTGGGGTAGCCGCCAGCGAAGCGCTTAAGATCCTGCTCAAACGCGGCAAAGTGCTGACGGCTCCGCATGGCATCCAGTACGATGGTTACCGTAACAAGTTCGCTCATACCTGGCGACCAGGCGGTAATCGTAACCCCATTAACCGGATCGCCATCGCCATCGCCAAACAACAATTGGGGCTGTAATGCAGCTGACCCCGATATTCAAAGACATTCTTGAAGCGTCCTTGCTTGCGCCGTCTGCGGACAATCACCATCGCCTTCTATTTGAAACCAGGGAGAATGAAGTACTGGTTTGGTCCGAGCCCGGACGCCTGCGAAATTTGACAGGCTATAAGAGGACCCTCGACCTGATTTCACTCGGAGCGGTAATTGAAAATATCGCTTTGCGTGCAAGTGCGTATAGTCTCGAGGCATTGGTTGAACTCTTACCTCCCGACAAACTCGATCTCGTCGCTCGCATCCTGTTTCAGCCGACATCCAATACTCCCGACCCCCTCCACGCGGCGATTCCATTGCGACATACCAATCGACGCTTCTTCAAGGGTCCGGCGGCAAGTCCAGAGACATTAAGGAGTATACAAGAGGAAGCCGGGCGAATTTCTGGTTGTAATCTCGACTGGCTGGACACTACCGAACAACGAAGTAAAGCCTTGCAATTGATACGCCGTGCCGAAGGTGAACGGTTTCGCACTCAGGTGTTGCATGCAGAATTGTTTGAGAATATCCGCTTTTCCGTTGGTTGGAATCAAACTTGCGATGAAGCCCTGCCGCCAGGTGCCCTTGAAATCGAGCCTCCTCTTCGGTTTCTTTTTCGCACTCTTCGGCATTGGCCGGTGATGCGGGCCCTGAATTTCATTTTGGTTTACAAACAACTCGGCTGGCGTGCGGGCGACCTGCCTTGCCGGCTATCTCCCCATCTGGGAGTAATCAGCACACGGAGCCTGACAGATACTGATCAAATCAATGCGGGACGTTCGTTCCAGCGGGTATGGCTACGCAGCACAACCTATGGCCTCGCACTACAACCGATGCCGGCTTCCGTGCTATATGCGCAACACGCCGCCATCGATCAGGGCATTCTGGACAAGCTACAAAGATATCTTCAGGCCGGTTGGGAAGAATTGACACCGATGAGGATTCCGCTCATGGTATTCCGCATGGGAAATGCCCCGGCTCCAGAAATCGTAACGGGTCGTAAACCGCTCGATACTTACCTAATCGAACACTGCTGAAATACTCCGAAGACAAAAAACTTCGATACTGACGACCGTCAAGCTGATCTGACCACAACCGTCGTTCGCGGAAGGGCAAATACCCCATGCCGCACGCAGGAAAAAAAAAGCCCTCTCACGAGGGCCTTTTCAATCAATTGAGAACGCGCCAATAACTTACGAAGCCATCGGCTTGCGGCGACGCGATGCGCCCAAACCAACGAGAGCCAAACCAACCAGTGCGAGTGAGGCCGGCTCCGGAACATTAATAGCAAGCTTGACCTGCAGCTCGTTAACCCTTCCTTCTTCCGTCAAGAAACCAATACAGCCATTGCTAGAACCAGCGGCGGCACAAGCGGCATTTGAGAGGACACCTAGGCCATCAATATGCAAGAGCGCAGCGTAGTTATTTCCATCGTAGCCGAAATACTGTACGAGATTCCCGCCAACGAACCCTGCGCCAACCACGTCCATGACAAAAATATCATTACAGTTTTGACCCGATCCACCAGCCTCACAGGTACCGTCGTTATCGGTCTCTTTGAATTTGATATTAAATACTAACGAAGGTGCAACAAAGGGTGCACCAAGGACGGGACTCAGCGCCTGTAGGGCGATTACATCGTAGAGCGTCGCACTCGTCAGCGAAAGTGGATAAATCGGGAAATTGTTGTGGGTAAGCTTTACGGTATCTACAGCGGCCGCGTTTGTCACTAGCGCCCCCGTAAACTTTCCATTCGAAGCGGATCCAACACCCAGTGACGACTGCCCAAAACCAGAACTCGCTCCCCAACTGAGAAGCGACGGTACTGGAGAGCCAAAAAAGGCTGAGAGCGCGGTGTTATTATTGGAACCAGTCACCGGAACGTCAAAAGGGCCCACCGCAGTAGCAGGAGCAAATGCGGTAAAGCCACTGTTTACCTCGAAACCCCAATCGGTCACAATCGGATTAGCGAACGCGCTACTCGAAGCGGCGACCAGAGCCGCACCAGCGATGCCCTGTGATGCACGTTTTACAAATGTCTTGATGTTCATTTTCGTTCTCCATCTAAAAAAGTTAATCAGCACAAGGCCCGAGCTTATTAAGCACTTTTCATACCATCTTCTTTAAGAATCGCATCTCATTGTTTTATATGCATTTAGTTTTTATCAAAAAAACAGCGAATGAAACCGTGTAAATTTTTCCGACACAGAACAGTCAAATTATTCATCGCTATCTTCACATTTCAGTACTGCGATGAAAGATGTCACAGGCGAGTGGGTCGTTACAAAAACAAATGGGGCTTTCGCCCCCGCTTTTTCGCCCCGAATCCGCCCACTGATCAGTAAATATCGTGCATGGTGTTATAGACGTTGAACTTGCCTGGAGAGACCAGAATCACTTCGCCGGCGCTGACCATCGTCGGCACGGTAGTCAGCCTGCACGAATAGCTCGCGCGGTACGCACCGGAATCGACGTTGAATCGACGAAATAGCGCTGCGGAGGGAATCGTCCGAACGAATAGGAGCCCCGTAGGGAGCGACTGGCACAGTAGTCAGAACGACTTTGTGCAGAATAAAACAAGAAGGGAAGGTGGCGAGCCTTACCCCCGGCACTCGCAGTAAATGGCTGTGGCTGCTTCCTTCCGGACCTGACCAGATTCACCACCCTGCAATGCGGGGAGACCCGCCGAAACGAATGTTAGCACAACCCGGCCGGGCCACGGAATTTACGTTGTGTTTTGAAGTTTATGACATTGTACGGAGCCACGGCACTGGCTTTTGTGAATGTGTGGCATTCGCGGGGAGAGGGCCATGAACCGCAAAATGCCCCAGATTGCCCGTTGCGAAACGGAGCACGCCATGCTACGCATTGACCAGACCCAGGGACAATGCACCTTGAAGCATGGATGCTCACTAGTAGACAGTCATGCTGAAACGCGTGAATAAACCGTCATTCCGGCGAAAGCCGGAATCCAGCGGTGCACTACTGGATTCCGGGTCGAGCCCGGAATGACGAAGCTTTGTGTCTATCTATTTCAACATGACTGACTACTAGGACGCGATTGCCCGCTGGGTAGCTGCTTCGCCAATTTGCATACAGAGCAGATCGCCCTGCCTGCTGTCCGATCAGGCTAGCACCCATTGAGAACAAGGGGTTTCGCCGTATCGGCCTTGGAAGCCAATAGGCATGCGGGTCTTGCGGCATACCATCCGAAGATCGCCTATTGACGGGCCTCCTGAGACATCGATGTTTCTAACCGAGTAGGTAGTCCTGTTGAAACGCAAAGATGAAAAACCGCCGTCATTCCGGGCTTGACCTGGAATCCGACCGAAGGAAGTGCAGAGCCAGTGATGCACTTCTGGATTCCGGCTTTCGCCGGAATGACAGTTGCTATACGTTGATTTCTCCGTGACAGCCTATTGGCGTCGCTTCGACCTCAACCAGGCAATCATAGTACGTGGGTGCGTTCCCCATATCGGTCAGGTTCTGACTGGTCAGCTGATTCACATTGGTGCCGTTCAAACCCAGTTTCCGCCACCAGACGCCCAGCCCATTGACTACACCAGGGCGCGCACGTTTTGAGATGGCGACTTTGCAAACGTGCTCTCCACGCTGATTGAAGACCCGAACACACACGCCGTCCTGAATCCCCCGCGCTGCCGCATCGGTCGCGTGCATTTCAAGGATGGGTTCACCCTCCATGCTCTGCAAACTCTGCACGTTGACGAAGCTGGAATTGAGGAAATTCCGTGCTGGCGGGGAAATCATCGCCAAGGGGTAGTCGGTAGATGAATTGAAGGCCTCATGGTTGGGCACGTGATCCGGGAGCCCATCCTCGCCTTGTTGCGCCAACCGTTCACTGAAAAACTCACACTTTCCGGAGGGTGTCGGAAAATTGCCTTGGGCGAACGGTGCGTCATCAGTTTTCAGGCTTGCAAAGCCCATTGTCAAAAGCGCTTCAAAATCTACCGCATCACCATAGGCCATGCGGCATAGCGTCAAATCGTCCTCGCTAAAACACGGCTCCGTAAACCCCATGCGCTGTGCCAGCTCACGGAATATCTGCGTATTGGGCTTAGCCTCTCCGAGAGGAGCAATGGCCGGGCGATTGAGCAGCACGTCGGTATGGCCATAGCTCATATGAACGTCCCAATGCTCGAGTTGCGTGGTCGCAGGCAAAACATAATCCGCGTAGTCGGCGGTATCGGTCTGGAAATGCTCCAGCACCACGGTGAATAGGTCCGCTCGCGAAAAGCCTTGCACTACCTTGGCCGACTCGGGCGCGATGGCCACCGGGTTGCTGTTGTACACGATCAGCGCCTTGATGCGCGAATTCAGAAGATCGTTGCCGATGGTCGTCATATTGATCGTGCGCGGCGTCCGGCTGCCCAGCAGGTCGGGGCGTTCCAGCGCATCATGATCAATTGGGAAATTGCCTGAGCTGGTAAGCAGCACGCCCCCGGCGCGGTGGCGCCAGGCACCGATGAGCGCTGGCAAGGACGCGATCAGACGGACCGCGTTGCCACCCCCATGCACGCGCTGCATTCCGTAGTTCACGCGGATCGCCGCCGGCTGGCGACTCGACGCACAAGCGCCATAGTCTCTGGCCAGGGCGCGAATCTGATCGGGAAGAATGCCGCAGACCACCGCAGCACGTTCTGGCGACCACTGCAGGGCGCGCTCGCGCATGGCGTCCCAGCCCAGCGTGTACTGCGCCAGATAGTCGTGATCCAGCCAGTCGTTGATAATGAGTTCGTGCATCAGGGCCAAGGCGAATGCGCCGTCGGTTCCGGGTAACAGTGCGACGTGTTCATGACACTTGTCGGCCGTTTCAGTACGCCGTGGATCAATGCAGATCAGCTTTGCCCCATTGCGTTTAGCTTCCTGGGCATAACGCCAGAAATGGAGGTTGCTGCTGATCGAGTTGCTGCCCCAAATGAGGATCAACTTCGACTCGGCAAAAAACTCCACGCGCATGCCGACCTTGCCGCCCAAGGTGTGAGTCAGCCCCTTGCATCCGGCCGATGCACATACGGTACGATCAAGTAACGAAGCGCCGAGGCGGTGGAAAAAACGGGCTGACATGCTGTCACTCTGGACTAGACCCATGGTGCCGCCATAGCTGTAAGGCAGAATGGCTTGCGCGCCATCCGGTTCACTCTGGACGATGACTTTTAGCCGGCTGGCAATGTCGTGAAGTGCGACGTCCCAGCTGACGCGCTCGAACTGGCCCGTGCCCTTGGGGCCAACTCGTTTGAGCGGGTACAAAAGGCGCTCCGGATGATAGACACGCTCGGTGTATCGTGAAACTTTGGTGCACAAAACACCGTCAGTGTGCGGATGCGCCGGGTTGCCTTGTACCTTGATGGCGACACCACCAGCAACGGAGGTCACCAGGGAACAGGTATCCGGGCAATCGTGGGGGCACGCACCCACGACCTGGGCTTGAGCGGGATCAGTCAGTTGCGTGGATTTCATCGTCATCGTCCGTTTTAGCACATGGCCTTCAGTATCCCTGAGCCCTGCCCTGTCGGTCAAATACAGGCCACTTGTTGGTGACAAGCGACCCATGGAGTTGCAGAGATTGAGTTCACCACCGTTTTCACTCAAGCTCGTAGAATCACCACCACCCGCACTCAGGACGCCCGACCATGCTTGAGCTTGAGAACATCAATCACCTTGCCCTGATTGGCAGCCTGATGCAGCAGATGTGCGTCTATCTGGTAATCGCCTATCTGCTGAGCAAGACTCCGCTATTCGCACCGTTGATGCAGGTGACCGTCCGTCTGCCGGACAAGCTCGTCTGCTACCTGGTTTTTTCTGCTTTCTGCATCATGGGCACCTATCTCGGCTTTCAGGTTGAGGGTGCCATCGCCAACACCCGCGCGATTGGTGCCGTACTGGGCGGCATTCTGGGTGGGCCGCTGGTCGGCCTGGCGGTCGGACTCACAGGTGGTCTGCACCGCTATTCGCTCGGCGGCTTCACGGATGCGGCTTGCGCGGTTTCGACCACGGTCGAAGGACTGATCGGCGGCTGCCTGCATCTCTATCTGTTGAAGCGCCATCGCGCCGACCGCTTGCTGCACCCGATGATCGCGCTCGGCGCAACGCTCTTTGCCGAAATGACGCAGATGATCCTGCTGCTGCTGATGGCCAAACCTTTCGATCAGGCCGCACGTCTGGTCGCGCACATCGCGCTGCCGATGATCCTGACCAACTCGGTCGGTGCCGCGCTGTTCATGCGCCTGATTCTCGACCGCCGGGAGACGCTGGAAAAATACTCGATTGCCTTTTCAGCCAAAGCGCTGCGCATCGCCGAACGGTCGGTCGGGGTATTGATGCAGGGCTTCAACGAGAAGAACTGCACGCGCATGGCGGCCATCATTCGTGAAGAAACCGGCGTCGGTGCCGTGGCGATTACCGATTGTGAGAAATTGCTCGGCTTTGTCGGCGTTGGTGCGGATCACCATTTGCCCGGCACGCCGATTTCTTCGCCGCACACCTTTTACGCCATCGCGCACAACGAAGTCGTCTATGCCGACGGCGTCGACATCTCCTATTCTTGTGCCGTCTCCAAGGACTGCAAACTTGGCTCTTCGCTGGTCATCCCTTTACGCGGCGAAGAAAACCGGGTGTTTGGAACGATCAAGCTCTACGAGCCCAAGAGCAAGTTCTTCTCTTCGCTCAACCGTACGTTGGGTGAAGGCATTGCCCGTTTGCTTTCCAACCAGGTACTGGCGGGAACGATCGAGGAGCAGAAACGGCTTCTGGCGCAATCTGAAGTCAAGCTGCTGCAGGCGCAGATCAACCCGCATTTCCTGTTCAACGCCTTGAACACGCTGGCGGCAGTCATTCGCCGCGATCCGGAAGCAGCCCGGCAACTCGTTCAGTACCTGTCCACCTTCTTTCGCAAGAGCCTCAAGCGGGTCGGCAATGACGCCTCGCTCAAGGATGAACTTGAACACGTGGATGCCTATCTGCAAATCGAGCTGGCACGATTTGCCGGTCGCCTCGATGTAAATATGGCTGTTTCAGACGACTTGCTGCATCTTCGACTACCCGCTTTCTCGTTGCAACCCATCGTCGAAAACGCCATCAAATATGGCATTTCACAAATGATTGAACCGGGCAAGATCACCATCAGCGCCCAACGCAACGATGACGTTCTAAGCATATTTGTCGAAGACAGCGCCGGCCTGTACCAGCCCGTACCCAATGGCGACGGCTTGGGGATGAATCTGGTTGATCGGCGCATCAAGATCCGTTACGGCGCCGCCTACGGGGTCGACGTCACCTTTCAGCCGGAAAGCTGGACGCGGGTCGCCATACGTCTG
Organism: Burkholderiales bacterium; assembly: GCA_038316625.1. Lineage (GTDB taxonomy): Bacteria > Pseudomonadota > Gammaproteobacteria > Burkholderiales > Rhodocyclaceae > Propionivibrio. The sequence goes on from JBBQAT010000006.1 coordinate 30,573, forward strand.
CCAGTTGAAGAAGAGCTTATCCCATGCTGACCGCACTGATAATCGATGATGAAGCGCCATCGCGTGAAGAGTTGAAAGCGCTTCTGGCCGAAGCCCATGACGTGGAGGTCGTTGGCGAGTGTTCCAATGCCATCGAGGGACTTTCGACGATTCACCGTTTGCGGCCAGATGTGGTCTTTCTCGATATCCAGATGCCACGCGTGAGCGGGCTGGAAATGGTCGGCATGATCGAACCCACCGCCCTGCCACACATCGTTTTTGTCACGGCTTACGACGAACACGCGCTGAAGGCGTTTGAGGAACACGCGGCCGACTATCTGCTTAAACCCATCGATCCGCAGCGGCTTGCCAAAACGCTGGACTGGCTGCGCACCGGAGCGCGTCCGTCGAGCAAAGCCTTTCCTGGCGCCGACAGCGCGTTACATCAAATCCCGTGCATCGCCCGCAACCGGATTCTTCTGATGTCTCTGAATGAAGTCGAGTATGTCCACACTGATCCATGTGGTGTGCAGGTCGTCGCCGGCAACCGGCAGGGGCTGACCGAACTGACCCTGAAGCTCCTTCAGGAGCGCACCCGGCTCATGCGCTGCCATCGCCAATACCTCGTCAATCTCGACCAGATCGCCGAAATCGAGTTGCTGGAAAACGGCGCAGCGGAAATCGTCACCCATAGTGGCAAGCGAGTGCCGGTCAGCCGCCGGCATCTGCGCGAAATCAAGGATAAATTGCTGATCGCCTGAGTTTTTTCGCGCCGCTCAATGTTTGCCCGGCACCGCTCAACGCCTCCGGGAACCGTTCGCCAGAAAACACCAAACCCCACCGCCGATAGCGCTAAATTTCAGCCTGCGCTTTTGCAAGCGTTGGGTCCGCTGGCCGCTTAAAAGCCTTGATGACCCATGTTCAGGGGTGGCCTCAAGGGTTTAATGGTGGGCCATCCGAGTTAAACCAAATTCAGGAGGGGTCATGAATAGTGTTTCCAAGCATGCCATCTGGTGGCTATTGACGGCAGTCGGGGTATTTTCCCTTGGCACCGTGGCACTTTCCCGAGGCGAGACAATCAACGCCTTGTGGATCGTCGTTGCGGCGGTTTCAATTTATCTGGTTGCGTACCGGTATTACAGCCTGTATATCGCCGACAAAGTCATGCAACTCGATCCGACGCGCATAACGCCGGCGGTTCGTCACAATGATGGCCTTGACTACGTCCCGACCAACAAGAACATCCTGTTCGGACACCACTTCGCCGCCATTGCCGGCGCGGGTCCGCTGGTCGGCCCGGTGCTCGCCGCGCAGATGGGTTATCTGCCGGGAACACTGTGGATCATCATCGGTGTTGTTCTGGCCGGTGCCGTACAGGATTTCATGGTGCTGTTCGTATCGACGCGCCGTGACGGCCGTTCGCTAGGTGATCTCATCAAGTCCGAACTGGGCCTGGTGCCGGGCATCATTGCTCTGTTTGGTGCCTTCATGATCATGGTGATCATCCTCGCCGTTCTGGCGCTGATCGTGGTCAAGGCACTGGCCGCAAGCCCGTGGGGAACCTTCACCGTGGCGGCGACGATTCCGATTGCCATGTTCATGGGCGTCTATAACCGTTACATCCGCCCCGGACGCGTTGGCGAAATATCGATCATCGGTTTCGTGCTGTTGATTGCCTCGATCATCATTGGCGGCCAAGTGTCGCAAAGTGCGACGTGGGCACCGATGTTTACCTTCGACGCCAAGCAACTGACCTGGATGTTGATCGGTTACGGGTTTGTCGCCTCGGTGCTGCCGGTATGGTTGCTGCTCGCGCCGCGTGATTATCTGTCGACCTTCCTCAAGATCGGAACGATTATCTGCCTGGCACTATCCATCGTTTTCGTCGCACCGAATCTGCGCATGCCAGCCGTCACGCAGTTCATCGACGGAACCGGTCCGGCCTGGTCGGGAAGCCTTTTCCCCTTCATCTTCATCACCATTGCCTGTGGCGCGGTATCCGGCTTCCATGCACTGATCTCGTCAGGAACGACTCCCAAGTTGCTCGACAACGAGAAGAACGCCCGCATGATCGGCTATGGCGGCATGCTGATGGAGTCCTTCGTTGCCATCATGGCGATGGTTGCAGCGTCGGTCATCGATCCGGGCGTCTATTTCGCCATGAACAGCCCACCCGCCGTTATCGGCACAACGGTCATCAACGCCGCCCAGGTCATCTCGCAGTGGGGCTTTGTGATCACGCCCGACGTGTTGATTCAAACAGCTAAAGATGTCGGTGAAACCAGCATTCTGTCGCGTGCAGGCGGGGCGCCGACGCTGGCCGTGGGCATGGCCCAGATCTTCTCGCAAGTGATTGGTGGCCAAGGCATGATGGCGTTCTGGTACCACTTCGCCATCCTCTTTGAAGCGCTGTTCATCCTCACCGCCTGCGATGCCGGTACCCGTGCCGGACGCTTCATGCTGCAGGATCTGCTGGGCACCTTCGTTCCTTCGCTCAAATCGACGAAATCATGGCCGGCCAACCTGATTGCCACCGGTCTGTGTGTTGCCGCCTGGGGCTACATCCTCTATCAGGGTGTGATCGACCCCTTGGGCGGCATCAACAGCCTGTGGCCGCTCTTTGGCATTTCCAACCAGATGCTGGCGGGCGTTGCGCTCATGCTGTGCACCGTCGTTCTGTTCAAGATGAAGCGGCAGAAGCACGCCTGGGTCACGATCCTGCCGGCCATCTGGCTGCTGATCTGTACGCTGACCGCCGGCTGGCAGAAGGTTTTCCACGTCAATCCGAAAATCGGCTTCCTTGCTCTGGCCGACAAGTTCCAGGCCGCTCTGGACAAGGGTGAGATTCTCGCCCCGGCAAAGAGCGTCGAGCAGATGAAACAGATTGTCTTCAACAACAACCTCGATGCGGTACTGTGCATGTTCTTCATCTTTGTTGTGGTCAGTATTCTGTTCTATACCATCGTTGCCTGCCTGAAAGCCTCGAATGAGAACAAACCGACGAGCTGTGAGCTGCCTTACGAAGCGATGCCGGCCGTGAAAGTCTGACATTTTGTTCAACGATTTATCAAAGTTCGGCAAGTATCTCGGGCAGGCCGCCAAAATGATGGTGGGCCTGCCCGACTACGAAACCTACGCCGCACACATGCGCGCAACACATCCGGATTTGCCCTACATGACTGAAATCGAGTTTTTCCGGGAACGACAGGAAGCGCGTTATGGATCAGGGCGCTCTGGCGGGTGTTGTTAAACCTGCCGTTGGCAGCACCTGAGTAATCAGGTGACAAGGCGAAGAAAAGGGTATTTCATACACCCTCTTCTTCGCCATTTTTTTATTGAATAGGCTCATGAACCAGACTGTATCCACACCACTTCCAGTCACTCTGCTCTCCGGCTTTCTTGGTGCCGGCAAGACGACCGTTCTCAACCAGTTGCTCAACAACACCGACGGCTTGCGATTTGCCATCGTCGAAAATGAATTCGGTGCCGTCAATATCGACAGCCAATTAATTTCCCGGAATAGCGGCGGAATTATCGAGCTGACCAATGGCTGTGTCTGCTGCACGGTCAATGCCGATCTGGTACGCGGCTTGCAGGACCTGGCCGCCAGGCGAACTTCAGGTGAACTCTCGTTTGACTGGATCATCATTGAAACAACCGGGCTTGCCGATCCCGGTGCTGTCGCCCAAACGTTTTTCGCGGCACCGGAATTGCGCGACAATTTCATGCTCGACGGTATTGTCGTCGTTGTCGATGCACTTCACGGACAACGACAATTGGACGAACACACCGTCGTTCAACGCCAGATCGGCTTTGCTGATCGGCTGCTGTTCTCCAAGTGTGATCTCGTTGGCACAGATGAGATTGCCGAGTTGTCAGAGCGCCTGCACTGCATCAATCCACGCGCCCCGCAACAGCGACTTGAACAAGGACGCGCCGAGCCCGGTTCCCTTTTGGGGATTGGCGGATTCAATCTCGACACCACCCTGTTTGCCGCTGATGTTCCAAACCGCTCCGCGACCCGCTTTCTTCCGTTACCGACTCAGGTGCCGGGCACCCTTCGCTGGTCCAACCGTCCTTCGGCCCATGGGGACGAAATATCATCATTTCTTCTTGAGGCCGGCGAGGTCAATCTCGACCGAATCGGTGCATTTGTCCAGTCGATGATTGATGAGTTTGGCGAAGAACTTCTGCGCTACAAGGGCATCCTGGCCATTCCTGACGAAGACCGGAAACTGATCTTTCAGGGCGTGCAACGTGTTGCCGGCTTCGATTTCGGAGAGAGTTGGGGTGCCCATGAAACGCGACTGTCAAGGATCGTCATCATCGGAAAAGACCTGCCCGAATCGCGGTTACGCAGCGAATTCCTTGCTGCAGCGGGCGCGGCTTAGCGGCGCGGCAGATAAATCTCGCGCCCGGCATCCTTGATGTCGCGCCGCAGTTGGCGCCGCTCTTCCGGCGAAAGACGCGGCGGACGCTGTTGCTCTTGGCCGCCATCTCTGCGCTGAAAATCGAGGCGTCTTGCCTCCCGCTGCTCGCGCCACTGCTGCAGGTTCTGGGCATTGCCTTTCCGGATTCCCTCACGCAACTCTCGGCCATTCAGCGACTCCGCCTGGGCCTGCGGCATTAAAACGGCGCACGCTAGCAGCGCGGCAACAACGCCACGAATACCACCGTTAATCATCCGTTTGGCCAAATTGATCACAATTTTCCTCTCCACGCGCCAGTCGTTCCGAGATAGCTGAGATTGGCCAACACCTGGTGCCGTACTCAGAATTTCGCTTACAAGAAGCCTTAAGTCTACTCGCTGCCGCCGCTAACAGGACGGCGAAAAACGCGCCAAGTAAAACGGGAACCATCTTGCCCGCCTTCCTCGATTCATGAAAACATTGCGGCCTATCCAATAGCCTCGCGGATAGTATGCAAGCCTTATGTAACAAGTGTTCACACTATGTTGAGGAAGTTGTAAAAAAATGTTTCAGTGGATCGGGCCGCATGGCGTACTCGCAGCCCCGAATTCAGACAATCCTTCTTGAATCGTCCGAAAGCTCACCACAGGTTATCAAATGACCGAAGCAGACGCCAAGCATATCGGCGATACCTCCGATGGTCATGTTCATGTGGATATAGTCGCGATTGAGCTCACCCAGATAGGCACGGTAGTCGTCGCAGCGGTCAAGGATATATTCGAGGTGTTGTCCATCCCGCTTGACTCGATTCAAGCCTTCAATACCGGCGCGGTGCAGCGTGGTGGTATCCTCGACGGTCTGCATCAGGCGCGCCAGCATAGAGAATGAAGCCATTTCAACATTACCGTGCTCTCGCATCGCTTTGCGAAATGCTGGTACGGCCTCGTCAAAAACGGACGGAAAACCTTTGATGGACTCTAGGATGATTCCGCCTGCGTTGTACTTGCTCCTAGCCTGCTGACCATTTGTTGATTGCTCGTCGCCGGCATTGAAAAAGCGGGTGCACAGGGAAGAAAGCGTTGCACGAATGGACTGTTCATCGGGGGATGCGGTGTGCCAGCGGGCAATGAGCAGCATGCCACTGAGAAAAATGAACCCCTTATGAGTATTGGTTCCCAGCCTGTCCAGCAAGCGCTGGTCGGCACGCATACCAATCGCCTTCTGACAGGAAAAGGGCTCGCCATTGACGAGTGAATTGACGATCTCAGACAGATAATCGGAAACGTACCCGATGGAGCGCTCCATGATTGGAACCGAGAGATCCGGATGTGATCCGTTATCGGCACGGTCGACAAGCCCCGGTTTAGGTGTCAGGTAGAGCTCCATGCTTGCCCCCTTGACCAGAGAGACAGCCAGCGTCTCAAGTTCTGAAATGCGCAAGCAGTTCATGTGCTTTACCGACCACTTCGTTGAATGAATGACGTTTTGAGCGAATGCATTCGACGGCTGGCTGATTGCAGACCAGACAGGTTCTCCGAGGTAAATCAAGACTGGCCCGATCGATCTGGCGACCTGATGCGGAATACACATCGAGATCGATCAAACGCGTTGCTGGGCGGGATGTTTCAAGGCCGATACAGCGGTCCTTTACGGAAAGGGGGTCCAAGTCGAGTCCCATGATCGCGTAAGGGCCGAGAGCATCCCAAGTGACCGAAGGGCTTACCAAACGGGGGAAGCAGACGCTTAGCTCGCCAAGCATCCACAAAAAAATCGCCTCCGAACCCGGAGGCGATTTTTCCGTGCCTGGAATGTTGAGCGACAGGAAAAGAGTCGTGGAGTGCCCTTCGCTCAAAGCCTGAGCAAGGGCATCCTGCCTGCTGTCCCTGGCATTCAGGAAACTACTGACGGACTTGTCTGACAACGTCAATGATGGAACCGTCACGGTATTCGATCAGACCAACCACTTTGTCCTCGAACTCGATGGGCTTCGGAATACCCGTCACAGCGTAAACTTCGTCACGCAACTGACGGATGTCCTTGACCGGTGCTCGCATCTTGATCAGCGCCTCTTTAAGCTCAGGCAGGTTGTCATTGACGGCAATGCCACGCTCGGTGACGATCACGCCCACCGTTTCACCTGGCGTTGTGATGGTCGTAACCTCATCGCGAACGATCGGCAGACGTCCGCGAATTGACGGAGCAACGACAATCGATACCTTGGCACCCGCTGCAACATCGCAGTGCCCGCCTGTGTTGTGCAACAGGTAGCCCATCGACTCGGTGTTGACGTTGACGTTGAAGTTTACGTCAACTTCCGTCGCGCTCAGGATCGCACAATCAAGGCGATTGACAACTGAACCGCAGTTGAACGGATTGGCATAGGTACCGGCCGTCATTTCCTGATGTCGCTGGTTACGGCCGATAGACTCCACCGCTCTCAGGTCAAAGCACTGCACGTCGAACAAGGCTTCAAATAGTCCTTCTTCGAGCATTTCAACGAAATAGCCGGTAATACCGCCACAGCCAAAACTTCCCTTAACCTTGCCCTTACGCATCATGTTGCGCACGTGCTCAGCAACTGACAATGAAATACCGCCCGTGCCAGTCTGGAAGGAGAACCCGTCCTTGACGTAACCTGAAGCCTCAATAACCATGGCCGCGTATTTCGCGATTTGAAGACCAATCGGGTCGGTCGTAACACGCGTTGTCGACGACACGATTTTTTTCGGATCACCGAGGCTTGGCACTTGTGCGACAAAGTCAACGACCGACTGTGGAATACCCACTGGCACCGCAGGGAACGGCACCAGATTGTCGGTTACCGCAACAACCTTGTGCGCATGTTGCGCATCGACCTGCGCATAGCCCAGGCTACCGCAGGCTGACGGGCCGTAGAAGCCATTGAAGTTGCCGTACTCATCGCAGCAGGGCGCTGCCAAAAAAGCCACGTCGACCGCGACTTCGCCGGTAATTAATGAACGTGCGCGCCCACCGTGCGAACGGACGATAATCGGGCAATCCAGTTCCCCTTTTGAAATCAACTCGCCGATCAGGCCGTTGACACCACATTCAAAGCAGGTGATCACGCCTTTGCGAATATACGGAATCAGTTCAGCATGCACGATGTGCACGGAACTCGATGCAATCTTGATGTCACGGATACCGAGCGCGTCAATTTCCTTGACCAGATCGTTCAGCAGACGGTCGCCATTTCGCAGACTATGGTGCGTCGAGATGGTCATGCCATCCTTTAGTCCGGACGCAATGATCGCCTCTCTCAAACCGCCAACCAGTTTGCTGCCGTTGTGACTTATCCGCCGAATCGCCCGGGTGGAACGCTCAGCATGCGGCTGCAACGACCACGGATCGCGGTAAGGAATCTGCTTTTTCCCGGCAAATATCTCCGGTATCTCCCGCCCCAGGCTATTCAGTGCCATTGATATCCTCCTCATTGATAACGACATCCACCATGCCATGGGCACGGGCCGTATTCAGAACTCGCGCGGCACGAACGACCACCGGCCGGTCAATCATCTTGCCCTTCAGGGAGATGACACCGGTACCCATTTCGCGGGCGCGCTTGATGGCTTCGATCACTTCAAGGGCGTAGTCGACTTCTTCCTGCTTCGGCGCGAAAACGTCGTGAATGATGTCAGTCTGGCGCGGATTAATCATGCACTTGCCAGTAAAACCAAGTTTCTTGATCAGTTCGGTTTCCTTACGCAGCGACTCCATATCGTTTACGTCGGCAAAAATCGAATCAATGGCCTGTATGCCGGCCGCCTTTGCTCCCCAGAGCACGTTCATGCGCGCATTGAACAGTTCCTCGCCGGTCTTGGTGCGATTGATCTCCATCGTCGCGGTATAGTCTTCCGCACCGAAAGCCAGACCGATCAGCCGTTCAGAAGCAAGGGCTGTCTTGGCGGCATTGAGTACGCCTTGGGCGGTTTCAATCGAAGGAAGAATCCGGAAATAACCGACCTCCAGGCCAAGCTCTTCTTCATATTCGGTAAGCAAGGTGTCGAGCCGTTCAACAATTTCAGGCGAATCGGCCTTTGGCAAGCGGATGCCATTTGGAAGAGCCGGAAGTACGGCTTTCAGGTCATCCAGAGCCCACTTGGTATCCAGTCCATTGATGCGAACCAGGATTTCCTTGTTGCGATCCTTGTAGTTTTCGAGAAAACGCCGAACCAATATACGTGCAGCATCTTTTTCGCTCAAAGGTACCGCGTCTTCCAGATCGATTTGTACCGCATCGCATTGAAAAAGTGGAATGTTCTGCAGCATGGACGGCATGTTCCCCGGAACATAGAGCAAGGACCGGCGTAATTTGTAGTCGGCCATCGCTTATTCCTCGGCAAAGAAAATGGTTGGCGTGCCGCCTGACTTGGAGAGATGCCGTTCGACACCATCAACGATCAGTTCGACCAGAACGATCTCGCAGGTCGCAAATACTTCGGCGTCAAACATGTGCCCCCCTACCACGTCTCCCGATGCTTTTGAGGCCATGATATGCAGGTGGCAGTCGAGTTCGTTGTTTTCGTTGGGGACGACATTGCCGGTCAGGCCAAGCAGTTCCAGCGGCCCTTCGATGGTGTGATCGATAAGGCGTGCCGACGTGATGGGCAGCTTGGCACCACTCTTGATGTCCTTCAAACGAACGTTCTTGACCGATCCGATAGCGGAAAGAATGACCGCCGACTGAATCCGTTCCGTGTTGATCAGTTCCGAAATACGACCTACCAGGCTTTCGCCCGGTACGATCTTGACCAGGAAACGACGTCCCTGTTTGTATTCCTTGTACCAAAGTCCCTTGTTTTCCATTATTTACCCCCTGCCCGCTGCAGCGCGGCTTCAAGACGTGCCTCAATGGCGTAGTCCAGCGCTCCGCGGTCATTGATGCTGATTCGTCCGGATTTCGTATCAAACTTGGCCAGAACCTCAATGATCTTGCCGCGGATCAGATGCTCGAACTGCTTCTTCACCGTGGATTCGATTTCAATGATCAGCTCATCGGCCGGTTCCACCATAACCATCAGGTCACTGGACTGCATGGTGCCGGCCTGCCCCTTTTTCAGAATTTCCATGTTCTGCCTCCAAAAACACATTGCAAGTCGTCCGGATCGAATTACGCGAAATGATTCGATCCAGACCAGCCAGCGCCGCGATTACATTGAATCGATAATTGCGTTCAAGGTGGTACTTGGACGCATGGCTTGTGCTGTTTTCTCACGACTTGGACGATAGTAGCCGCCAAGATCAACCGATTTGCCTTGGGCACCAATCAACTCTTCGTTGATCTTTGCCTCGTTTTCCTGCATCTGTTTGGCGATTCTGGCAAATCGGGCCTGAAGCTCGGCATCCTTGGTCTGAGCAGCCAACGCCTCAGCCCAATACAGGGCGAGATAGAAATGGCTACCACGGTTATCGATCTCTCCCACACGTCGGGCCGGCGACTTGTTGTTATCCAGGAACATGGCAATGGCCAGATCGAGTGCATCGGCGAGAGCCTGTGCCTTCGGGTTCTTGAAGTTGGCGGCTAGATGCTCCAGCGAAGCACCCAGAGCCGAAAACTCTCCGAGCGAATCCCAGCGCAGGTACCCTTCCTTGATGAACTGCTGTACGTGCTTCGGCGCCGAACCGCCTGCGCCGGTTTCAAACAGGCCACCGCCGGCCAGCAACGGAACGACGGACAGCATCTTGGCGCTGGTTCCAAGTTCGAGGATCGGGAACAGGTCGGTCAGGTAATCGCGCAGCACGTTACCCGTCACGGAAATAGTGTCCTTGCCTTGACGAATGCGCTCAAGCGAGAACCTCATGGCATCGTCAGGCGACAGAATCCTGATTTCAAGGCCCGCAGTGTCATGATTTTTCAGACACTTCTCAACTTTGGCAATCACGTTTGCATCGTGTGCGCGATTTTTGTCCAGCCAGAAAACGGATGGGGCACCCGTGGCCCGTGCACGATTCACAGCCAGCTTGACCCAGTCCTGAATCGGGATATCACGCACACGGGACATGCGCCAGATATCGCCCTGTTCGACCTTATGCTCCATCAGCAACTCGCCGTCGGCATTAATCACACGAACCGTACCGTCAGCAGGAATGATGAACGTTGTTGGATGCGAGCCATATTCTTCAGCCTTTTGGGCCATCAGGCCAACATTCGGAACCGAACCCATGGTCGCCGGATCCAAGGCACCGTTCTTCTTGCAGTCCTCGATAATCGTCCTGTACATGGTCGAGTAACAGCGATCTGGAATGACGGCCTTGGTGTCCTGCAACTTGCCGTCTTTGTTCCACATCTTGCCGGAGTCACGAACAACATTCGGCATGGATGCGTCGACGATCACATCGCTCGGCACATGCAGGTTGGTGATGCCCTTGTCTGAATCAACCATGGCTAGAGCCGGGCGGCTGGCGTAGACCGATTGAATATCGGCCTCGATCTCGGCCTGCTTCGCTTCCGGCAAACTCTTGATCTTGTTGTACAGGTCACCAATACCCATGTTCGGGTTGTAGCCGATTTGCTTCAGGGTCTCGCCGTGCTTCAGGAAGACATCTTTGTAGAAGACGGAAACAGCGTAGCCGAACATGACCGGATCGGACACCTTCATCATGGTCGCCTTCAGATGCAGAGAAAGCAGCAAGTTCTTCTGCTTCGCATCCTCAATCTGATCAGCAAAGAACTGGCACAAGGCGTTCTTGCTCATGAAGGTTCCATCAATGATCTCGCCCTTCAAGGCCTTCAGCTTATCCTTCAATACTTTGGTGAAGCCATCGGCACCAACGAATTCAATCTTGAACTCGCCGCCATTTTCCAGAACGAGCGATTTCTCATTGCCGAAAAAGTCGCCGCTTGTCATGTGCGCAACGTGCGCCTTCGAATCAGCCGCCCAGGCACCCAGTTTGTGCGGGTTTTTCCGAGCGAAGTTCTTGACCGACAGAGGTGCGCGACGATCTGAATTCCCTTCGCGAAGAACCGGGTTAACCGCTGAACCCAGGACTTTGGCGTAGCGCGCCTGAATTTCCTTCTCCGCATCGTCTTTCGGTTGTTCCGGGTAATCCGGCAGGTTGTAACCCTTGCCCTGCAGTTCCTTGATCGCTTCCTTCAATTGCGGGACCGACGCGCTGACGTTTGGCAACTTGATGATATTTGCCTCGGGCAAAAGCGTCAGATCGCCCAATTGTGCCAGACAGTCCGGAACCTTCTGCGCATCCGTCATGCGATCCGTGAAGTTCGCGATGATTCTGCCAGCGAGGGAAATATCCCGAGTCTCGACCTCAACCCCGGTTCCCTTGGTAAACGCTTGAACAATTGGCAGTAACGAGTAGGTTGCCAGAGCAGGAGCCTCATCGATTTCAGTCCAGAAGATCTTGGAAGTCTGCATGGTCATGTTTTCATTTCTCCGAGTTTTATAAATAAAGGTTAAAAATGCTGTCGAATCCGAGCAAAACGTCTTTCGACGAGATCACAGCCTCCAACCGGACTGTATTAACTTGATTCGAAAAAATCAATGCCGACGACAAAAAATCAATTGGCGTTCTGATGTTAAAGCTTATTTTTACTGGGTTTTGATATGGCCGCAAACGATGTATCTTCACAAGATAGTGCGATTCAGGAATAAACCCTTCAACAAAGAGCAACTATCACGACCGTCCACCCAGCACCTTGAAGACGTTTTCGTTAGCTACAGCCAACGATCATGCAAAGGTGGTTTTCCGTTGAACTCAAGCACATCACTCACAAAGAGCTACTGGAATAAAGTGATCGCCCTGCAATGCAGAACGGCTGATTCTACATCCCCTCCCGAAAAGTCTGCTTTCCGGTTACGATTCGCTCATGGCTGAACGAAAAATCCTCGTCGTTGACGACGACAAACGACTGCGTGAACTCCTGCAGCGCTACCTTGGCGAGCAGGGTTTCTTTGTCAGAACGACGGAAAATGCGGAGGCGATGGATAAATCGCTAACCCGCGATACCTTCGATCTGATCATCCTCGACCTCATGCTACCCGGCGAGGACGGACTTTCAATTTGCCGCCGTCTTCGCTCCAACGAGCCACAGCTGGCCATCATCATGCTGACGGCCAAAGGCGACGAAATTGACCGTATTGTTGGCCTCGAGATGGGTGCTGATGACTATCTGCCCAAGCCATTCAATCCGCGAGAACTCGTTGCCCGCATTCAGGCCGTTTTGCGGCGACGTACCGCACTCGTACCGGGCGCACCCACCAGCGAAGCCAAGACGATCACTTTTAGTGATGTCGAGGTGGATCTAGCCACTCGCACGCTGAAACGAAACGGCGAGGCACTTCCTCTGACTACCGGCGAGTTCGCTGTACTCAAGGCACTGCTCGAGCACCCGCGCCAGCCGCTCTCACGCGACCGTCTAATGACATTGGCACGCGGGCGCGAGCAAGGCCCGTTCGACCGAGCGATCGACGTACAGGTCTCTCGTCTGCGCAAACTGGTCGAACCGGACCCAACTACCCCGCGTTATCTCCAAACTGTTTGGGGTTTTGGTTACGTTTTCATCCCAGACGGTCAGAACGCAACCAAATAGCACCGATCCGGGCGGAACACGTGACGTACCTCCAGAAAATCGTTCCACGCACACTGCTGGTACGTACATTTCTGCTTGTCAGCCTGCTGATTTTCATCTCTGTCGCCATCTGGCTCACGCTATTCGGTTTGGCCGAACGCGAACCACGCGCCCGGCAACTGGCGCAACTAGCGGTCAGTGTTGTCAACCTCACCCATGCTGCCCTGGTTGCAGCCGATCCGGTCAAACGACTTGAACTCTTGAGAGATCTGGCGGAAAGCGAAGGCGTCCATCTCTATCCTGCGGAGCCGAGCGATGTCGTTATCACTTTGCCCGACACCTTCTTCTACCACGTCATGAACGATACGGCCCGATCACAACTTGGACCCAACACGCGCCTGGCGGGTTCGATCAATGGACAATCAGGCATCTGGGTCCGCTTCTCGATTGGTGACACCAACGATGATGACTATTGGCTGATGCTTCCCGGCGAACATGCCGAAAGTGACTTCCCCTGGCAGTGGCTTGGTTGGGGTAGCGTTTCGCTGACACTGGCCCTTCTCGGTGCCTGGTTGATCGTTTCGCGCGTCACTCTGCCCTTGCGGGTGCTGGCACGAGCAGCGCGTGAAGTGGGGCGGGGCAAGCATCCTGACCCCGTTCCAGAACGTGGCGCATTGGAATTGCTGCAACTCGCCAGAGCATTTAACCGCATGTCGGTGGACTTGAAGCGGATCGATGCGGAGCGATCTGAAGTTTTAGCCGGCATTTCGCATGATTTACGAACACCGCTGGCCCGCCTGCGCCTGGAATCGGAAATGTCGATCATTGACGATTCTGCGCGCGATGCCGTTAACGAAGATATCGAGCAAATGGACTCCATCATCGCTCAGTTTCTCGACTACGCACGAGGCGATAGCGAGGAACAGCCAGAGCTGGAGGATATCAATACGCTGGTGACTCAAGTTACTGGCACGCTAGGCCGCGCGTCACGCCTACCGGAAGTCATCCTGGGCGAAGTTCCAAAGACAGTTATCCGCCTTCGAGCCCTTTCGCGTGCGCTCGTCAACCTGCTCGAAAACGCGCGAAAATATGGGGGAGACCAAATATCGGTGACAACCCGCGCCGAGAATGGAGAAATTCTGATTGACGTTCTCGACCGCGGCCCCGGAATACCCGAAAGCGAAATCGTACGCCTGAAGCGCCCCTTTACGCGACTGGAGAGTGCCCGCACAGATACAAGCGGGACCGGACTCGGACTGGCGATTGTCGAGCGCATCGCCCGCTTACATGGCGGCACCCTTGATCTGCTGCCGAGGGACGGCGGCGGGTTGATCGCACGATTACGGTTCCCGCAACGCGAAGTTGCATAAAAAAGACCGCCAGTTCAATAAACTGGCGGTCTTGTTACTTCAGAACACCTTTAATTGCTGATTGCTGCCTGCGCTGCGGCCAGACGGGCGATTGGCACCCGGAACGGCGAGCAGCTCACGTAGGCAAGACCAACGCGATGGAAGAAGTCGATCGACGCAGGATCGCCACCATGCTCACCACAAACACCAAGCTTGATGTCTGGACGAACCGATTGTCCCTTCTCGACAGCCATCTTCACGAGCTGGCCAACACCCTTCTGGTCGATTGACTGGAAGGGGTCGATGTCATAAATGCCTTCTTTGATGTAGTGCGGCAGGAACTTGCCGATATCGTCGCGCGAGAAACCAAGCGTCATCTGGGTCAGATCGTTGGTACCGAACGAGAAGAACTCAGCCTGCTTGCCGATGCTGTCAGCAACCAGCGCGCCGCGCGGCGTTTCAATCATCGTGCCGACCATGTAGTCGATTCTATCCTTGCGCTCGGCAAAGACGGCTTCAGCCGTCGCACGGATGATCTTGGCCTGGTCATTGTATTCACGAACCGTACCAACCAAGGGAACCATGATTTCGACCTTGACGTCACGCCCTTGAGCCTTCGCATTGAGCGCTGCCTCAATGATGGCACGCGATTGCATTTCCGTAATTTCCGGATAGCTGATGCCCAGACGGCAACCACGGTGACCCATCATCGGATTCGCTTCGTGCAGGTCGTCAACGCGGTGCTTGATTTCCTCGTACGACACGCCCATTTCCTTGGCCATGGCGGCTTGACCGGCTTCGTCATGGGGCAGGAACTCGTGCAACGGGGGATCGAGCAGGCGAATGGTAACGGGCAGACCATCCATTTCCATGAACAGGCCTTCGAAATCGCCACGCTGCATCGGCAACAGCTTGAAGAGCGCGATACGACGCCCGGCTGCATCGTGAGCCAGAATCATTTCGCGAACCGACTTGATGCGATCGCCTTCGAAGAACATGTGCTCGGTGCGGCACAGGCCGATACCGACAGCACCGAAGTTACGGGCTACTTTGGCATCGGTCGGCGAATCGGCATTGGCGCGAATAGCCAGACGCTTGTAACGGTCGGCCAGTTCCATCAGGGTTCCGAAGTCGCCGGACAGTTCTGCGTCCTTTGTCGGAATCTTGCCTTCATAGACCTTACCGGTCGAACCGTCGAGCGAAACCCATGCGCCTTCCTTGTACACGGTACCTTCGACGGTCATCGTGCGAGCTTTCGGATCGACGCGAACAGAGCCCGCGCCGGAAACGCAGCACTTGCCCATACCGCGGGCAACAACCGCTGCATGTGAAGTCATGCCACCACGCGCCGTGAGAATGCCTTTGGCGACGACCATACCGCGCAAATCTTCTGGCGAGGTTTCCTGACGGACCAGGATGACTTCCTTACCCTGAGCAACCCATGCCTCGGCTTCATCAGCAAAGAACACGATCTGGCCGGTGGCAGCGCCTGGCGAAGCAGGAAGACCGCTGGCAATCAAACGCGCTTTCTTTACAGCCTGGCGGTCAAACACCGGGTGCAGAAGCTCGTTGAGACGATCCGGAGCGACGCGCATCAGCGCCGTTTTTTCATCGATGAGGCCTTGCTTCAACATTTCGACCGAGGTACGAACCAGCGCGGCACCGGTGCGCTTGGCAGAACGTGTCTGCAACATCCAGAGTTTGCCTTCCTGGATGGTGAACTCGATGTCCTGCATGTCTTTGTAGTGATTTTCCAGCGCCGTCTCGGTCTTGATCAGTTCCGCGTAAATCACGGGCATGATTTCTTCAAGCGACGGGAACTTGCCGGCACGATCAGCTTCGCTGACCAGTGCCAGTTCTGCCCAACGGCGCGAACCTTCGAGCGTGATCTGCTGCGGCGTACGGATACCGGCCACCACGTCTTCACCCTGGGCGTTGATCAGGAATTCGCCATTGAAAATATCTTCGCCCGACGCGGCATCACGGGTAAAGGCAACGCCAGTACCGCTGTTCTGGCCGAGGTTACCGAAAACCATGGACTGAACGTTGACCGCAGTTCCCCATGAACCCGGAATGTCGTTCATTTGGCGATAGAAAACGGCACGGTCATTGTTCCAGCTCTGGAACACGGCCATGACGGAACCCCACAGCTGTTCCCACGGGTCGTTCGGGAACTCACGGCCAAGGCGCGTACGGATCATCGCCTTGAACTCGCTGACCATTTGCTTGAGGTCATCTGCCGTCAGATCGGTATCAAGTTCAACACCCTTCTTTTCCTTGATTTCATCGATGATGACTTCAAAGGGATCATGATCTTCCTTCGACTCGGGCTTCAAGCCCATAACCACATCGCCGTACATCTGGACGAAACGGCGGTAGGAGTCCCAGGCAAACCGTTCATTGCCGGATTTTTTGGCCAGGCCGACGACAGCTTCGTCGTTCAGACCCAGATTGAGAATAGTGTCCATCATGCCCGGCATCGATGCGCGGGAACCCGAACGCACGGAAACCAGCAGAGGATCGGCGGAATCGCCAAATTTCTTGCCCATTTCCTTTTCAACAAACTCAACGCCAAGCTTGACTTCGGCTTCGATCATTTTGCGAACAGCATCAGCGCCCTGCTCTGTATATACGGTACAGGCTTCAGTGCTGATGGTAAGACCCGGAGGTACGGAGATTCCCAAGCGGCACATTTCTGCCAGGTTGGCACCCTTGCCTCCCAGCAGATTCTTCATGTCAGCAGCACCTTCAGTCTTCGAAGGGCCGAAGACGTATACAAATTTATTCGACATATTGACCTCAAATTAACGGAAAAAGAAAAACCTGCAACCCGAACGCTGTTCGCAATACTTCGCGATTGGTCTTGACTCAATTCAGGGAGAATTGACTGCTTGTTTTGACAAGCTTAACGTTCTTAGCCAGTAAGTATACCAAGGATCAAGTGCCTAGCCCATCTTTGTTGCTTCTGCAAACATTGGAAGATCGAATTCGGACACTCTTGATCGTTAGAACAATGAAAAAACCGGGAGATTTTCCTTCAGGTCGTGCGCTCAATCAAGGCTACGGCATCGACTGAAATCCCCTCTTCTCGCCCTACGAAACCGAGACATTCGGCGGTTTTCGCCTTGACATTGACGGCATCCTTCGCGACCCGCAAATCGGCAGAAATATTGGCGACCATCTGCGGAATATGCGGAGCCATCTTCGGACGCTGCGCATTGATCGTCGAATCAACATTGACGATGCCCCAGCCCGACTGTGCGAGCAGTTCACGCGTCGCGCGCAGCAGTGCACGACTATCGACACCGCGATAGCGCTCGTCCACATCGGGAAAATGCCGCCCGATATCACCCAAGCCCGCCGCACCAAGCAGTGCATCGATAATCGCGTGAAGCAACACATCTGCATCCGAATGGCCGAGCAGACCACACTCATGGGGAATATCCACACCACCGATGATCAACTTTCGCCCGGTCACCAGCGCATGAATATCACTTCCTTGTCCGACTCGGATCATGGATTTCTCCCCTTCAAAATCAGCTCCGCCAAACGAAGGTCAGCGGGGAAGGTCACCTTGAGATTGGTTGCGTCAGCGCACACCAGGCGCGGCTTGAAACCGGCCGCCTCGATAGCACCTGCCTCGTCGGTCACCGCGAGATTTCCAAATAGCGCCCTGCTCAGCAAACCGTAACGGAACATCTGCGGCGTCTGCGCTTGCCACAAACCGTCGCGCGGCTCGGTAGCAATGACCTGCTGCTCAGAATCCACGCGCTTCAAGGTATCCGCGACTGGCACAGCAAGCAGGCCGCCAACCGGATCGTCAATCAGTTCGTCACAGAGCGCGGTAAGCATTTCCTGCGACAGACAGGGGCGTGCCGCATCGTGCACCAGCACCCAGTCATCGTCCGTTAGGACACCGGCGGCGGCAGACAAGCCGTTTGACACACTCTCGGCCCGTGTTTTCCCACCACAAAAAACAGCCTGCAGTTTGGGGCCAAGACCCGTCCAGTCATACCCGCCCCACCATTCGTCGCAGGGCGACAGAACAACCCATACCCGTTCAATTTGCTCGCAGCGGCACAACGCAGCGACTGAGTGATGAATCAACGGCCGACCGACCAGATCAAGGTATTGTTTTGGCACTTCCGATCCGAAGCGCGCTCCGCTGCCGGCGGCAGGAACAATGGCGTAGTAACGTGACATGCCGGCATTTTAACTGAATCACTTGTCTCCGCGCCGCTTGCATTTGCCAGCGTCCATCCCATAATGGAGACAGATGAGGAGCCTGCCATGAACGCGAGTATTCGTCCTGCGGCTGTTGCCGGGGCTTTCTACCCTGACTCGGCACCAGCACTTGAAAACATTGTTTCACTGATGCTGATGAAAGCGCCCAGGGGCGTATCGTCCATTCCCAAGGCCATCATCGTTCCACATGCCGGCTACATCTACTCCGGCCCCATTGCCGCGAGCATCTACGCGCCGCTGCGAAGGCTGCGCGACACCATCAAGCGCATCGTTTTGCTTGGACCAACGCACCGTGTTGCCGTCAATGGTCTGGCACTTCCGACCTGTAAGGCCTTCGCTACGCCACTGGGCGACGTACCGATTGACCAACAAGCGGTTGCCGCCATCGATGATTTGCCACAGGTGGTTTTCAGCGATGCTGTGCACGCGCAGGAGCACTCGCTGGAAGTACAACTGCCCTTTCTGCAGATGGCCCTGGGTGAGTTTTCACTGCTTCCACTGGCCGTCGGCGAGACCTCTCCAAAAGCCATTGCGGAAGTGCTTGAGCGCCTGTGGGGCGGCGAGGAAACACTGATCGTCGTCAGTTCCGATCTCTCGCATTACCTGCCTTACGACTCGGCTCGGCTGGCGGATGCACAGACGGCTCAACACATCCTTGACCTCGACCCGACGATCCATCATCAGCAAGCCTGTGGTGCGTCGCCGGTCAATGGTCTGCTGTTCGCCGCCAGGAAGCACGGTCTGCAGGCGCAACTCATCGACCTGCGCAATTCGGGCGATACTGCCGGCGACAAGGCACGCGTGGTCGGCTATGGTGCATTCGCATTCCACGAGGTGGAACACCATGCCCATTGACCCCCTTGGTTTTTCTCTGCTAACCATCGCCCGCAACGCCATCGACAAGCATTTCGAGCGGGAAGCACACACCGTAACGCCGCATCCGATGCTTTCGCAACTTGGCGCAACCTTCGTCACGCTGACGCAGAACAACCAGTTGCGCGGCTGCATCGGTAGCCTTGAGGCCTACCGCCCGCTGGCCACCGACGTGACCGAGAATGCCGTCGCGGCGGCCTTTCGCGACCCGCGTTTTCCTCCACTGACACGCGAAGAACTGGATCGAACCCGCGTCGAGGTTTCGCTGCTCGCACCGTCGGAACCAATAGAGTTTACCGACGAGGCGGAGGCCATTGCCCGCCTGCGTCCTGGCGTCGATGGCGTCATACTGGCGCATGGCAGTCGGCGTGCCACCTTTTTGCCGCAGGTCTGGGAATCGCTGCCGGATCCGCAGCGATTCATGGCCCAACTAAAACTCAAGGCCGGATTGCCGGCCAGTTTCTGGGATAAGGAGATCACCCTTGCCCGCTATGGCGTACAGAAATGGAAAGAAGCGTAAAAACACCTGAATCAGCGCATCCGGCGCGTTGGTGGCACGCTCTGCGCGACGGGGAAGGCAAGCCGGGACGAATCCAGTGCGATCTCTGCCCGCGTGACTGCAAACTGCATGAAGGTCAGCGCGGTGCCTGCTTTGTTCGCCAGAACATTGATGACCAGATGGTGCTGACCACCTATGGCCGTTCCTCCGGTTTTTGCGTTGACCCAATAGAAAAGAAGCCACTCAATCATTTCTATCCCGGATCATCGGTTCTTTCCTTCGGCACGGCAGGTTGCAACCTCGCCTGCAAATTCTGCCAGAACTGGGATATCTCGAAGTCGAAGGACATGGATCGGCTGATGGATGCCGCCAGCCCGGAAGGGATTGCCAGTGCAGCGACAGCCTATGGCGCACAATCCGTGGCGTTCACCTACAATGATCCGGTCGTCTTTGCCGAATACGCCATCGATACAGCCTTGGCCTGTCGCAAACAGGGAATCAAAACGGTGGCCGTCACCGCCGGCTACATTCACCCGGCACCCGCCAGGGAATTCTACGCCGTGATGGACGCGGCCAATGTCGATCTCAAGGCCTTCACCGACGATTTCTACGTCAAGCTCTGCGGCGGACATCTGCAGCCCGTGCTCGATATTTTGTCCTACATCCATCATGAAACCGAATGCTGGCTGGAAATCACGACCCTGTTGATTCCCGGGCAGAACGACTCCCTACGCGAAGTCAAAGCTCTCTCCGATTGGGTTGCACACGAGCTTGGTGTCGACGTTCCCTTGCACTTCACCGCCTTTCACCCCGACTGGAAGATGGACGATCTGCCGCGCACACCCGCTTCAACGCTGACCCACGCCCGAAGCATCGCCATAGAGGCCGGACTACATTATGTCTACACCGGCAATGTACACGACAGCGAAGGCGGCACCACGTTCTGCCCGGCCTGCCACGCCGCTGTGGTCGAGCGCGACTGGTACACCATTCGCCACTACGACCTGCCCGACGATGGTCGTTGCCCGCATTGCCAGACCCAGATTGCCGGGCGCTTCGGGAAATTCGGCAAACCGTTCGGCGCCCAGCGCATCCCTGTCAGGCTGGCACGACGATGATCGATATTACGCCCGACGGTTTCGGCATTCCGGTGTCGGTCCCTTCCGAGCATGGCTTGCTGCATGGCCAACTGGCTCTGCTGCCCGATGCTCCGGGAATCGTCGTGCTGGCTCATGCCGCATCCATACTGGATACCCGCGATGAGGTTGTAGCCGGCATCTTTCGCCACGCCGGTTTGTCCACGCTCAGCGTTGATTTGCTGGCGCGTCAGGAAGAACAATTCCCCGACGTACATAATAATGTTCCGCTGCTTTCCAGACGGTTGCTCGACTTCCTTGGCGTGATCAGGAACCGTATGCTGCTCGGCGAACTCCGGACGCTGCCAATGGGTCTTTGGGCAGCCAATGCCACGTCGCCCGTTGCCGTACGCGTGGCGGCGCTGCGCGATCACGACATTGCGGCCATCGTCTGTCGCGGGGGACTGATCGATCTGGCCGGAATGCTCTACCTGCGCTCGCTCGAATCACCTCTGCTGCTTCTCGTCGAAGAAACAGATGGGCGACACGTCGCCAGCAGCCGCCGGGCGATGGAGGAAATCCCCTGCCACAAAGAGATCAAGCTCATTCCGGAAATCGGCATTGACTACGCCACATCAGCCGGATTTGAACAGTCTGCCAACGAAGCCGCGAGGTGGTTCGTCGAGCACTTCAGTAAAGCATCGCTCGCTGTGCCACGTGGAGAAATCGCTTAATCGAACAATCCCGGTTGTAAGGGAGCGAGATTCTTGCGCTTGACGGTAAACCTGACCGGCAAACCGCTGCGCCCGATGGCTTCCACCACCATGCGATCAGCACAGGTTTCGGCAACGATACGAACGTTATAACCGCCACGTGCGAGCCGACTGGCCCGGCCGATGTAGGTTGCAACGCTACCGATTTGGGGAAGCCAGTTGGATTTTTTGCGGGCCATTGCGTTTATACGATCCGAATATGACTGGTACGGATTTTATCAGCCACCTCAATAAAGCGCCATGAATGCGCTTCTCCGGCCTGAAATAGAGGGCGTTCCCCGTATATAATGCATGGTTTGTCGCCCCCTCATACCTACCCTTACCGGAACACCATGGAAGCCGAACAGCTCAATATCATCGCCAACCGACTCGTGGATATCGCCCAGCGCGCCACCGAGTTGCGGAGGTATCTTTGACTACGATCACAAGTTTGATCAGTTAAGCGCCGTCAATCGCGAACTCGAAGACCCGAAGGTTTGGGATAACGCCGAACGCGCGCAAGAACTCAGCAAGGAAAAAAAGTCGCTGGAGAATGTCGTCTTGACGCTTGACCGTGTCGGCGATGGCCTCAAAGATGCCGATGAGTTGTTCGCCATGGCACGCGAGGAAGGCGACGACGACACGCTGAATGCGGTTTCGGCCGATGTCGACGGAATTGAAAAGGAAGTCGCCACACTTGAATTCCGCCGCATGTTCAATAATCCGGCCGACCCGCTTAACTGCTTTATCGACATTCAGTCCGGCGCTGGTGGTACCGAAGCGCAGGACTGGGCGTCGATGCTGCTGCGCATGTACGTCAAATATGGCGAGCGCAAGGGCTACACCGTCGATGTGCTCGAAGTCTCCGACGGCGACGTTGCTGGCATAAAAACCGCGACGATCAAGCTCTCCGGCGACTATTGCTTCGGCATGTTGCGCTCCGAAACCGGCATCCACCGCCTGGTACGCAAATCGCCCTTTGATTCGAACGCCCGCCGCCACACCAGCTTTTGTTCGATCTTCGTCTATCCGGAAATCGACGACTCGTTCGAGATCGATATCAACCCGGCCGATCTGCGTACCGACACCTACCGCGCCTCGGGTGCCGGCGGCCAGCACATCAACAAGACTGACTCGGCGGTGCGCATCACGCACATTCCGACCGGTATTGTCGTGCAGTGCCAGAATGACCGCTCGCAGCACCGCAACCGCGCCGAAGCGATGGCCATGTTGAAATCGCGTCTTTATGAAGCGGAAATACGCAAACGCCAGGCCGAACAGCAAAAGCTCGAAGACTCCAAGACCGATATCGGCTGGGGCCACCAGATTCGCTCCTATGTGCTCGACCAGTCGCGCATCAAGGATCTGCGCACCAATGTCGAAGTCGGCCATACGCAGAGCGTTCTCGACGGCGATCTTGACCAGTTCATCGAAGCCAGCCTCAAGCAAGGCGTCTGATAAAACCTAACCACCTCACCCCTCTTCAAACCATTGATTGCGAGACACGCCATGTCCGAACAAACCAAGCAGCCGAGCACGACCACTGAAACTGACGAAAACCATATCATCGCCGAGCGCCGCGCCAAGCTCGCCGAATGGCGTGCGACGGGTAAAGCCTACCCGAATGATTTCTCGCGCGAGAACACTTCCGGCAAGATCATCGAAGTTTATGAATCAAAAACCGCCGAAGAACTCGAAGCGACACCGGTTGAAGTCAAGATTGCCGGCCGCATCATGCTCAAGCGCGTCATGGGCAAGGCATCGTTCATCACCATTTCCGACGTCTCGGGCCGCATCCAGCTTTACGTTGCGCGCGACAAGGTCGGGGAAGAGACCTATGCCACCTTCAAGCGCTGGGACACCGGCGACATCATTGGCGCCGTCGGCACACTGTTCCGCACCAAGACCGGCGAACTGACCGTCCAGTGCTCGGAAATCCGGCTGCTCTCCAAGTCGCTGCGCCCGCTGCCGGAGAAATTCCACGGCCTGACCGACCAGGAACAGAAGTACCGCATGCGTTACCTCGACCTGATCATGAACGAGCAATCGCGCTTCACCTTCGCCGCGCGCAGCCGCATCGTCCAGTCGCTGCGTAACTACATGACGACGCACGCCTTCCTCGAAGTCGAAACACCGATGATGCACCCGATCCCCGGCGGCGCGTCCGCGCGCCCGTTCAAGACGCACCACAATGCGCTCGATATGGAACTCTTCCTGCGCATCGCTCCCGAGTTGTATCTCAAGAAACTGGTCGTTGGCGGCTTCGAAAAAGTCTTCGAAATGAACCGCAACTTCCGCAACGAAGGGATGAGCCCGCGCCACAACCCCGAGTTTACGATGATGGAGTTCTACGAAGCCTATTCTGAATGCCGCCAGGTGATGAACTTCACAGAAGGTCTGTTGCGCCACGCAGCGCGCGAAGCGCTGGGCACCGAAGTCTTCGTCTATCAGGGACGCACGCTTGACCTGTCCAAGCCCTTCGACCGGCTGACCATGGTCGAGGCGGTTCGCAAATATTGCCCGCAATACACGCTCGAACAGCTGAACGACGCCGAGTGGCTGATTCAGAAACTCACTGCCATGAAGGCCGACGTCAAGAAGGGAATGGGCCTGGGCACGCTGCAACTGATGATGTTCGAAGAAACGACTGAAGCCGATGTGTGGGACCCGACCTTCATCATCGACTACCCGGCTGAAATCAGCCCGCTGGCGCGCGCCAGCGACACCAAGCCGGGAATTGCCGACCGCTTCGAATTGTTCATCGTCGGCCGCGAAATCGCCAACGGTTTCTCCGAGCTCAACGATCCCGAAGACCAGGCAGCGCGCTTCCTGGAACAAGCCAAGGCCAAGGACGCCGGCGACGAGGAGGCGATGTTTTACGACGCCGATTATATCCGCGCCCTCGAATACGGCCTGCCCCCGACCGGCGGTTGTGGCATCGGAATAGACCGCCTGATCATGCTGCTGACCGACTCGGCCAACATCCGCGACGTAATCCTCTTCCCGCAGATGCGCCCTGAGTGATACACGTCAGTGCATCACGAAGAAGTACTCTTGGGGTGCGCCCTGAGTGAGACACGTCAGTGCATCACGAAGAAGTGCCCTTGGGGTGCGCCCTGAGTGATGCATTGCAGGTCGGGGCAACACAATGGAACCCGACCTGCACCGACTCAAAGCTTCCCAGACAAAAAGGCAGCCTTGAGCACGGCCACCCCGGGAGCCGCGTCAATCGGCGATCTACAATGACATACCCTGGAGAACCGCGTGGATATTGACCTCCAGGGAATCAGTCAAAAAAATCCCGCATTTACTGGACTGCAGGACTAGGCGATAAGCAACTGCGCCACCGACGCTTTGGCACCGCCGCCGCTGATGTTTGGAGTGATCCTTAATTCCAGCGTCGTCACTCCGTCCAATTCGACGGTGTAATCTTCGAACTCTCGAGTCATTCCCGGCGGGCTGAAGTTGTATTGCTGGCGCACAACATCCCGATAGGATTGCCCGGCATCCGACGACCAGCGCAAGACAAACTCCTGTGTGCGTCCCTGCTGCTCTTCAAGAAAAAGAAGCTGAATCCGCTTGATCTTCTGCGGCTCGTCAAAAACAAGGCGAATCGTCTGTTCGCCCGCTTCCGCCGCACGCCACCCCGACCCATCACCGGGCGTCAGCGCCGCCTCGATGGGGTACGCCGCCTCCTCGGAACTGATTTCGACGAGCGCCATGTTTGGCACATCGAGCCAAACCTGTCCGCCCGGTGAGGCAGCCGGCGAACTCTGATTGATGATTTGCTTGCGCATTGATCGTCCTTTTCAAGATCCTGCGATTAACCACGGAACTCCAGCCAAAGCATCTGATACGGCTGCAGACGAACACCCTTGCGCAGATTGAACGGGACGGTGCTGATGAGATCGATGGCCGAGTCAGGCATCGCTCCAAACACCGTCGCGTCCACCGTCTGCTCGACCTCGCTGAAGTTACCGAGAACCAGCAATCGCGACGCCCCCCTCTCGCGCAAATAGCCGAGCACCGAACGGTTGTGCGTCCAGAAAGCCGCCAGCCGGCCGCCCTGCAAAACCGAAAGCCGTTTGCGCAGCGCGATCAGTTCATGCAACCCCGCGTGTATGCGGCCAGCATCGGTATTCAGGTTATGGCGTTGCGAGTAACGCAATTCGTTGCGCGCCGGACGATGCACCCAGCGGCTGTCGCCGGCCTTGCCGGGATCTTTGATGTAGCTGGGGTCGTTGAGCGCCCCCACTTCGTCGCCCAGATAAATCAGAGGAATGCCGCCGGACGAAAGTGCCACGCCGTACAGCAGCAGAATACGGGCAACGGCAAAAGAATCTCGTTGCTCCAGGCCGCACAGTGACGCGGCCGTGCCGCTGATGCGGCAATCGCCGTTCTGCGGATTGTCCTGGAAGGGAACGCCACGCGCAAAGCTGCCCTCGAAACGATTGACGTAGAAACGGTTCAAGAATTGGCGGTGATCGAAGCCCTTGATGCCGAAATGGATCGCATCCTCATCGGCGAAGGTCCAGCCGATATCGTCATGACTGCGCACGTAATTGACCCAGGCGGTGCCAGCGGGCAGGTTATGCCGGTGTTCAAGCGCCTGTTGCAGCAGATTCACCTCGCGCGTCGCCAGCGAGTTCCACAGCAGTGCCATTTGCAGCGGGTTGTACGATAGCTGGCATTCCGTCGGCGAGATATAACTCACCACATCGTCCGGATGAACTATGGCCTCGGATTTGAACAGGAGCGAAGGTGCCGCAATACGGGCGACGGCGTTGTAGGCACGCAGCAGGTTATGCGCCTGCGGCAGGTTCTCACACGGCGTGCCCATCTGTTTCCAGATGAAGGCCACGGCGTCCATGCGCAAGAACTCGACGCCCAGGTTGGCAATCGACAGCATTTCGCCGGCCATCGCGGCGAACACCGCCGGATTGCTGTAGTTCAGGTCCCACTGATAACTGTGGAAGGTCGTCCATACCCAGCGTCCATCCGGCAGCTGCGAAAAGGTACCGGGATGCTCGTCGGGGAAGATTTCACGCAGCGTGCGCTCGTAGGCGTCTGGCTGCTCTCGGTCGGGGAAGATGTAAAAGAAATCGTCGTAACGTGGATCACCCGCCAGCGCGCCGCGCGCCCATTCGTGTTCGTCGGACGTATGGTTGAACACGAAGTCGAGCACCAGCGAGATGCCTTCCTTGCGCAACTTCTTGGCCAACTGACGCAGGTCGGCGATCTTGCCAAGTGCAGGTTTGGTCTTGCGATAACTGCTCACGGCATAACCGCCGTCGCTGTGCGGTTCCGGGCACAGGAAGGGCGGCATCAGGTGAAGATAGGTCAGCCCCAGTTCCTTGAAGTATGGAATCTGCGCTTCGACCCCCTTGAAGGTCCCGGCGAACAGGTCGACGTAGCAAACGCCGCCAAGCATCTTCTGCGACTCGAACCAGTGAGGTTCGGCTTCGCGCTGGGCATCCAGCGCCTTGAGCTCTTTCGTGCGAATATTCCAGGCATCAAACGCCACGCCCAACAGGTTGACGAGAAAGCGTTCAAAATCGTCACGGTGCCCGTAGAGGGATTTCAGCTCGTCGCGAAGTACAGCCAGGTGCACGCGCACCCGTGCGTCAAACGCGGGCCACTGCGCGTGGTGTCCGTGCCAGGCGGCAACCGCGCTCCAGACACGCCAGAGCTGTTCATCAGGGGTTTGCCAGTCTTCATGGGCTGGCGTTATTTCTTGAATGGCCACGATATTTCCTCTTGAATCCATAGAGTTGTTTTATTCGGCGGCCAGCAACGGGCCATCCGACGTACCGGGGTGGAGAATCGGTTTCCACAGCACCTGCAAACGTGAATGCGGTACACCCTGGATGACGTCCAGCATCAGTTCGGCCAGCTTGCGACCCGCTTGCTCCGAGGTCGGTTGTTCAATGGCAGTGACATCCTGCTGATCAAGCAAGGTATCTTCCGGCAGACCGTCATAAATGATCAGGGAACAATCCTGTCCAAGGGTCAGACCGGCTTCGACCACGGCTCGGATCGCGCCAACACCGGCTTGGTTGTTGTCGATGACAACGGCCGTTGGTCTTGTCGGCAGGCTGAGCAGCTGGTTCATCACGGCATAGGCTTTTCGGCGTAAAAACCCGGCCTCACATACCAGTTCAGGCTCTGGCTCCAGCCCTGCCGCCTGCATGGCGGTCATAAAACCATGAAAGCGCTGCGCGGCGAAGTTGAGATCCAGATTCGCGTGCATGTAGGCGATCCGTCGATGTCCCAAAGAAACTAGGCGTTCAACGGCCAGCCGAGTGCCCAGTTCATTGTCGAAATCGAACCAGGCGAATCCTGAGGGATCACTCGTACGGCCATAGGAAACGAAGGGAAACTTCGACTTCCTGAGAAAACGGATGCGCTGATCCTCGACGTGCGTACGCGCCACAATGAGGCCATCAACCCGCTGCGCGCGGATGAGACGCTGGTAGGTTTCAACTTCATCGTCCTTGCTGGCCGACGCGATGAGCATATCGATATTCTCTTCATTGAAACGCGCCGTAATACCTTCGAGCACTTCCAGAAAACGCGGGTCGCCCAGGTAAGTAGCGTCAAGGGGATAGACAAGGCCTATTGCATCGGCCTTGCCCATCGCCAGCTGACGCGCCATGGCATTGGGCTTGTAGCCGGACTTCTCGGCCAGTTCGATGACGCGTTGGCGCGTCGCCTCACTGACGTCGGAATAGCCATTGAGCGCCCGGCTAACCGTAGTCTGTGACAGCCCGAGTCTGTCTGAAAGTTCTTTAAGGTTCATTATCGTCGGCTTGGTTGTTTTGTGTGCTTGGCGGCCTGCCAAGCACACTCAACGTAGCATTATGACGCAGACGACTCGACTAAGACACCCTTGGTCCGGCCTTGGTAAATAACAGGGCCGTTTTGTCGCGCGGCCGCAAAGCCACGGTCGCGCCACGTTGCCATAGATGCCCTTCTTCGGGAACCTTGACGGCCAGCGTCTGCTCAATGCCCGGCACCTTGAGATAGAGTAGAACGATGTCACCCAGACGCTCGGCCACTTCCACCTTGGCGGCAATCGAGCCATTGGTATCGCCACTGTCAAACACGTCAAAATGCTCCGGACGGACGCCAAGCAGGAGATCGTCCGAAACCGAGCCGAGCGGGCCGTGGCCGTTTCCATTCCACGGGATCGTGCAGCCACCGACTTCGATGCTTGCTTCGTCGCCATCGCGCAGCCACTTGATCGGCAACAGGTTCATCTTTGGCGAGCCCAGGAACTCGGCGACAAAGGTATTAACCGGATCGTGATAAAGCTCCATCGGTGGCCCGACCTGCTCGACGATACCGCGATTGAACACCGCGATGCGGTCGCCCATGGTCATGGCTTCAGTCTGGTCGTGGGTCACGTAAATCATGGTGCTGCCCAGTTCCTTGTGCAACTTGGTCAATTCCACGCGCATCTGCACGCGCAGATTGGCGTCAAGATTGGACAGCGGTTCGTCAAACAGGAACACACCAGGTTTGCGCACGATGGCGCGGCCAATCGCCACGCGCTGCCGCTGTCCACCTGAAAGCGCCTTCGGTCGGCGATCCAGCAGATTGGTGATGTGCAGAATTTCCGCCGCCTTGCCGACGATTTCGGCAATCTCGGCTTTCGAAGATCCGGCCAGCTTGAGGCCGAACCCCATGTTTTCCGCGACGGTCATGTGCGGATACAACGCATAGCTCTGGAAGACCATCGCCACGCCGCGATCGACCGGCGGCAGGTCGTTGGCAACGCGATCCCCGATCAGCAGTTCGCCATCGGTAATATCTTCCAGACCGGCAATCATGCGCATCATGGTCGATTTGCCGCAGCCCGACGGGCCGACAAAAACCATGAATTCGCCGTCTTTCACTTCAAGATCGACACCCTTGATCACTTCAACGGTGTTGTCATACACCTTGCGGATATTCCGCATTGTTACACTGGCCATGATGCAGGCTCCTTATTTCTTCAAAATATTCTGGGGATGCTCCGGAAGATTCCGAAGCATCTGACTGTATTTATCCCTTGATCCCACTCGACACCGCGCTGCGTACGAACCAGCGCTGGAAGATGACGAAAATCATCAGCGTCGGCAGTGTCGCCATCGCCGCGAAGGCCATCACATCGCCCCAGTGGCGCGGATACTGACCAAAGAAGGACTGCATCGCCAGCGGCAAGGTGGCGAAGGTGTCGCCACGCACCGCCATCACCGGCCACAGCAGATCGCCCCAGCGCGAGAGGAACTGCAATACGGCCACAGTGGCAATCACTGGTTTGGACAGCGGCATCACGATGCTCCAGTAGATGCGCAGTCGGTTCGCGCCATCCATCAGCGCGGCCTCCTCGAGATCCTTGGGCAGGGCAATGAAGAACTGGTAGAACAGGTAGATCGAAAAGGCATGGGCAATGAACGGGATGATCTGCACATGGTAGGAATCCAGCCAGCCGATTTCGCCATTGACCCAGGGCAATTCGTTGACCAGCAGCAGCAGCGGCACGGCGATGGCTTCAAACGGGATGATGATCAGCGCCACAATCACCGACAGGAGAAAATCCCGTCCCTTGAATTTGAAGCGCGCCAGGGCATACGCCAGCATGCTGTTGATCAGGACGCCGAGGATCACGGTCAGTGAGACGGTCAGCAACGAATTGAAGAAGGCCGTCTTGAAGTTCGAGCCGCTGATCACATGGCTGAAGTTCTTCAGTGAAATGTCGCCGTAGGGAACAAAGGCGTTGAGACTGCCCATGTCCTTGAGCAGTTGGAGTTCGTCACCCTTGAGTGCGGATACAAACAGGAACAGCAACGGGAACAGGAAGAAAATCACCAGCACGGTATGCAAGGCATACTGGCCGAGACGTGCAAAGCGCTCGCGACGCGCTTGGGACGGTTGGGACTTTGTGGTGGTCATTGAACGGCCCTCTCTTCCTTGAGCAATACTCGTTGCAGCATCGAGAAGGCCAGCACGATCACGAAGAAGACGACCGAAATGCCCGAGGCGTAGCCGATCTTGCCGTTACGGAAGCCCTCGTGGACCATCAGCATGACCATCGTGCGGAACGAATCGATGGGTGCCGACGCGCCGCTGCTGGCGATGATCTGCGCCTGCGTATAAAGCTGGAAAGCGTAGATGGTGGTGGTGATCAACACGAAGATCGT
>JBBQAT010000007.1:0-61090 GCA_038316625.1 Burkholderiales bacterium
TTCAAGCCCGATTCAAAGGCCGGCCAATTGGCCGGCCTTTGAATCAAACCCAAAACAGCTCACCGGACATTTCTATCTTGCCCAATCAGCGGACATTTCTACTTTGCCTTGACAAGCGGACATTTCTACTTTGCCTTGACATTTCCTTCTGGTAGCCTTCCAATCGTTCCTTCAAACCGGCAAACTGCGCCCAGTAGGTATCCAGTCCGATCCCGAACAAACCGACACGAGTTGATGTAGTTGATGTATTCATAGTGGATTCAGTGTCCCAACATTTTGCAATACAGTGAATGGACTAAACCGAGCAGGTTGATGGACAAAAACTAATGGGAGCAATATCGAGATGGCCGACGCCGATTTTTCCCTCTATTTAACTCATAGTGCGGAAGACGAGAAGTGGCAGATGGTCTGTACCGACGCAGGCCGCAACGTGGTTCCGCCAGGTAGCCCGTATCCACCACACGCGGAAAAGCACCCGGTCGACTTCCAGTCGGTGAGTGTCGGGCGCCGGATCAATGAATATCAGATGGTTTACATTCCCGTCGGCCGCGGTTCGCTGGAAATGAATGGGCAAGCGTACGCGGTCGAATCTGGCAGCCTGTTCCTGCTGTTCCCCGACGTCCGCCATGCCTATCACCCTGATCCAGTTACTGGATGGACCGAATTCTGGGTCGGATTTCGCGGATTACAGGTGGACGCGATGCTGGCCAATGGAATTATCAGTTCTGACAAACCGTTTTATCAGCTTGGGCACCAGGCTAGACTAATCAGCGGGTTCCAAACAATTTTCGAGCAAGTAAAGTTGCAGTCGCCGCTTTACCAGTTCCGAGTTTGCGCAGAAATACTGCGCTTGCTAGCTGAAACGCTCAGTATTGAACGCCTGTCAATTCAGCCGACACGATCACAGAAAATCGTGGAACGGGCCAAGTCCTTCATCGAGGAGAATATCAGTTCGGTTTTTGACCTGAATGGATTGGCCACCGAAGCTCATCTGTCGCTGCCCAACCTGAACGAGGTGTTCAAGTCGTATACCGGGATGACGCCTTATCAATACTGTATCCACGCCAAGATCAATCGAGCCAAGGAAATCCTTGCCAGCGGTGAAACATCGGTCAAAAGCATTTCGTTGCAACTTGGCTTCGACGACCCCTACTATTTTTCGCGACTGTTCAAAAAAAAGACCGGTGTCAGTCCGTCGCAATGGATGGGGGATGATGCGCCGGTGAAAGGAAATCTCACTCGCTGAAACGCCGACATCGACCATCGTGCCTCGGCTTTTTTGCTGCACTTTAGGAGCTCAATTGTTGAAGACGGATGCCAGAAATTTTCATGGCATAAAATTTCTTCTGCGCTATGATGAATTTATGCGCCTTGGCTCTGTCGAAGAGGCGACTTGACCCCCGACCGGTACGCTCTTTCGAGAGCCTGATATGAAAATCAATCTTCAGCGCACGATTACCTCACTGACCAACGCTCTCGATTTTGTTGGCACCGACGAATTTCAGCATGGAAAACGCGTGGCGCTCATGGCGGCGGCGATTGCCGGAGAATTGGACTGGTCGCAGGCGCGCTGCGAGAAAATGCTTTACGCCGGGATGATCCACGACTGCGGCGTATCGCGCGCTCGGGAGCACCGCGCCATCACCGAAACGCTCGAATGGGAAGGCGCGCAACAACACTGTGTGCGCGGTGCCGACTATCTGGCCGCCTGCCCACCGCTGGCGCATTTCTCGGCGATTGTTCGCTGGCACCATACGCGCTGGGAGGCGCTGCTGTGCGAAGAGATGGCCGACGATCTGCGCCTGGAAAGCAACCTGATCTTTCTAGCCGACCGTGCTGACGTTCTCCTTGCTCCCTATTTCATTGGATCAACGCTGAAGAATGAAATCCTTTGGGAATATCCCGACGTCGTTGAGCGCATCATCGGTCTGGGCGGCAGCCTTTTCTCGCCTTTGCTCGTCGATGCGTTTCGCCGAGCAGCGGCGCGCGAATCGTTCTGGCTGGCGATGGACCCGGCCTATATTGAAGACCAGATCGAAGATTATCTGCATCGCGGTCGTCCAGTGGAACTGGACACGGCCGATGCGCTGTCCGTCGCTGGCATGTTCGCACACACCGTTGACGCCAAGAGTACCTACACGCTGGAGCATTCCACGCGTGTTGCCAGCATCGCCAGGCATCTAGCGGCAGCCTGCGGCATTCAGGGCGAGCACCTCGACAAGGTCGAAATTGCCGGCCTGTTGCACGACATCGGCAAACTGCGCGTACCGGAGGACATTATTGACAAGCCCGGACCGCTGACCCGCGCGGAACGCGCCTACGTCATGCGCCATAGCTATGACACTGGCCATATCCTGCGGAAGGTGTTTCCCGGTCAGCCGATTGCCGACTGGGCGTCGATGCATCACGAAAATCTGCTCGGCACCGGCTACCCTTTTCATCGGCCGGCCACGGAGATCCCGCGTGAAGCCCGCCTGATCTCGGTTGCCGATATCTTTCAGGCGTTGTCGCAGGAACGGCCTTACCGTGGGCACATGGTCAAGGCCGAAGTCATGTCACGGATCGACACCCTCTGCGAGCAGGGGCGAATCGACCCAGAGATGGTCAAGCTGCTGCATTCACAGCTTGACCCTTGTTATGCTCTGGCGGTGGATTAGGCTCTCCGTTCAGAAGCGACTCAACTCGTTTCTCGTTTACGCCGTGCGGCGGAGGGCGTAGGCCTGAAGGTGCGAGAAGGCAATCCTGAGCAGTGGCGCGTCGATCCCTTTGGCATGCGCACGAGCAACCATGTCGCCCAGAATGTGATCCGCTTCGGTCGGGCCTCCGCGCTCGACATCGCGCAGCATCGACGCCATCAGCGACGACCCACGCTCGGTCAACTGCGTGCGGTAGGCCGCCAGTTGCGTATCGGACACGGCATGACCGCTGGCGGCGGCGATGCTGGCGCATTCTGCCAGCAGGCCGGTGATGAAAGCCTCCCCGGCGACCGTCTCCATGATGTTTCCGAGGCTGGCGCGCATTGTGCAGGTCGAACCGGCCAGCGTCGACAGGAAGACGATTTTGTCCCACAGATTTTGCTCGACGTTGACGGACAGAACGAATTCGAAGTTGGACAGGGCGAATAGTTGAGCCAGCGGCTCCAGCCATTGCGACGGCAACGGCGTCAGCGAGCCGGCGACAAGCCGGTGCGGCTTGTTAAGGTGCCGGATGTCGCCTTCCGGCGTCAGCATGGTGGAAATGATCGCCACGCCG
Source organism: Burkholderiales bacterium (assembly GCA_038316625.1). Taxonomy (GTDB): domain Bacteria; phylum Pseudomonadota; class Gammaproteobacteria; order Burkholderiales; family Rhodocyclaceae; genus Propionivibrio. The sequence goes on from JBBQAT010000007.1 coordinate 3,253, forward strand.
CCAAGCACTTGCTCCGAACCGAAACGAGTCGCCAGCGTTTCGATGTGCGAAACGCCATTGAGCAGCGGCAGGATGACGCTGTGCTTGCCGACCGCCGGTGCGATGGCCTCGATCGCCGACTCCAGATCGTAGGCCTTGCAAGAAAGCACGATCACATCGAAGGTTTCGTTCAGTTCGTCCTTGGTGACAACCTTTGGTGTGATCTGCAAGTCGCCGAAAGGGCTGAAAACCTTGAGCCCTTTTCCCCTTAGCTGTGCGGCTCTGGCCGGCCGGACCAAAAAGGTGACATCGCCACCCGCCTCATGGATTCTGGCTCCGTAGTAGCCGCCGATTCCGCCCGCTCCCAATACAAGAATACGCATCGTTAATCCCTCAAAGTTTGTAAAAAAGGCTGACGCAATACTCTACGCCTTTTGCGCGCGCCCGATGAGCTGCAAAGTCTCGCGCGCATTTTTTTAGATTCATCTGAAGGAGGGCCAAGACCCGCATGCCTATTGGCTTCTGCGCGAATGGCCGCGAAGAAGCCCGTATTCATTGCCTTTCAGAGCAGTGGCCGGTTTCACTGGTCTCGCAGCATGGATTCGGATTTCCATAGTTTTTGACCGGCTCGTGGAATCGTGGTATCCGGCGTCACCCGCCGCTCAGCGCCTGAACAATGTACAGTTCCGCGTCAGCGCTCAGCGTTTGCGATAGGGTATGCACCATCTCGTTGTTGCAAAAAAACCGGATGTGACGGCGAATGTTTCCCTGTTCATCGATGATGCGAAAGCGGATTCCCGGATAGCGTTGATCAAGGTCGGCCAAAACGTCGGCAACCGTGGCGCCATTGGCCTCAACCCAGCTTTGCCCGGTATACGAATACAACGTAGTGGGAATCAGCACTCTCATTCGCCGGCCTCGCGTTACGCCACGTCGGCCGTTTCAACGGCGTAGATTTCGGGCAGGTGGCGAGCCAGGCATTCCCACTGCTGGCCTTCGTTGCGACTCATCCACAATTCGCCACTGGTGGTGCCGAAGTAGAGGCCCACATGGTCCTGGCCATCTGCCGTCATGGCCTGGCGCTTGACCGTCCACCACGCCTGGCTGGATGGAAGCCCGACGTCGAGACGTTGCCAAGTTTCGCCGGCGTCGTGTGTGGCATAGACAGCGGGCTGCCCATCGGGGCTGGTCCGTGGCCAGACCTGAGTGCCATCCATTGGAAACACCCACGCGGTGTTGGCGTCGCGCGGATGCACAACCATCGGAAAGCCGATATCGCCGACCGGCTTCGGCATGTTCAGGCCGATCCTGATCCAGCGATCCGAGGGACGATCAAGGCGATAAATGCCGCAGTGGTTCTGCTGATACAGACGATCAGGATTGCTCGGGCAGAGACGTACGCAATGCGGGTCGTGGAAAGTCACCGCGGCCGGATCGAAGCCATCGACCACCTCCATGCCGTCAAGCAACGGTAAAAAAGTACGCCCGCCGTCGCATGACTCATGCACACCGCCACTCGACATCGCGAAGTACAGATGTTGCGAATCGCGCGGATCGACGAGGATCGAATGCAGCTTGGGTCCGTCGGGCGTTCCGTCTTTCTCGGAACCCATCCATTCCCGATACTGCGGATCGTCATTGATGCACGAGAACGGTGCCCAGGTGTCGCCACCGTCTTCGGAACGGAACAAGCCTTGCGGCGAGGTCCCGGCATACCAGACGTCCTTTTCTGCGGCATGGCCCGGCGTCAGCCAGAAAGTGTGGTCGACCGAACGGCCCGCCAGGCCGTTCTGTGCGGTGGCGAAGGCCGGCGGCCGAACTGCCTCCTTCCAGGTGGCGCCTAGATCAGTCGAGCGGAAAATGGTCGGCCCGAGGTGACCGGTCTTCGTTGCCGCCAGCAGCGTTCGGCCATCACGCGGATCAAGCATTAAATGGCTGATGATCTGGCCGAGAAAGTGCGGGCCATCGACCCGCCAGTTGCGGCGCTCCAAGTCGCCGTGATAGAGCCACGCGCCTTTGCGCGTGGCAACCAGTACCACCACCCGACGCGGCTGGGTGTTATCGGAATCCATCGCTCGCACCTCGCTACTTGATTGAATGGAGACCGAGCATGTTTCCTTCGGTGTCGTGCACCAGGGCAATGAAGCCGTACTCGCCGATGGAAAACTTACCTCGATCAATGCCTCCGCCAAACTCGGCGGCTCGTGCCGCCTCGACCGCGCAATCTTCGCAGCCAAAGTACACCAGCGTAGTGTTGCCGCCCGACGGCCCGTCATCCATCCTGACCAGTGCGCCCGACGCTCCCCGGCCATCGCGCTGCATGGGAAAGGCCCACATGTCGAAATCTGGGCTGTTCAGTTTTTCCAGCTTGACCTTGAAGACGGATTCATAGAAGGGCTTGGCGCGCGCCATGTCCTGCACGTAAATTTCAAACCAGCGAACGGGATTGTCGATCATTTGCTGTCTCCTTCAGAAAAGTACCGCACTTGGGGGCAGGGACTCGCCCTGCGGGGATGAGGCGCGATGAATCTGGTCATTTGAACCGTGGCAGAGGACTTCTGTTCCCGGAACGTTGTTTCGCGATCAGGGGCATGAATTGCTCTTCCATGGTCCGTCGACGATCAGCGGAACGGCAAATCGACACGATCACACGGAAAAACTCTCCAGGGAACTTGTCGCGGCGCGATGTGCCCAAAAGTCTCTTCCTTCTGTTGGTGAGATTCCCGATGCTGCATTTCGACAACCGCCTGGTCCGTGAACTGCCAGGCGACGATGACACGCGCAACCATCCGCGCCAGGTGCTCGGCGCACTCTGGTCGCCGGTCAAGCCGACGCCGGTGGCCGCCCCGCGCTTGCTGGCTCATTCGCGCGAGGTGGCACAGCAGCTTGGCCTTGAAGAGCGAGAGCTGACTTCAACGCAATGGGTGGATGCTCTGGCCGGCAACAGCCTGCTGCCGGGCATGGTGGCCTACGCGACATGTTATGGCGGGCACCAGTTCGGTTCCTGGGCGCGACAGCTGGGCGATGGCCGGGCGATCTATCTCGGCGAGACGGTCAACAGCGCCGGGCAACGTCATGAACTGCAACTCAAGGGCGCCGGTCCGACGCCTTACTCGCGCCGGGCCGATGGGCGCGCCGTGTTGCGTTCGTCGCTCCGCGAGTTTCTGTGCAGCGAGGCCATGCATCATCTGGGCGTGCCGACGACGCGTGCGCTTTCGCTGGTGACGACGGGCGAAAGCGTGGTGCGCGACATGTTCTACGATGGGCGTCCGGTGGCGGAAGCGGGGGCCGTGGTGTGCCGGGTCGCCCCGTCGTTCACGCGGTTCGGGCATTTCGAACTGCCGGCTTCTCGCGGCGATGAAGCCCTGCTCCGGCAACTGGTGGACTTCACCATCGCCAGGGATTTTCCCGAGTTGTCCGCACCGCCCGACGAGTTGCTGGCCCGCTGGTTTGTCGAGGTCTGCGAGCGTACGGCACGGCTGATGGCGCACTGGATGCGTGTCGGCTTCGTTCATGGGGTGATGAACACGGACAACATGTCGATTCTCGGGCTGACCATCGATTACGGGCCGTATGGCTGGGTCGACGACTTCGATCCGGGATGGACGCCCAATACGACCGATGCCGACGGCCGGCGCTACTGTTTTGCCCGGCAGCCCGAGATCGCCCGCTGGAATCTCAAACGACTGGCGGATGCCCTGGCGGCCATTGTCTCCGAGCCGGGTTCGCTGGCGGCGGGGCTGGGGCGCTACGACGAAGTTTATGCCGAGGAATTCAACACGGCGCTGGCGGCCAAGTTTGGTCTGGTGGCCTGCGTCAGCGAGGATGCCGGTTTGATTGAAGAGGCCTTTACCCTGCTACATCGGGCCGAAGTCGACATGACCTTGTTTTTCCGGGGGCTGGCGCACGTTGACATTCAGGCACCGCAGTTCGCCATCCTCAAGGATGCGTTCTACCGCGAAGAGTTGTACAGCCAGCACACGACCGATTTTTCAGCCTGGCTCACGCGCTGGGCAGCCCGAGTCCGCTCGGACAGCATCCCGTCAGACGTTCGCGTGGCGCGCATGAATGCCGTCAATCCGCGCTATGTCTTGCGCAACTATTTGGCGCAGCAGGCCATCGACCGGGCGGAGCAGGGCGATCCGGCGATGATCCATGAACTGCTTGACGTCTTGCGCCGGCCCTACGACGAGCAACCGGGGCGCGAAGCCTTTGCCGCCAAGCGCCCGGAATGGGCCCGTCACAAGGCCGGTTGCTCGATGCTCTCGTGCAGTTCCTGAAAATCGCCTCAGGAAGCGCGTAGAATGGCGCTTTCCGCAATAAGGAGTGGCCATGCCCTACACGCCCGATCTCGTACACGAACTCAATGCCCTGATCCGATTCAATCTGGACTCCGGCCAGCAAGGCATCAAGGTACACAAGACGGCCGATGCGGAAGTGATTTCAGCGGTGCAGCGTCTGTATGCCAAGAATCTGGTCACCCAGGCCGATGGCGGCTACCTGACCAGCCTCGGTCGGGAAGCGGCCGAACATTCGCAGACGATGCTCGGTTTTTTGACGTCAGGCGTCGCGGCTTCCGTTCAATAGCGGCTTACTGCCCGGTCGCCACGAGCGACCGCAGAAATTCCTCGGCGTTCTGGAAGCCGATGACGCGCACCTTGCCGAGTTCTTCGCCCCGGCTGTCGAAGAAGATGATGCCGGGCGGGCCAAAGAGCTTGAAGCGTGCGAGAAGCGCCTTGTCCTCGTCGGAATTCGCCGTCACGTCGGCTTGCAGCAGGCTCCAGCCCGCAAGTTTTTGTTGTACGCGGGCATCGGAGAAGGTGAAGCGCTCCATCTCCTTGCAGGACACACACCAGTCGGCATAGAAATCGAGCATCACCGGCTTGCCGGCGGCCTTGATGCGCGCATCAAGCTCGGCGACCGAGCGGATGCGCTCGAAGGGCAGGCGAGCCAACTCACTGGTCGCGCCACTGCGCAAGCCGGCCAGCGGCTGCAGCGGGTCCTTGGCACCGGAGAGCGCGCCGACCAGCATGGCTGCGCCAGTAATCAGCATAACCAGGCCGATGCCTTTCCAGAAACGCGACCAAGCCTTGGCATGCGGTGGCAATGGATCAATAGCGTGCAGGTAAATGGCCGGCACGATCAACAGCAGCGCCCACGCGCCCATCTGCACGGCAATCGGAATGAGCGGCGAGATAATCCACAAGGCCGTGGCCAGCAGGATGACGCCAAAGGCCTTCTTCACCGCCTCCATCCATGCGCCGGATTTGGGCAGCAGCGTTCCGGCCGAGAGGCCGACAGCGAGCAAGGGCACACCCATGCCCAGCGCCATGCAGAACAGCGCCATTCCGCCGAGCAGCGCATCGCCGGTTTGCCCGATATAGAGCAGCGCACCCGCCAGCGGCGCGGCGACGCAGGGGCCGACGATGATCGCCGACAGCGCGCCCATGACGGCGACGCCCGGCAATGATCCGCCCTTGAGGTGCGACGCCTCCTCCGACACCTTGCTTTGCAGGAAGGTCGGTAACTGCAATTCATAGAAGCCAAACATCGAGAACGACAGCACGACAAAGATCAGCGCAAAGCCGCCGAGTACCCACTGGTTTTGCAGCGCCACCGAAAGCAGCGTGCCGGTCAGGCCGGCGGCAATTCCCGCCGCTGCGTAGGTCGTTGCCATACCGAGCACGTAGGCCAGCGAGAGCAAAAAACCGCGCGCATGGGAGACGCCGTGGCCGTTGCGACCAGCGCCGACGATGATTCCGGAAAGGATCGGGATCATCGGGAAAACGCAGGGCGTCAGCGAAAGCAACAGGCCGAAGCCGAAGAAGCTGGCCGCAACCAGCCACAGATTGGCGTTTTTCAGCAACTGCGCGATGCGGCCGGATTCGTCGCTGGCCGGTGCAGGTGCCGCAACCGGCGCGGAAGCGGGATCGGGCAATTCAAGGCTGACTGTCTGCTTTTGTGGTGGATAACAGACACCGGCATCGGCACAACCCTGCGAGGTGAGATTCAGCGTCAGCGGCAAGGGGCCGGAACTGTTGCGTTCGACCGGCAGGCGAATCAAGGCTTCCTTGTAATAGATCTGGACCTTGCCGAAGGTATCGTCGTCCTTCTCCTTGCCTTTCGGAAGAACAGGCGTGCCGAGCTGAACGCTGGCCGGTTCGGCCGAAAAGCGGAACTTGTCGCGATACAGGTAGTAGCCCTTGGCGATCTCGAAACGTACCTCGATCGTCTGGCCGTCAAGCGCACGGGCTGTGGGTTTGAAGGCGACCGACGGATGCAGCAATTCTTCGGCGTTCGCGAAGGAACACAGCAGCAGAAGGGCAAGGAAGATACGGCAGATCATGGAGACGACCAGGTTTCGGGCTGCGTTTCGGCTTCGACCCAGGCCAGATAGTCGGGCAAACCGTCGACCACCGGCAGCGCGATGAGTTCGGGCGTCTCGTACGGGTGCTTCGCCCGGATCGCCTCCTCCAGCGCTGGGTAGCGAGCCTCGGTCGTCTTGATGAGCATGGGCACTTCGTCCGCTTTTTCGACGGCACCTTTCCAGCGATAGACTGAGCTGCAGGGCTGGAGGATGTTGACGCAGGCGGCGAGCCGGTCTTCGACGAGCGACGCGGCCAGGGTTTCGGCGGAGATCCTGTCCGGCAGATTGGTCAGTACAAGCAAGGTAGTCATGGCGGGGATTTTACCCCTAGATTCATTTGACCTGCTGCCAGCCAAGGACCTCGGTAATGCCCAGCCCCGGAGCGTCGGAAACACGCAGGCGGTTTTTGCAGAAAGTAACACCGCCGACCACGGGATCTTCAGCCAGCAATACGGACGCATCCAGATCGGCGCGGGTAACGATTTTCTTGCCGGTGGCCAGGCTGGCGGCGGCCGTGATGCCGACCTTGCTCTCCAGCATGCAGCCCATCATGCACTGAACGTCCATTGTTTCGGCGAAGTGGGCGATCTTCACGGCGTTGTGCAATCCGCCGGCTTTCATCAGTTTGATGTTGATCAGGTCGCAAGCGCGCATCGACAGCAACTGAAACACCTCAAACGGACCGAAGGCCGATTCGTCGGCCATGATGTCGGTACTGACCCGGTCAGTCACGTATTTGAGCCCTTCAAAATCGTGGGCCTTGACCGGCTGCTCGATGAATTCGATCTCCAGCCCGTCGGACTCAAAGCGGCGAATGATGCGGACGGCTTCTTTCGGGCTCCATCCCTGGTTGGCATCGAGACGGATCCTGATGTCGCGGCCGACCGCACCACGAATCGCCTGCACGCGCTGGAAGTCAAGCGTCGTGTCGTTGCCCACCTTGAGCTTGAGCGCGGTGAAACCTCCCGCCACGGCCTCCCGCGCGTCCCGCACCATCTCTTCGGGAGAATTCAGGCTGATCGTCAGATCGGTTTCCATGCTCGTTCTGAAGCCGCCGAACAGCTTGTAGAGCGGCAGGCCGAAACGCTGGCCGAACAGATCATGCACGGCAATGTCGAGCGCGGCTTTGGCCGAGCTGTTGTTGCGCATGCCGGCATCGAGGGTCGCCATGATGCCTTCGAGATTGTCGATCTCCATGCCGACGATTTGCGGCCCAAGCGTGTCGCGGATGGCGGCAATGATCGAATCCTGGCTGTCGCCGGTGATCACCGCCGTTGGCGGCGCATTGCCGAAGCCGACCTCACCGCTGTCGGCGATCACCTTGATGATGATGTCTTCCGCTGAATTGACCTGCCGCAAGGCTGTCTTGAACGGTTTCTTCAGCGGGATGCTGACTTTGCCGATTTGTATTTCCCGGATTTTCATCGTGCTTTAACTCCACCGAGCTGCGACAGTAAATCGAGAAAGCGGACGACGAAGCTGCCTGGGCCCGTCGTTTCGCGCCCGGCTTGTTCTCCGGCGACGGCGAAAACGGCCGCAGCGGCGCTAGCGGCTCTCAACGGGGTCGGACAGACTCCAAGAAATGCAGTCATCAGTGCGCCAAGCGCGCAGCCCGTGCCGGTAACACGGGCCATGACCGGATGCCCGCCGGGGATTTCAATGATCTGCCGGCCATCGGTGATGAAATCGACGGCCCCGGTGATCGCGATGACAGCACCCGTCTGTCGCGCCAGCCCGAGCGCCGATGTCAGCGCGTCGACCGACGGCACCGTGGCATCGACCCCTTTGGCGTGCCCGTCCAGCCCGGCCAGGGCGAGTATCTCGGAGGCATTTCCCTTGATCACGGCGGGCTTGAAGCGCAACAGTTCGTGCGCCAGCCGGGTACGGAATTTCAGTACGCCAATCGCCACCGGATCAAACACCCAGGGCGTTCCTGCGCGCTGGGCGGCCTCGGCCGAGAGCAGCAAGTTGTCGGCCCGGTCTTCAGTCACCGACGCCAGATTGATCAGGACGCCGCTGGCCAGTGCGGCGAATTCGACGACTTCCTCGCGCGCGGCGATCATTGCCGGCGATGCGCCGACAGCCAGCAGCACGTTGGCCATGAGCGCGGCACCCACCGAATTGGAGTTGCAGTGCGTCAACGGCCCGACGCGCTGCAATTCGGCGAGGTCCTTCACGAAGTCTGGATGCGGCCACAGCCTGCGAATGGTCGATGGTACGGGAGTCTGGCCCGGATTGTCAGCGTTGGTCATGATCAAAACCCACTCAGGCCGTGGCGACGATGCGCTGAATCTTCGCTGCGCCGCCGACTCTCGCGGCAAAGCTGTCCCAGACCGGCCGTGCAGCCTGTTCCCAGTCCTTGCGGTTCGCCGGCTGAAGGATCTTCGCCCCCTTGGCAAGGGCTTGCTCCATGGAGCGGGCTTCGTCTTCGACGATCAGCGTGTTGAAATGGCGGGCGGCTTCGGCACCAGCGGTTGAAAAAGCGTTGCGCTCGTCCTCGCTCAAGGCTTGCCAGACTTTTTCACCGATATGGATTACGCCGACGGCCCAGATGTGCGCCGTCTCGGTCAGGAAGGGCACGACTTCGTAGAGCTTGAATCCGGCGTAGGCCGATTTGGTCAGGTCCATCGCTTCGACCACGCCGGACTTGAGCGCGTTGTACACCTCGGGAATGGGAATCGGCGTCGGATTGGCTCCATAGCCTTTCCAGAGCTCCGTGTGCAGTGGGCTCTGGATGACCCGGATGCGCTTTCCCCTGATCTGTTCCGGTGTCGTGATCGCTTCCTTGCTCAACAGATGGCGTGCGCCGTAGTTGATATAACCGAGCACCCGGAATCCCTGGGCAATGTACTGCTCCTTCAGTTCAGCGCCGAGCGGCCCCTCGAGGACACGACCAACGTGTCCTGCGTCGCGGAAGACGAAGGGCAGGTCCAGGATTTGTCCGGCGGGAACCCAATTGTTCAAGGTGCTGACCGTGGTGATGGTGCCCTGTACCGAACCCAGCCGGATGCCTTCGGCGACCTCTTTCTCCCCGCCGAGCGCGGCGTTGCGGGCGATGTTGATGTGGAAACGGCCGGGCAAGCGCTTCTCCAGCTCATCGGAGAATTTGAGCCAGATCCGGGTTTCCGGCTTGTCGTCGCCGAACAGCGAAGCGACGGTCAGCGTGCGCGGCGCGGCGCTGGCAGGCCGTATACCCAGGCCAAAGGCGGCAGCGCCGGCGAGGATGGATTGCGCGAATTGGCGGCGGGTCAAACGGGACATGGCGAACTCCAGAACGTAAACATCAAACAAAAACCAGGGCAAGGCGTGGGAAAGCGACGATCAGCGCCAACCCAGCCAGCAGCGCGCCGATCAATGGCAGAACGGCTCGAAAGACCGAGGACGCCGGGATGCCGGTGGTGCCGCTGACCACGAAGACCAGGACGCCGACCGGCGGGGTCAGTCCGCCGATCATCATGGTCACGACGACCACCAGACCAAAATGGATCGGGTCGAATCCGGCACTGATCGCCAACGGCATCAACAAGGGACCGAAGATCAACAGCGCCGCGCCAATGTCCAGGAAGCAGCCGACGATCAGCAGCAGCACGATTGATCCGGCAGCGACCGTCGCATAGCTGACCGCCCAGTGGCCCATGATCTGTATCAGCGCCGTCGGCACCTGATCTACCGCCAGCAGGAAGGCCATTGGCGCGCCGGTGCCGATCAGCAATCCCACCGCTGACGTTTCCAGCGCCGATTGCCTGAACAGCCCGAACAGCTTTTCCGGTCTGTAATCACGATAGACGAACAGGCCCAGAACGAGCGCGTAGAGGGCCGCAACGACGCCGGCTTCGGTCGGCGTGAAGGCACCGAAGCGAATGCCGAAGACGATGATGCACGCCAGGCCGATCACCGGCAGTGCGCCGATCAGCGCTTGGCCGCGCACACGCCAGCTGGCCGGCACGCGCACTGCATCGGCGTTACGCTGGTCGCCAATCGCATGAATTACGAGCGCCAGAGTCAGGGCCAGAAGCAGGCCGCCACCCAGACCGGCGAGCCAGAGATCGCCGACCGACAGGTTGGTGGCCGCCGCCAGGATCAGGAAGGCCACCGAGGGCGGAATGATGTTGTCGAGCACGGCGGTCGACGCCACCAGCGCGGCCGCGTAGGGGGCCGGATAGCCATGGGCGATCAGTTGCGGCACCAGCAGTTTCGCTCCGAGCACGGCATCGGCAATGGACGAGCCGGAAACGCAGGAAAAGAGCGAGTTGGTCACCAGCGTGGTTTGCGCCAGGCCGGCCCGGCGATGGCCGACCAGCGTTTCAGCCAGGCGGATGATGCGCTGGCTGAGGCGGCCGGCACTGATCAGCGTACCAGTCAGCAGGAAAAACGGGATCGCCAGCAGCAGGAAACGTGACGCGCTATTGACCAGGGTTTGCGCCACGGCCGGAGACGGCAGGGCGCTGCCGAAAAACACGGCCAGCAGCACGCCAAAGAGAAAAGCGATGGGTACCGGCACCGCCAGCAACAGGGCCAGTGTGATCGCCGTTGCTGCAACGGCTGACCCGTTCATCAACCAGGGCGCAGCGATCCAGCCTTCCTGAAAGGCCAGTAGCGGGCCTGCCAGCAAGCCGATGAACACAAGCCGGGGGAGCAGCGAGTGGGCGGCGATCCTGGCTCGCAGCAGGTGCGTCAACAAGGCCAGGAAAGAGCCTGCCATGACGATGAGAAAACGCAGAGGCTCGGGCAGGCCGAGAACAGGGGAATTTCCGCCGATATTGTTCGCCACGTTCCCGGCGGCGGTGAGCAAGCCAAGCAGCGCAAACAGCTCAATCCCCTCGTGGGCCTGATCGGCAAGCCGCCGGGCTCTCCCCTGCAAACGTCGGGTGAGCAACTCCACCCGCATTCCGGAGAGTACGCTGCCGCCAACGGGGAGGCCGAGAAAAATCATCGAGGAGAATAGCCACTGCGCCAACTCTTCCGTCCAGGCGAAACTGCTGTTGAACGCATAGCGGGCAATAACGGCCGCTGCAACGATGCCGACCAGCAGGATCAGCAGCGCGGAGAGTGCCCAGCCAAGAACCTTTTCGATTTTGTCGAGCACATTCTGGGACAAGGGCGGAGAGGCAGAATCGGCGGTCGCGACGGCAGCAGTCATGGCTTGTTCGAGATTTTGGCGGGGATGTCCTATGGATATAGGGGAGGCGTAGGCCGCCACGCGGTGGCTCGCACAATACCATGGAATCGCTGCCCTTCAGCCGCGCAGGCAAGTCCTAAGGCATCAAGAAAAAACAAGTTGAACGTGCAATCGAAACCGAGTAGGTCGGGTTAGCGTAGCGTAACCCGACGATTGACCCGCGATGCGTCGGGTTACGCCCTTTGGGCTAACCCGACCTACAGGGTTCGTTGTGCTCAAGTTATTTTTGCTCACCTCCTAAGAGTTCACATCCAAGCAATGGGTGGTGCCCGCAAAGCCAATAAATACGGGCGTCTTCACTATGTGATGTCTGGAGAAGCAATATCCACGCGGTTCTCCGGGAATCGCACTTCTAGAATGCCCAAAGGCGCTCTGCTGAAGACCTTACGTGAGGTCGGCAAAATAGCTTTGCTTGATACGTGCGCAGTACGCGACAAAGCTCGGTGTTCCGCGCGCCTTGCGGTTCAGCGGATTGTCGAAATCGGTATCCACCAGGTTGGCGAGAAAGCCGTAGGCTGTTGCATCGAGCGAAGTGGGCGAGTCTCCAAGCATGAAGGGTTTTTCGCCCAGTTGGGTCTCGATGGCTGCCAGATATTGCAGGCCGAAGCGGTAGATTTCCTCCTGCGTGTGGCGGCCCATGCCCTGCGTAAAAAGCTGCTTACGCACACCCTTGCGCACGATGCCGGGGATGATCAAACGCAGGAGACGCGGCATGCGGTCAAAGAGGGTTCTCATCTTCTCCCACCCGGCCGGATCGATCCAGCGTGCGTGGAGAATCGGAAACATCAGGCTGTCTTCAAAAAGCGAGCGCCAGGCCAGCATCTGCGCCTTCTGCTCGGCCGTCAGTGCGCTGTCCAGCGGGTCGCCATGCTTCGCCTTGAGATAGTCGATGATCAGCGCCGAGTCGCCCATCACCGTATCGCCATCGATGATGTAGGGTAGCTTGCCCTTGGGCGCCTTGCTGGTGTCGCTGTTCCACACCACCTCGTGCGCGATGCCCGTCATGCGCAGGAAGGTTTCGAGCTTGAGGCAATACGGGCTCAGGTTGCGGCTGCCGAAGGCCGAGTGGAACTGGACGAGTTTCAGCATGGCTTTTCTCCGATCAGTGGGCTTCATCCCAGTTGGCACCAACACCCACTTCGACGACCAGTGGTACGCGCAACTTGGCAACCTGAGTCATGTGCGGCGGTAATTCGATGCGCACGCGCGACAACTCCTCATCGGGAACTTCGAGGATGAGTTCGTCGTGTACTTGCATGATCAGGCGCGTTTTCAGTTGCTCTCGGTCGATCCAGTCTTGCACGGCGATCATCGCCAGCTTGATCAGGTCGGCGGCGGTGCCTTGCATCGGGGCGTTGATCGCGGCGCGCTCGGCACCCTGACGGCGTCCGACCTGGGCGGCGCGGATTTCCGGCAGCCACAGGCGGCGACCGAAGACGGTTTCGACGTAGCCGTTCATCTTGGCCGTGTTGCGCGTGCTTTCCATGTATTTTGCAACGCCGGGATAGCGCGCGAAGTAACGCTCGATGTAGGCCTGCGCCGCGCTGCGTTCGAGGTCGAGCTGGCGCGCGAGACCGAAGGCGCTCATGCCGTAGATCAGACCGAAGTTGATGACCTTGGCGACGCGCCGCTGGTCGGAACCGACTTCAATCGGCGTGACGCCGAAGATTTCGGCGGCGGTGGCGCGGTGCACGTCCTCGCCTTGTTTGAAGGCTTCGAGCAGGCGCGCGTCTTCCGAAAGATGCGCCATGATGCGTAATTCGATCTGCGAATAGTCAGCCGAAACGATGTGGCTGCCGGGCGGGGCGATGAAGGCGGCACGGATACGCCGTCCTTCGGCGCTGCGCACCGGGATGTTCTGCAGATTGGGGTCGCTGGAGGCGAGACGTCCGGTCACCGCCACGGCCTGCGCGTAGCTGGTATGTACGCGCCCGGTCTGCGCGTTGACCATCTTCGGCAGCTTGTCGGTGTAAGTGCCCTTGAGTTTGGCCAGTTGGCGTGATTCCAGCAGCAGTTTGGGCAGCGGGTAGTCGAGCGCCAGTTCGGAAAGCACTTCCTCGTCGGTCGACGGCGTGCCGGACGGCGTTTTTTTCTTGACCGGCAGACCGAGCTTGGTGAACAGGATTTCGGCCAGCTGCTTCGGAGAATTGACGTTGAACGGCTGCCCGGCGGCTTCGTGCGCCAGCATTTCGAGTTCCATCAAGCGCTTGCCCAGTTCATTACTCTGCTGTGCGAGTAGATCGGAGTCGATGAGTACACCCGTGCGTTCGATACGGAACAGAATGTCGCGCGAAGGAATCTCGATCTCCCCGTAGACCCGCGTCAATCCTTGATCTGCAGCGATCTGCGGATACAACACGTCATGCAAGCGCAGGCACAGATCAGAATCCTCGGCACCGTATTCGGCCGCCTGATCGACAGCGACCTGATTGAAACCGATCTGGCTGGCCCCCTTGCCGCACAGTTCCTCGAAGGAAATCGTCTGCATCCCGAGGTGGCGCAAGGCGAGCTGGCCGAGGTCGTGGCCGCGCACACCATCCTTGCCGGCTTCGAGTACATAGGACTGCAGCAGCGTGTCATGCACGACGCCGGCCAGCGCAATGCCGTGGTTGGCGAATACGTGCTGGTCGTATTTCAGGTTCTGCCCGATCTTGGCGTGCTGCGGGCTTTCCAGCCAGGCCGAGAGTCGCGTCAATGCTTGATCACAAGGCAATTGTGCCGGCGCACCCGCGTAATCATGAGCGAGCGGCAGATAAGCCGCCTCGCCGACCGCGACAGCAAAGGAAATGCCGACGATGCGCGCACCGAACGGATCGAGGCTAGTGGTTTCGGTATCGAGCGCGGTGAGCGGCGCGGCTTCGATCCTGGCCAGCCAGCGGTCAAACGTCGCCCAGTCAAGGATCGTTTCATAGCCCGCGCGGTGCGCACCGTCATTGCCCAGAAGGTCGGGCATCGGTGCAGCGACCGCGTGTACGGGCGTCGGCGAGGATTCGGCCGTGAGCGCGTCACCTTGCGCTTCCCGCAGCCACGATTTCATTTCGTAACGGCTAAACAATTCGATCAGGCGCTCGCGCTCCATGACACGCGGCGCGAGTTCCGGCAGCGTTAGCGGCAGCTCGAGGTCGCAGCGCACCGTAACTAGTTTTCGCCCGAGCGGCAGAAAGTCGAGCGTCTGCCGCAGGTTTGCGCCGACCACGCCGCCGATGTCCGTCGCCGCCGCCATCACGCCATCGAGCGATCCATACTGCGCCAGCCATTTGACGGCGGTCTTTGGCCCGACCTTGGGCACGCCCGGCACGTTGTCAACGGTGTCGCCGATCAGCGCCAGATAATCGACGATGCGCTCAGGCGGCACGCCGAACTTGGCGAATACGCCCGCCTCGTCGAGCTTTTCGTTGCTCATCGTATTGACCAGCGTGATGCGCGGATCGACGAGCTGGGCCAGGTCCTTGTCGCCGGTTGAAATCACCACGTCGATGCCCTGAGCCGCCGCCTGCCGCGCCAGCGTGCCGATCACATCGTCGGCCTCGACGCCGTCGACCATCAGGATCGGCCAGCCGCAGGCCGCAACGCCGGTATGGATTGGCTCGATCTGAAGCCGCAGATCGTCCGGCATCGACGGCCGGTTGGCCTTGTACTCCGGATACCAGTCATCACGGAAGGTCTTGCCCTTGGCATCAAAAACACAGGCCTTGTAGACAACGTCCTGCGCCTTGTAGTCACTATCCAGGCGGCGTAGCATGTTCAGAACGCCATAGATGGCACCCGTCGGCTCGCTCTGCGAGTTGCGCAGATCCGGCATGGCGTGAAAAGCGCGGTAGAGATACGACGAACCGTCGACCAGCAGCAGGATAGGCATAGTTGAAATGATGATCGAGAAAATTAAATGAGCGAAAAAGAAAAGATCCCCCAATTGGCCGATCCCACCGCCTCCAAGTTCCCTGCGTCACAGGAAGCCTGGCGGGTTTTCGGCATTATGTCAGAGTTCGTCGAAGCCACGCAGCGCCTGTCCGCCATCCGGCCGGCCGTCTCGATCTTCGGCAGTGCCCGAACCAAGCCCGATTCGCCGTATTACAAGCTGGCCGAAGACATTGCCCGCCAGCTTTCGGACGCCGGTTTCTCGGTCATCTCCGGCGGTGGCCCCGGCATCATGGAAGCGGCCAACAAGGGTGCGTACTTTGGAAAATCGCCCAGTGTTGGTCTCAACATTCAGTTGCCGCACGAACAAACGACCAATGTGTATCAGGATATTTCACAGACCTTCCGCCATTTCTTTGCACGCAAATACATGTTCGTGCGCTTTGCCAACGCCTACGTTGTGATGCCTGGCGGTTTTGGCACGCTCGACGAACTGCTCGAAGCGTTAACCTTGATCCAGACCGGCAAGAGCCAGAAAATTCCGATGATCCTGGTGCATGAACCCTTCTGGCGCGGCATGGTCGACTGGTTCCGCACCACGCTGGTCGATGAAAAAGTCATTTCGCCCGACGATCTCGATCTAATTCAGGTGATCGACAAGCCGGAAGAGGTCGTCGAGGCCATTTTCAAGCACTACGAGTCACGCGGCTTCGCTCCGCTGCCTTCCGAGCGCGAGATGCTGCTCAATCTGTAATATAATCAAGGCTTATCGTTTGCCACCCGGGATTATTTTCATGCGCCGCCTCAACGCCCTTATTGCCCTGTTGGCCATCCTCGCCACCCCGGTTTCGGCTCAAACGCGTACCGATCTGCAGCCTCTGCCGGATGTTCCGCCGCCGGTCATGGTGCCGCTGAATGACTCGCTGGAACCCCAGGTGACGATCAGGAAGCGCGAGGGCGATACGGTCGAGGAGCACCGCGTGAACGGTAAGCTGTACAAGATCATCGTGACGCCGGAAAGCGGTGCCCCTTACACCTTGATCGATCAACGCGGCGACGGGGTCTTCGTGCGGCCGGATTCCCAGGGAACGCCGCAACTCAGCGTGCCAATGTGGGTGATTGGCACCTTCTGATCCGGCGCTATTTCCACCGCGCGCTGCCTGCATTTCTGCGGAAGCCGCTGTAATCCACTGCCGTTTTCTGCTGCATTTATTCTTCCCCAAAACACCCAAGTGAGCATTGCCATCGAACATTTCCCGATTCCAGCTCCGGCTTTTGATGGCCGAAGTCGGATCGTCCCCGCCGGCAATGCCTTCGAGTGGCTAAGGCACGGCTGGGCTATTTTTATGGTCAATCCGTGGCTGTGGCTTGCCGCCTCCCTGATTCTTGTCGTTGCATGTGTTGCGCTGGTTAGTGTGAGCTTGATCGGACCAATGGTTTTTTGTTTGCTAAGCCCGTTGCTCTGTTCTGGCGTGCTGAGAGCCTGCCAGAAAGCGTTGAATAGCGAAACGCTTGAGGTTTCTGATTTCTTTTCCGGCTTCCGGGATAATGCCAGCGGCCTGGCCATCCTTGGAGTGATTGTCGTTGGTAGCCTGGCAGGTTTTGGCTTGTTGTTTGGCGGGGGGCTTGTTGCCAAGCTGGTCGGCTTTCTCCTTGTATTTCCCCTGATCATGGCTTTCTGGTTTGCCCCGGCCCTTGTCTTCTTCAACAACATGTCACCGGTTGACGCGCTAAAGGCCAGCTTCAATGCCTGCCTGAAAAACACGTTGCCCTTTCTTGTCTACAGCCTGATCGTCATGGTTCTGATGTTCTTTGCCGCGCTGCCTGTCGGTCTTGGCTTTCTGCTTCTCATTCCGGTTCTTTCCGGATCGGTCTATGTTTCGTATCGGGATATTTTCGTTGCCAACTAATCTTGACTTTGCGTCGCCATGCAAGCACTGACACTCCCCGCCCGTCGTGGTTGGCGCTGGATTTCCGAGGGTTTCGGAATTTTCCGCAAGCGTCACCTGATGCTTTCGTTCTTTGTGCTCAGCTACTGGATGCTGATGGCGCTGATCAATTCGCTGCCCTTCGTCGGGCAGATCGTTGCGACCCTGCTCATTCCGGTTTTCTCAGTCAGTCTGATGACGGCTTGCCGCCTGATCGAGCAGGGCAGCCCGATGCCACCGCAACTGCTGTTTTCAGGTTTCAACAAGAACCTGCGATCCCTGCTGGTGCTCGGTGCCGTCTACATTGCGGTCAGTGTCACGATTCTCGGAATAACCAGCCTGGTTGATGACGGCTTGCTTTTCCAGCTTGTTGTTCTTGGCCAGCGACCCAGTGAACAGGCGGTGGCCAGCGGCGAGATCATGCTTGCCGGGCAACTGGCGCTAGTCCTGTTCTTGCCGCTCATCATGGCCTACTGGTTTGCCCCCGTACTGGTCGCCTGGCACGATCTGCGGCCCGGCAAATCTCTGTTCTTCAGCTTCGTTGCCTGCCTGCGCAACTGGCGCGCCTTTCTGATTTACTCGGTAGCGATCATGGTGGTCGGTGCAATGATTCCGGGTCTGGTCGTTGGCCTCTTGAGTTCCTGGTTTTCCGATGGCGGCGAAATGTTCTCCGTGACGCTGACGCTGGCGATTGTGTTCATTCTCCTGCCGACTCTTTACGCCAGCTTCTATGTGAGCTATCGCGACGTTTTTGTCACTGTTGACGAAGATGCCTGAGAAGGAAATTGGCAAACCGCTGGGGATTTTCGGCGGCACGTTTGATCCGGTTCATTTCGGCCACCTGCGTCTGGCCGAAGAAGCGGCGGATGCGCTGAGCCTGCCTCGAGTTCGCTGGATTCCCGCCGGTCAGCCCGCGCAAAACAAGTCGCCAAAAGTCGGCGCCGCGCAGCGCCTTGAGATGGTGCGCCTGGCGATTGAGGGCAATCCGCGCTTTGAACTGGATGCCGCTGAAGTCGAGGCGGCACAGACGAGCTATACGGTCCCGACACTGGAGCGTTTGCGCCAGACGGACGTTTGCGGCCCCCAGCGGCCGCTGGTTTTACTCGTCGGTGCCGATGCTTTTGCCGGTATGGCGACCTGGCATCGCTGGGAGAAACTGATTGAACTGGCGCACATCGCTGTTGCGCATCGTCCCGGCTATCCGGTGGATACGGACAACCTGCCGCCAGCGCTGGCCAGCCTCTACCGTGAACGCTTCAGTGCCGATCCCTTGCAACTGGTGGAAGTCCCTTCGGGGCGCATAACCACTTTCGCCATGACCCAGCTTGATATTTCTGCAACCGGGATACGTACACTGCTGTCCAAAGCTCATAGCACCCGCTATTTGTTGCCTGACGTGCTTGTCGATCACATTCAGGCTCACCACTTTTACTCGGAGATTTGAATCCATAATGAAACTACCCCAGCTCGAAAAACTCGTCGTCAGCGCCCTTGAAGATATCAAGGCCAAGGACATTGAAGTAATTAACACGGCCAAACTCACGCCACTTTTTGAACGCATCATCATTGCCAGCGGCGATTCGAACCGTCAAGTCCGCTCACTGGCCAACAATGTCGAAGAAAAGGTGCGCGAAGCTGGTGGCGAAATCCTTTCGACCGAGGGCGAGGATGGTGGCGAATGGGTGCTGGTCGATCTGGGCGATATTGTTGTCCATGTCATGCAGCCAGCCATTCGCAGCTACTACAACCTGGAAGAGCTGTGGAGTGCCAAAGGCCCGGCTCGCGTGCGCAAGGCGGCTGCCGCCAGCGCATGAGACTCGGCATCCTCGCGGTGGGTCACAAGCTTCCCGACTGGGTGGCCAAAGGCTGCGCAGAGTACATCAAGCGCATGCCGCGCGAGTTGCCTCTGTCCGTTGCTGAAATCAAGCCCGAACCGCGCGGCTCGAAAACCCGTGAACAGCTTCTGGCGGCCGAGAAAGCCCGCTTGCAGGCGGCCTTGCCGGGGTATTCGCGGGTCGTCGTTCTCGACGAACGTGGCACCGATCTGACGACTTTGAAGTTGGCGCAACGTCTTGAGGACTGGCTGCGCGAAGGCGGCGATACGGCCTTCATCATCGGTGGGGCCGATGGCGTCGACGAAGAACTGAAGCAGCGCGCCCATGACAGTATCCGTTTGTCCAGCCTGACCTTGCCGCATGCCATGGCGCGACTGATCCTCTGCGAACAGTTGTATCGCGCCGTCAGCGTCGTCAAGAACCACCCCTATCACCGGGAAGGCTGATGCCGATCAACCCCAACAATCCTAGGCTTTACCTGGCTTCGCGCAGCCCGCGCCGACGCGAGTTGCTGGCCCAGATCGGTATCCAGTTCGACACCATTGTTTTTCGCGACGCACCGCGCGAGGACAGGGAGCTCGACGAAACGCCGCATGCCGGCGAAGCGCCCATCGATTACGTTCAGCGCGTGGCACGTGCCAAAGCCGAGCATGGTTGGCGCATTGTCGGGGGGAGAAGACTTTTGTCACGGCCGGTACTGGCGGCCGATACAACGCTTGAATTCGATGGCGAAATCATCGGAAAACCGGTCAATGCCGCCGATGCGCGAGCCATCCTGCAACGACTGTCCGGCCATACGCACCGTGTCCTCACGGCGGTTGCCGTCGCCTTTGAAGGTCGACTCGATTCGGCGCTGTCTGTCAGCGAGGTGAGTTTCGGGCTGATCGAAGAAGCCGAAATCCGCAGCTACGTAGCCACCGGAGAACCGATGGACAAGGCCGGTGCCTATGGCATTCAGGGCCGTGCGGGGATGTTCGTCGAACAACTAGCCGGCAGCTACACCGGCGTGATGGGGCTGCCGCTCTACGAAACGGTGCAACTGCTCAAGGGTTTCGGTTACCCGGTATAGGCCTGGAGCATCTCTTATGGCGCTGGCTGGATGTAAACTTCCTTATCCCATTTATCTAGCAGGCGGTATCGTTCGGATGGGTTTCCGTACTTTTCAAAGTCATACTTGATCAGCTTGATCTTGTTGATGTCAGGCACCCGGAGATCAACTTTCGCGCGCATGTTGGCCGGCAACTGGAACTGTTTTGCTTGGGCGGCCAGCTCCTGCGCGGGAGCGGTAAGCGCCCAGTCGTAAAATTTCTTGGCATTCACGATATTGCGCGCGCCCTTGACGATGGACATTGATCCAATTTCATAACCTGACCCTTCGCAAGGTATGACGGCCTTGATCGGGAACCCGGCCATTACTTCGCCCGGAACATCATGGATGAAACTGATCGATATCGTGTTTTTCCCTTGCGAAGTGTTCTTCAGCGCGGAGCTTCCTTCACGCGGGTACTGGTTGATGTTCTTGTGCAAGCCTTTCAGATATTTGAATGCCTTGTCCTCACCGGACAGTTGAACCAGCGTGGCGACGGCCATGAAGGCGGTGCCTGACGAGCGTGGGTTGGCCATCTGCACCTCGCCTCTGTACTCCGGTTTTATCAGATCAGACCAGCACGACGGCGGAAGCAGTTTCCTACTCTCCAGCCGCTCTGTGTTATAGGCAAAGCCGAGCGGTCCGGCATAGACTCCGACGGTTTTGTAATTTGCCTGTTCAGCTTGCGAGACCGCCCAGTCACGCAACAGGTGGATATTGGGTGATTGGTAGGCGAGCGTAAGATCCTTTTCTGCCGCCTGCAAGTGAGAGTCGCCCGTCCCGCCAAACCAGACATCTGCCTTTGGGTTGGTGCTCTCCGACGCCAATTGTTCAAACGCGTCGCCAGCGGATTTTTTGATCATGTTGACCGTGATTCCTGTTTCCCGGGAAAACACGCTCTGGACGGAATCGCACCACTCCACTTGCACGCCGCAAATGATGTTGACCACGCCCTGCTGCGCGTTTACGGGCAGCGCCAGGGTTGAAAGAACTCCGATCAGAATCGCTCCCGGTGCAGCGGTAACTCTCATTTCTCTTCCCCAGGCAGGGTGTTTCGATGAATTTGAAGTATATCTTGTGACTTGCTGCCAGAATGTTGTCGCCATTCTGGCGCGTCAGTTCGAGGCACAGCTAAAAAATATACACCTTTCAGCGGCTGTTCCGGATGCATTCATTTACTGTGGCGCAGGGTAGCAATAGATTGTATAAAGACACTCAGCGGTTGCCTCAGACTTCACACCTCCCACGTAGCGAAACCATGAAGATCCTGCTTGTTGAAGACGATGTTGATATTTCCAAGGTACTGGTTCGTACGTTGGAACGGCGGGGCTTCTCGGTCAGTCCGTGCTTTGATGGGAGTGCCGCCTTGCGTCTCATCAAGGAGGGCAATAACGACCTGATCATTCTTGACCTGAACATTCCTTTGATCGATGGGCTCCATGTGTTGCAACGGATTCGAGCGCAAGGCATCGATACCCCCGTGCTGGTGCTAACTGCGCGCGGTGCGGTGGGGGACAAGGTGGCGGGTCTAAATGCCGGTGCCGACGATTACCTTTCGAAACCGTTTGATCTGGAAGAGTTGGATGCACGTATTCGCGCCCTGCTCCGGCGCAAGGGCGGTGGCGATACAAGCAGCCAGAAATGCGGAAACCTGCGCTACGAGAGGCACTCCGGCGCGTTCTACCTTGGTGATGATCCACTTGAACTGACGCCGCGTGAACAGGCGCTGCTTGAGTTGCTGATGAACAATCAAGGGCGGGCCGTCAAGAAGGAGCGGCTCTTGCAACAGGTGTTCCCGGCAGACAAGGACGCGCAACTCGATGCCGTGGAAGTGCTGGTCTATCGACTGAGGAAGAAGATTTCGGAAACACGGGCGGAGATCGTCACGTTGAGAGGCCTGGGGTATTTGCTTCGCGCCCAGCGTGATTCCGACAAAGCATGAAAATTTTCTGGCGGCCGCTGTCAGTCAAGGCGTACCTGTTAGCGTGGATCATTGTTCCGATTACGGTCTTTATCGTCATCGACAGCTTTGCCTTGTACAGAAACACGCTGGAGTCTGCCAATACCGCCTATGACCGAATGCTTGTAACCACGGCCTATTCGATCGGCGACTCGCTGCGCATCGATAACAAGCGATTACAGATCCCGGTCTCCTATGCCGCGCTGGAGGTGCACGAAGCAGAGTATTCGACACGGATGCTCTACCGCATCAACGAAGTCGACAGCAGTTTTCTCGCAGGCGACCGTGATCTTCCCGCCTATGTGCCGAAAATCAAGAACTGGCCAAACGCCCCCACGCTTCTCGAAATCAATGAAGGGCAGTACGGCAATGCGAGGGTGCGAATCGCCGTAGTTTTTCAACCCCTCTCCCTCGCCGGGGCGCATGACGGAGCGATCATCCAGATCGCTGAACCGATGGAAAACCGGACCAACGTGGTGCGCAAGGTTTTGCTTGGTACCTTGGCGCGCCAGGCAATGCTGCTCATGACGGTCCTTGCCGTCACGGTCATCGTCGTCAATCGCGCACTGCGTCCTCTGGTGAAGCTCAAGAATCTGCTTGATCTGCGCAAGGACGAAGATCTCTCTCCGATGGAAACGACATCCGCCCCCAGGGAACTGCAGCCCGTCATCTTTGCCTTGAACCAGTTGATGGCCCGCCTGCACCGTTTGCTAGGCTTGCAGAAGCGCTTTGTTTCTGACGCTTCGCATCAGTTACGGACGCCTTTGGCCGTTCTGAAGGCACAGGTGCAATCCGGCTTGTGCGGAGACGCGCCGGCCGAGCAGGTGATCAAGGAGATCGCGGTTACGGTTGATCGCGCGACTAATCTCGCCAACCAGTTGCTATCGCTCGCCAAGGTTGAACAGATGCGCGGGAAGGGCGAAAAGGAACTATGTGATCTATCGGCGTTGGCGCAGGACGTGGCCGTTGATCTGTCGCCGCTGATCTCGGAAAAGAATATCGATTTTTCTCTTGATGCCAGCCCGGCGTGGACACTCGGTCAGCCCTGGATGATCGGAGAATTGATTTCGAACCTGCTGAACAATGCGATCCGGCATACCCCGACGGACGGCAGCCTTGGAATCAATATCCGGGCGGACGAAACGTCGGTTTTGCTGCATGTCTGGGATACCGGCGAGGGCCTGTCGACGGATATCGAGACGAAAGTGTTCGAACCGTTCTCGGCGGTTCATCATTCGAAAGGTGGTGGGCTGGGGCTGACCATCTGTTCCGAGATTGCCGACTCGATGGGGGCGGCCCTGACGCTGAAGAACCGGATCGACAATGGCGTCGTGGTTGGACTCGATGCCTTCGTTCAGTTTGAGCGCGTCCTTCCGTCTGCAGAATCATCGTCGCTTGACTCGCTTGATACGATTTCGATCTGAAACAGTTCGTTGAGCACGGCTGCGATCCCATCCAGATGCAGCGCCGGAGCGATGCGATTGGCAATCGCCTTGAGTTCAGGATGCCCGTTATCCATGGCGATACCCAGCCCAACGCCCTGGAGCATTTCCATGTCGTTCAAGCCATCGCCAAAGGCAATCGCCTGTTCGGGCCGAAATCCGGTTTGCGCCATGACCCACTTGCAGCCGGTCCATTTATTGGTGGCCTTGGGCAACACATCGACCGCTGATTTGTGCCAGCGCACGAGATCAAATTCGGGGTAACGATCAAGAATTGCCGGGAACAGGTTCGCGTCCAGTGCTTCGTCAAAGAACAGCCAGCCTTGATAGACGTCTTGACGCAAGTAGAAGGGATCGTCGGTCTGGATGGCGATCCCGACTTCACGCAAGGGCTCAAGTGCATGGGAATCGCAGTTGCTTAGGTAGCACGATCGCCCGTTGTTCACCCCGAAGGTGTGGCCTTGGCCGTGCAGCCAGTCAAACAGATCGACGAGTGCAGCGCGCGGCAGTGGAACCGTCAATACCTCATGTCCATTTCTGAGTATCCGTGCGCCGTTCAGCGTGATGACGTAGCTTGGCTGAATCTGGTCGACAAACGGCTTGGCGTGTTCGTAGCTTCTGCCAGTGGCTACAACAACACAATGGCCGGCCTTTCGCAGTCCTTCAATCGCCCGCAGGGCGGAACGCGGAATAGTCTTGGTACGGTGATCCAGCAGCGTGTTGTCGATGTCGAAAAAGAGGATTCTTCTCATGCCGTTCAGATCAATCGGGCCGTGTTTGCGGAACGGCCGTTCGGCGTTTCGAGCAGCGCATCTAGGCGACCCTGACCACCGACACGCCGTGGTCGGCCAGTGCCAGTCCGACCTGAGCGCCCAGTGGCAGTACATTGGTCAAATCGGGTGAGACCACGAAGATGCTGCCCAATACAGTCTCAAAGGTGTATTCAAAAAAACTGCCCAGATACGATGATTTGACCAGCTTGCCGGATACGCCGGCACCGTCGTGATTGATCTGCCAGGCCTCGGGACGAACCGCGACCTTCACGGCACCGGCACTTACCCTTTGTTTTGGAGTGATTTCCAATGGACCGAGCCTAACGCTCCCATCAGTATTGGCCGTGCCTGGGAAAAGCATGGCTTCACCCATGAAGCCGGCGACAAATTCACTTTCCGGACGTTCGTACATATCCTGTGGTGTGCCGCTCTGGGCGATCAGACCGTCGTTCATGACGATTATCAGGTCGCTGACGGCCAGCGCCTCGCTCTGGTCGTGCGTGACGTACGCCACGGTCAGCCCAAGACGCTGTTGCAGCGTGCGGATTTCTTCCCTCATCTCGCGACGAAGACGGGCGTCCAGGTTGCTCAGCGGTTCGTCAAAGAGCAGCACGGCGGGTTCCAGTATCAGCGCTCGCGCCAGGGCGACGCGTTGTTGCTGCCCACCGGAAAGCTCGCTGGGCAGGCGTTCGTTGTAGCCCACCAGCCCGACGTTCTTCAGGGCGTCGCTGGCGCGTACTCGCGCTTCGTCCTTGGCGACGCCAGACATTTTCAAGCCGTACATCACGTTTTCTACAACATTCATGTGCGGAAACAGGGCGTAGCTCTGAAACATCATGCTCACGTTACGATCTGCCGGCCCCAGGGTCGTCACGTTCTTTCCGTCCATGATGATCTGGCCACTGGTCGGCGATTCGAGGCCGGCAATCATGCGCAAAACGGTTGTCTTGCCGCAACCGGATGGCCCGAGAATGGTCGTCAGCGTGCCCTTTTTGACCTCGAAGCTGACGCCCTTGACGGCCAGTGGCCCTGATGGGTCGGTGCCGTAGCGCTTGGTGATGTTCCTGAATTCGACGCCGTGATTCATGGTGTTGTGTCCTGTGTTCAGCGGGATGGGTTGTAGGGTGTTCAAAGCGCTGGAATTGCCGCGACCGGGGCACCGGTCTTGCGCCGCCCCAGTTTTCGCTCGCCCACCAGAAACTGGATCATGGCGATGACCAGCGACATCAGAATAATGAGCACGGTGCAATAGGCCAGGGCCACACCGTAATCACCGTTGCCGACGCGGCCAATGATGTAGGTGGTCGCCAGTTCGTTTTCTGCCGTGACCAGAAAGATCACTGCGCTGACGGTCGTCATCGCCCGGGCAAAGCTGTACACCAGCGCGGCCACCAACGCCGGCTTGAGCAAGGGCAGGACCACCTGAAAGAGCGTCTGCATGGCGGAGGCGCGCAACATCAGGGACGCTTCGTCTAGCGACTTGTCCAGTTGCTTGAACGCCGCGGTGCCGGCACGTACACCGACCGGAAGATTGCGGAACATGAAGCACAGGACAATGACCAGGCCAGTGCCGGTCAACTCCACCGGCGGAACGTTGAAGGCCAGGATATAGCTCACGCCCAGAACCGTGCCGGGAATGGCAAAGGCGAGCAGCGCCACGAACTCGAACAGGCCGCGCCCACGAAACTCGGTGCGTGCCAACAGGTAGGCGATCAGCAGACCAACGGCGGCGGTCATCGGTGCGGAAATTCCGGCGAGTTTCAGCGTGGTAAAGAGTGAATTCCAAGCGGTACCGGCCCAGACCAGACCAAACTGCCCCCATTCCAGCCCGAACGCCGTCTTGAAGTGCGTGAGCGTGAAGGTGTAGTCGCGTCCCCAGGTCTGCACAAATCCACCGGCAAAGGCAAAGAGATAGACGATTACGGTAAAGGCCAGCCAGGGATACACCACGGCATTCAAGCTGCGGCGGACGCCGTCGGGCAAGGGCATGGGAATGCCTGAATCCCCCTTGCCGCTGACCGTGGTGTAGTTTTGCTTGCCGAGCAGGCCGCGTTGCAAGGCAAAGACGGCAAGGGCAAAAATGGTCAGTATCCAGGCCAGCGATGCGGCTCGGCCCTGATCATATTGAGCGCCGACAATGGCAAAGAAGATGTCTGTTGAAAGTACCGAGAACTGGCCACCAACGACCACCGGATTGCCGAAGTCGGCGATGCTCTCAATGAATCCGACCAGGAACGCATTGGCCAACCCTGGCTTGAGCAGTGGTAGGGTAACGGTGAAGAACGTATTTTTTCGGTCTGCGCGAAGCGTTTGCGCGGCCTCCTCCAGGCTGGGGGCAATGCCTTGTACTACGCCGCGCATGATCATGAAGGCGATGGGGGTAAAGGCAAACAATTGCGCAATCCATATGCCTTGTGCACCGTAAAACCAGCGTGTGGGTTCTACGTTGAATGCATACTCAAGAAGCTGGTTGACGATCCCGGCGCGGCCGAAGAGAAGGATCAGACCAAGGCCAACCACAAACGGCGGTGTGATGATCGGCAACAGGGCGATGACACGTAGCGGTGTTTGAATGCGTGGCCCTGCGCTTCGTTCAGCCAGCAAGGCCATCATGGTACCCAGAACCGTCGTCCCTGCCGCTGTGATCAGTGCCAGGAACAGGGTGTTCCAGGCAACGCCGCAGCGCACGCCGCCCGCGAGACAATTGAGACCCCACACGCGCTCGTTGCCGATGCGGTCAAAAAGGGCCAGCAATGACCAGTAGCCGTCTGCGGTCAGGAACGCGCCGTAGAGGGCTTTGCTTACCGGGAAGGCAATGAACATCACCAGCAGAACGGAGCAACCGACCACGGCTGAAGAAATGAACAGATCGCCCTTGAAATAGCCGCGCCGGGCTAGACCAAACGCGATGATCATGAGCAGAGCGAGCAGTGCAATGAAGGCACCGATGCCGATGCCGAACTGGTTGCTGGTCAGTTCGCCGAACTGTGTGTTGAAGAAGTCGAACGACCAGCCTGTAGCGCCGATCAGGAAGCCGCTGCATAGCAGCCCGATAAAGCCGGTCAGTCCGCCCGCCAGCAACCACGTACTTTGCGCTTTGCCCACGGGAATGCGCAGTCCAACGGCCGCAATGCCCAGGCCAAGAATGCCCAGCAGCAGCCATTGACGGCCATACAGTGCGGCCTGCATCAGGCCGTTGGCTGTTTCGCCGCCACTCATGATTTGCGGCAGTACGCTGTACCAGGCGGTGTCCTGGATGGCGTACCACGGCAAAGCGACGTACGCCAACAGGCCGATCACAAGCCAGATGCGAACAGCCGTGTTAGGGTTTTTGTTCATCTTGAGTGGTCTTCCAGTCGACTAGCGCGGCAGGGAGTTGACGTCTTTTTCCCACTTGGCGATCAAACGGCTACGCTCGGCGCTAGCGCCGTACTTGGCGTAATCGTAGTTGATGAACCTGATCGACTTGAAATCGGGGATGTGCGGATCGTTCTTGGCCGTCTTGTTCGACGGCAACTGGAACTGCTTGGCGGCTGCCGCCATTTCCTGCGCGGCCGGTGTCAGCGACCATTCATAGAACTTCTTCGCCGCTTCGAGATTGCGCGCGCCCTTGATGATGCTCATGGATCCGATTTCTGCGCCTGTACCTTCGGACGGGGTTACCGTCTCGACCGGGAAGCCGGCCATCTTTTCGCCCGGGGCGTCATGAACGAAGCTGATCGAGACGGCGGTTTCTGCCCGTGCAACGGCCTTGATCGGGCCAGTGCCGGAACGCGTGTATTGACCGACATTCTTGTGCAGTGCCTTCAGGTATTCGAAGGCCTTGTCTTCGCCCATCAACTGCACCAGCGTGGCGACCATGGTGTAGGCGGTACCGCTGGAGGCCGGGTTGGCCACCTGAATGTCGCCCTTGTATTCGGGTTTGAGCAGGTCGGCCCATGATTTAGGCACGGGCAGCTTCTTCTTCGCCAGCAACTCGGGGTTGTAACCAAAGCCGAGCGGGCCGGAATAGATGCCGACCGTCTTGTAACCTGACTGTTGCGCTTGCTGCTGCGCCCAGGCGTGCAGTTCGGTCAGGTTAGGGGATTTGTATTCAAGTGTCAGCCCCATCTCGGCCGCTTGCAGGTGCGGGTCGCCCGTGCCGCCAAACCAGATGTCGGTCTTGGGATTCGCTTTTTCGGCAGCGAGCTGGGCCAGTGCTTCGCCTGAGCCTTTCATGCTGACGTTGATCTTGGTTCCCGTCGTTTTTGCGTAAACGGTTCCAATCATATTGCACCACTCGGCCTGCACCGAACAAATGATATTGACTTGCCCGGTATCCGCTGCTTGCGCTCCAACCGCAGCAAGACTCATAGTGATGGCCGATGCGACAAAACAGACGGTGCGTTGCATGATGAACTCCTTTTTTCGAGAGATAGGGTGAATTCATTCTATCGCCCGAAAAATTGCATCATGCCGATAAGGCCTCCGAATCTGACGCTTAGCTTTCGGATAGCTTTCAGATAGCTGTCATTTCAGCCGGAAACAGCCTTCCAGAAAGGCTGGATCGGTGATCTGGTTATTTGGACAGGTGCACATGGAACCGGCTGCCGCCGGAGGATTCAGGGGCCGACCGGTTTGACCTTGCTGGCGGCGAGCTTGGCGCGACTGCGTGCCTCGTTCGTGTCGATGCCGGTCGCCACGGCCACGCCCATGCGCCGTTTCTTGAAACTCTCTGGTTTGCCGAACAGGCGCAGGTCGCAGCCTGGCACGCTCAGCGCATCGGCCACTCCTTCAAAGGCAATCCCCTTGGCGTCCAAACCGCCGTAGATGACCGCCGAGGCTCCCGGGGCACGCAGTGAAACGTCGACCGGCAGGCCAAGAATAGCGCGGGCGTGCAGTTCGAATTCGGAGAAACGTTGCGTGGCCAGTGTGACGAGACCGGTATCGTGCGGGCGCGGGCTGACTTCGGAGAACCACACCTGATCGCCCCTGACGAAAAGCTCGACGCCAAACAAACCACGGCCGCCGAGACTCCCGGTGACGGCCTTGGCGATGGCGCGCGACTTTTCCAGGGCGACTTTACTCATCGCTTGCGGCTGCCAGGATTCGACGTAGTCGCCGTTGACCTGCAGATGCCCGACCGGTTCGCAAAAGTAAGTCTCTACTTCGCCGCTGGCACCGATGGCGCGTACGGTCAGCAAGGTGATTTCATACTCGAAGTCGACAAAACCCTCAACAATGATGCGGCTCTGGCTGACGCGCCCGCCCTGCATCGCGTAGTCCCATGCCTTGGCCACATCGTCCGGGCCGCGCAACAGCGATTGCCCTTTGCCGGAGGACGACATGGTCGGCTTGACCAGGCAGGGGTAGCCGATTCCGCCATCAATGGCCGCCAGCAGGCCGGCCAGCGAATCGGTAAAAGCATACGGCGAGGTCGGCAGGCCGAGTTCTTCGGCCACCAACCGGCGGATGCCTTCACGGTTCATCGTCAGGCAGGTGGCACGTGCCGTCGGGATGATTTCGGCCAGCCCTTCACTCTCGATTTCAAGCAGCATGTCGGTGGCAATCGCTTCGATTTCCGGTACGACCAGATGCGGCTGTTCCTTTTCGATCAGGGCGCGCAGCGCCGGGCCGTCGGTCATCGCCACCACGTGCGAGCGGTGGGCGACCTGCATTCCCGGCGCGTCGGCGTAGCGATCCACGGCAATCGTTTCGACGCCAAGCCGCTGCAAGGCGATGATGACCTCCTTGCCGAGTTCGCCAGCGCCGAGCAGCATGACGCGCGTTGCCGACGGGCTGAGCGGTGTACCGAGGGTTTTGAGGTGAGGAGAAGGCATGGCTGGAATCCTGGAAGGCTGAGAAAGGGCGAATTTTATCAGCCTGACGGACCCATCAAAAAAAATCCCGCGCCAGTCTGGCACGGGATTAAAAGTCCCATCAAGGATGGGTCAGGGAGGGTCAAACATTGTCAGCGGGGGACGCTGAAGCAATAACTGCAGTTTAAGAATTGACCGATCCCGTGTCTGTGGTGACTGTTCGGTGTTTTCGTGACAGTGTGTACAGTTCAGCCTTACCGCCAGCGAGGACCATTGTCACGGTAATGGCGATGGCTATGATGTCCTCCATAGAAATAGGGAGCAGGAGCAACTACCGTGACGCCCGGGCCACCGTAGGGGTCATAAGGCGGAACAACCATGCAGGCGCTCAGGCTGCTGAGCAGGATGACCGCGAGTGCGGCGTACAGAATCTTTTTCATGGCATCTCCAATAACAACAATTCATACTTTCATTAACGCAACTCAAGAGGCCGGGACTGACATCGATTTGTAACAGTTCGTTGCCGGCGCGGGACCACAGGAGAAATCATGATCAGAGCAATCTTCGTCTGCTTGTTTCTGGCGACCATCTCATTCGGCGGGTGGTCTGCGATGCCAGAGAGCCTGCCCGAGTCGTCCGTCTACAAGGGCGATATACAGCGTGGCGCGGACGGTAAGCTGAAAGTCCAGACCGCTGAAGTGTCCGCCTTGCCCAGTGCCGAGGCTTCATCCGGCATGGCAACGATGATCGTGGGTCCCCTGGAAAAAATTACCACCATCACCGAGGCAGCAAAGCGGGCGCGCGATGGCGAGGTCATCGAAATCCGTCCTGGCGAATACCGTGGGCAACCGGCCATCTGGACCCAGAACAAACTGGTCATTCGCGGCTCGGGGGCGCGGCCGGTGATGATTGCCGACGGGAAGGATGCCGAAGGCAAGGCAATCTGGGTGGTCAGGGGCGGTAACGTGCGCATCGAGAACGTCGAGTTTCGCGGCGCGCGCGTAGCCTCCGGCAACGGGGCCGGCATCCGCTTCGAACGCGGGCATCTGGCGATTCATCGCTGCGCCTTTTTCGACAACGAGATGGGCGTCCTCACCGCGAATTTCCCGGAAATGACGCTCGAAGTCAGCGACAGCGAATTCGCGGCCGCACCGCACACCACGGGCGGTCTGCACCACTTGCTCTATGTTGGTGCGATCGGGCGATTCGAGCTATCGGGCAGCCGTTTCGAGCAGGGCTATCTTGGGCATCTGGTCAAGTCACGCGCCCGCGAAAACTACGTGCGCTACAACCTGCTGGTCGATGGGGCGGAGGGGCGCGCTTCGTACGAACTGGAGTTTCCCAACGGCGGCGTCGCCTACGTTATCGGCAATGCGATCGGGCAGAGCGCGGGAACGGATAATCCGGTGCTCGTCTCGTACGGAGCAGAAGGTCCGCGCTGGCCGGAGAACGCCTTTTTCCTTGCGCACAATACCTTGCTCAACGACTTTCATGCCGGGACTTTTCTCAAGGTTTGGAACGAGAAATTTCCGGGCGGAATCGAAACCTGGGTAATCAACAACCTGACGGTCGGCTATGGCGATCTATTTCCGCCGGCGCAGGGGCGATTCGAGGGTAACAAGTCGGTGTCGCGCCGCGATCTGCTTGACTACGGTGGTCTTCCGCTGCGCCTGAACAGCGTTTCGCCCTTGCGGGGTTCGGTCAGAATCCCCGGCCAGGCGGGCGGCGTGAATCTGCTGCCGGACGCCGAGTTTATCTTTCCTGTCGGCAAGCGGTCTATTCGCCTTGGCAATTCGCTGGCACCCGGGGCCTTCCAGTAAGCATCAACCGCCGTGGCCCTGAAACGTGTCCGAATCGACTTTGCGCTATGATAGCGCGCTCGAATACATACGAAGGTCGCTATGGCTGGCTTGAGCTCCAACACTCCGATTCCGACGGAAATCAAACTGCATCAGAAATCCCGCATCCTCGAACTGGCGTTCGAGAACGGCGATCATTTTGAACTGAGCTACGAGTTCCTGCGCGTTTTTACGCCGTCTGCCGAAGCGCGTGGTCACGGGGTGGGTCAGGAGACCCTGCAGATCGGCAAACGTGATGTGGATATTCTGCGCATCGAGCCGGTCGGCAACTATGCAATCAAGCCCGTTTTTTCTGACGGGCACGACAGCGGCCTCTATTCCTGGGATGTCCTGCATACGCTTTGCGTTCATCGCGACGAGTTGTGGCAAGCCTATCTAGAAAAGCTGGAAGCGGAAGGTGCCAGCCGCGACGCTTCCGAAAATCCGCCACCGCCCGCCAAGCCAGCGCCCAAGTGTGGCCCTGCACGTTGAAATTTTGCCGACTGACCTCATATAGCGTTCAATGATGGAAAACCAGACCAAAACCCATTTCGGCTTCGAGCAAGTCGCCGAAGCAGAAAAAGCCCGGCGCGTTGCCGACGTATTCGATTCCGTGGCCCAGAAATACGACCTGATGAACGATGTCATGTCGGGCGGCATGCACCGGCTGTGGAAGTCGTTCACGATTGCCCGGAGCGGCGTTCGCGAAGGCTCGCGCGTGCTGGATGTGGCCGGCGGCACCGGCGATCTTTCGCTGGCCTTTTCGCGCAAGGTCGGGAAGAGTGGCGAAGTCTGGCTGACCGACATTAACAACGCGATGCTGACCAATGGCCGTGATCGATTGTGCAACAAGGGCTTCTTGACTCCGGCCGTACAGTGTGACGGGGAAAAGTTGCCGTTTCCGGATGACTATTTTGATTGTGTGACCGTCGCTTTCGGGTTACGCAACATGACTCACAAAGACATTGCCCTGGCCGAGATGCACCGCGTGCTGCGTCCTGGCGGACGTTTGTTGGTGCTGGAGTTTTCACAGGTCTGGAAACCGCTGGCACCGTTTTACGACTTCTACTCGTTCAAAGTCATTCCGCGCATCGGCGAGTTCATCACCAAGGACGAAGCGAGCTATCGTTATCTGGCTGAATCAATTCGCGTCCACCCGGATCAGGAAACATTGAAAGGGATGATGGAGCAGGCGGGCCTTGAGAAAGTCGAATACTTCAACCTGATGCTTGGCGTTGTCGCCTTGCATCGAGGTTTCAAATTCTGATGGAGTAGTACATGAAAAATTTATTGATGGCGTGTTTTATGGCGATTCTGGCTCTCGGCATGACCGTGGGCAACGCCGAAGCCGCACGTCTCGGCGGTTCAAAATCGTTCGGCATGCAGCGGCAGTCGGTCGCGCCCAGGCCAGCATCGCCGATGCAGCAAGCGACGCCCGTGGCGCCTCCGGCAGCCCCCATGGCGGCTCCTGCGGCGGCACCCAAGCGCAACTGGATGGGTCCGCTGGCCGGTATTGCTGCTGGACTCGGTATTGGCGCGTTGCTTTCGCACTTTGGCATGGGTGGAGGTATGGGCAACATCCTGATGATGGCGCTGTTGGCGATGGCTGCGGTTTTTGTCTTCAAGTTGTTGTTTGCGCGCAAGACTCCGGTACAGGCGGTGCCCTACTCTCCGGAGCCGTTGCAGTACGCGGGTGCTGGTAACCCGGAGATGACGCCAGTGCCACCCGCCGCGCCGCCATTTGGCGCGGCCGCACCTGCCGTTACGGCAACCGCACTGAGCGTTCCAGCTGGCTTTGATACGGAAGGTTTCTTGCGCATCGCCAAGCTCAATTTCGTTCGCCTGCAAGCGGCCAATGACGCCAAGAACCTCGAAGACATTCGTGAATTCGTCGCCCCGGAAATGTTTGCCGAAATCAAGATGCAAATGGACGAACGCGGCAATGTTCCGCAGCAAACTGACGTTGTGACGATCAACGCGGAGTTGCTCGAAGTGGTCACCGAGTCCAATCGCCATGTGGCCAGCGTGCATTTCAGCGGCATGATTCGCGAAACGGCGGGTGCTGCGGCCGCACCGTTCAATGAAGTGTGGAACCTGACCAAGCCGACCGAAGGCGGCAAGGGCTGGGTTATCGCCGGAATCCAGCAACTGAGTTGATTCGCTGATGCTGGTCGTCGATGCCACGCTCGGATTCCTGAATCATCTTCTGGCCGGTGAGGACTGGGCGCGCGAGCGTCTCCAGATGTTCGCCGGACAGACGGCGCGCTTCGAACTGGGCGCACTGAGCCAAGCGCTGGAAATCACCGCGGCCGGTTTTTTTGCGGCCGGCGACAAGAATGCGCCCGCCGCCGTGACCATTACGCTGCCGGCCGATGCGCCGCTGCGCGCGCTGACTGATCGGCCGTCGCTGTTCACCGCTGCGCACATCAGCGGCTCGGCCGAATTAGCGGAGACCCTTGGATTCATCTTCCGGAATCTGCGCTGGGATGCCGAGAGCGATCTTTCATTGCTGGTTGGTGATATCGCGGCGCGTCGCCTGGTCAGTGGTGGCAAGCAGCTGGTCCAGTGGCAGCAGAATCAGGCGCGAAATCTGGCGCTGAATCTGGCCGAATATTTCACCGAAGAGAGCCCGGCGATTGCACGTCAGAAAGACGTTGCGGCTTTCCGTGCAGATGTTGACGGTGTGCAAGAGGAGCTGACCCGACTCGAAAAGCGGGTGGCGCTTCTCGAAGGCTGAGCGGCGTTTGCAACCTCTGCGGTAGCCGGAACCCGCGTCAATTGGTCGTCTACGAATCGTGTGTTCGGAGAGCCAATATTTACGCCATTCTCCAGACTATGGTGCTGTAGATCGCCTTTTCATGCGGTGTTCCAGTGTGGTATTTATTCTTTACCCTGTTGAGCGGTAAAATCGCGCCCCATGAAAACGACGAAACGAATTGCCGTGGCTCTTGCGCTTGCTGTATTGGGCAGAAATGCGCAGGCCGAATGGGTTGAGATCGAGAAGTTTGAAGACGGAATGCGCGTGTTTGTCGACAAGGCAACAGCACGCCGATCCGGCGATATGGCACAGGTTCTGCATCTCGTGCGCTGGGGCGAGCCGCAGGTCGAACCAGGGTCTCCGAACTACCTGTCGACCATCGTGCGCACGATGTACGACTGCATCGGCAAGCGCGAGAAATATATGGCTTCAACCTCCTACGCCGGGCCGATGGGCAACGGTGCCAAGGTGATCGCCGATGAGGACGAGGTCGAAATCTGGTACTCGATCTCGGAATCTTCGCTCGAAGACAAACTCTGGAAAGTCGCCTGCGGGCTCAAGTAGAAAAGAGAAAAGGCCATCCGAAGATGGCCTTTTTGTTGCAGCAAATCCGCCGGATCAGCCGATCTTGAACGCCAGCGAGTCAGAGGCCGAGTTCAGCGCGACGCTGATCGGTTGCTGATACGCGGCCGGGCCCCACAACTGACGCGGGCCGGGCGAGGCGAACAGGTCGTCGGCCGACCACTCGGCACGGCGGGAGACGAAATACGTCATCGCTCCCGAATCCATCTTGACCAGCGCCTTTTCGATCACGAATTCGTCCTGACCATGGCGACGCTCGATGTTGAGCAGGCCGGTGAGCGGGATCGCCTGTGGCGAACCGCCGGTGGTGAGGCCGGTCACGGTGGCCATGTAGCCGGTGCGGCCATCAAGGATCAGCGAGCCGGCGGTCAGGCCGAGGTTGTAGGTGTAGGCGGCGTCGAACAGGGTCGGCGCGCCGCAACGGCCTTCGTAACCGAGGAAGTGGCAGTGCGCGCCAAACGGTACCTTGGCGTCGAGTTCCTTGACGCGGGCCTTGACCATGTCGACCAGCAACTGCTCGGTCGGGATCAGCGAAACCTGCAGGTTGCCGTGCGAATCGCGGTCGGCGAGCAGCATCTTGACGACGTAGGTTGGCAACGAGGCCAGCAGGCGGGCGTTTTCTTCCGACAGCTTGTCCAGGATATAGGACATTTTTGCGTCGTCTTCGTCGAGCGCCGCGAAAGCATATTCATGGTGCGCGAGCTGATCATTCAGATCGGCGATCAGGACGTTCATCTCCGGGATGAATTCGATCAGGCCTTCGGGAATCAGCACCACGCCGTGGTTCATGCCCTTCTGGGCGCGCAGGACAACGGTCTGCGCGATCTGGTCGACGATGGAGGCCAGCGATTGCTTCTTCTCGGCGACTTCTTCCGAAATGATGGTGACGGCCGGCTTGGTTTGCAGCGCGACTTCGATGGTCACGTGCGAAGCCGAGCGACCCATCAGCTTGACGAAGTGCCAGTACTTGAGCGAGGAGCGCGTGTCCTGCAGGATGTTGCCGACCATTTCGCTGTAGATGCGGGTGGCGGTGTCGAAGCCGAAGGAAATCGGCAGCAGATCGCCGATCTGCAGGTCGCCGTCGATGGTCTTCGGTACGCCGATGACCTGTACGCCGGAACCGTCGGCCTTGACGCCCTTGAACAGGAATTCGGCGAGCACAGCGGCGTTGGTGTTGGAGTCGTCGCCGCCGATGACGACGATGGCATCCAGATTATGCTTGATGCAGGTGTCCTTGACTTGCTGGAACTGCGCGTCCGTCTTGATCTTGGTGCGGTCGGTGCCGAGGAAGTCGAAACCGCCGGTGTTGATGATGGTGTCAACGTCCGCGTCGGTGATCTCGAACAGGTTGCCGAGCAGCAGGCCCTTGGGGCCGGGCTTGACGCCGAACAGGGTGTTGCCCTGGCCGAGCACGCGCTTGATGCCGCATACCACGTTATGACCACCGGAAGCCGGGCCACCGGAGAACAGCACGGCGACGCGCTTGCCCTGCGCGACCTTGGCATTGGCGCCGGACGACGAGAGAACGACGTTACCCGAGGCTTGCACCGAGTTCGGGAAGCTCTTGGCGACGCTGTCGCTATCCTTCGTGCTCAGCACGCGCGGGCTGTTTACGAAGTTCACCGCTTGCGGCTGGGCGGACGAACCGAATGCGGCGCAGACGGGGAGCGGCAGTTGGCGCACGGCCGATTCGAAAACCGAATTGTGTGCTTCCATGTCCTGAAGTTGTTTAGCCAGAGTGCTCATGCTTGGTTCCTTGGTAGAGAAAAAATGCAAAACTGCTGCTTCGCTGATTGGAGCGGCCCTAGATGCGTGCCGAACAGGAGCGATCAGCGAAAAACCGGCTGATTTTACCGCAAAAGCACTCGCCTCGCAGCAGCCGGGCGTTCGTACACGCCTGTTCCGGTGCTCCACGCGGCGTTGTTCACCAGCCATCGAATCAATTATTCACCGCAGGAAAAATTGCATGTACCGGGTATTCAAACGAGGTTAGACTTTATCGAAGACTCTTTTGGCCGATGTTCATTCGCAAAAAATGCCATGTCTAATGTCAGCAAACCAGTCATCCTGATCGTCGACGATGCGGCCGAAAACCTGCATATTCTGAGCGAACTGCTTCGCCCGGATTATCGGGTGCTGGCGGTCACTTCGGGCGAGCGATGTTTGCAGGTGGCCAGCAGTCCGTTGAAGCCCGATCTGATTTTGCTCGACGTGATGATGCCAGGCATGGACGGCTATGCGGTGCTGGCCCGCTTGCGCGAAAACCCGGTGACGCGCGATATTCCGGTTGTGTTCCTTACGGCGCTGGCGGATGCGGGCCGGGAGGAACACGGTCTGCAACTCGGCGCGGCCGACTACATCACCAAGCCAATCGTTCCTGCCGTGGTGCTGGCACGTGTGAACACCCAGCTGCAGGCCAAACTGGCGCGCGACTGGCTGAAAGACCAGAACGCTACTCTTGAAGCCGAAATCATGCATCGCATGGCCGAAAATGACCTGACGCAGCGGGTCAGCATCCGGGCCCTGGCGCATCTGGCTGAAATGCGCGATCCGGAAACGGGCAATCACATTTTGCGCACTCAGGGCTATGTGCAGAAGCTGGCTGACAGTCTTCGTTTGCATCCTCGCTTCTCGGCCATTCTGAGCGAGCGTTATATCGATCTGCTGACCCGTTCTGCGCCGCTTCACGACCTCGGCAAGGTCGGCATTCCGGACAGCATCCTGCTCAAGCCCGGCAAGCTCACGGCCGAAGAATGGGCCATCATGCAGACGCATGCGCGGCTCGGCAGTGAAGCCATCGAACAGGCCGAGCGCGATATCGAAATGCCGCTGGACTTTCTGCTGCTGGCCAAGGAAATTGCTCACTGGCACCATGAAAAATGGGATGGCAGCGGCTATCCTGATCGCTTGGCTGGTGATGCCATTCCTGTTTCTGCGCGCCTGATGGCGGTGGCCGATGTTTTCGATGCATTGATTTCGGTGCGTGTCTATAAACAGGCGCTGCCTTACGCCGAAGCACGCGAGATTATTGCCATTGGGCGCGGCAGGCACTTCGACCCGGACGTGGTCGATGCTTTCCTTGCGCATATTGACGAATTTATTGCGATTGCCGAGCGTTACCTTGATGCTGGCGGATCGTCCAGAATGATCACCGTGTCGCCCG
Source organism: Burkholderiales bacterium (assembly GCA_038316625.1). GTDB lineage: Bacteria > Pseudomonadota > Gammaproteobacteria > Burkholderiales > Rhodocyclaceae > Propionivibrio. The sequence continues at coordinate 41,800 of JBBQAT010000007.1, forward strand.
CGCCGCCATGAACCCCGAAGAAAACCGATCACCCAGTATGCCTAACGGAACGCAGGTCGGTAGCCATGCGCTGAGGATCGTTGTTGTCTATGCCGTCTTCGCCTGCCTCTGGATATTGCTCTCGGACAATGCCGTGGCGTGGCTTTTTACCGATCCGGCACGGATTACCCTGATCAGTACGATAAAAGGCTGGTTATTCGTCGCGGTGACGTCGCTATTGCTCTACGGGCTGATACAGCGAATGATTGGCCAGATCCTGGCGTCGTCCCGGCGTGAAGTTGAAGCGCAGGCGGAGAAAGTGCATGCGTTGCAACTGCTTTCTACCATCGCCGACAACTCGACAGACGCGATTTTTGCGAAGGATCTCGAGGGGCGCTACCTGTTGGTCAATCGGGAAGCCGCGCGAGTCATGGGTCAGCCTGCCGAGAAATTGCTGGGCCAGGACGATTCGACCATCTTTACGCAGGAGCAGGCACAAGCGATCCGTTACAACGACTGTCGGGTAACTGCCGAAAACCGGATCAATACCTACGAGGAGCAGGTTTCCTCGGTGGATGGCGAGCGTACCTTTCTGGCCACCAAAGGGCCGATTCGTAATAGTGACGGACAAGTCATCGGCATGTTCGGCATTTCCCGCGACATCACCGGGCGCAAGGAAACGGAGGATGCAATCAAGGCCTCTGAGCTGCGCTTCCGTAATCTCGTTGATACGACCGATGGAATTGTCTGGGAAGCTGACGCCATCACTTTCGGGTTCACCTTCGTAAGCAAGAAAGCCGAGCGTCTGCTGGGATTTGCGATTGAGGATTGGATGACCCCCGGCTTCTGGGCAGACCATCTGCATCCTGACGATAAAACGTGGGCGCTTGACTATTGCGCCGCGTGTACGGGACGTCTCGAAGCACACGATTTCGAATACCGGTTCATCGCGCAGGATGGCCGCACGGTCTGGTTGCACGATATTGTTACCGTGGTTGCGGAGAACGGTGTTCCGCGCTGGTTGCGCGGAATCATGGTGGATATTACCGAGCGCAAGCAGATGGAGTTGCAGTTGCTCAAGCTGGCATTGGCCGTTGAGCAAAGCCAGGAGAGCATCGTCATCACCGGTATCGATGCACAGATCGAGTACGTGAATGAGTCCTTTATCCGGGCGTCAGGCTACAGTCGCGAGGAACTGATCGGGCAGAATCCGCGTATTCTGCACTCGGGCAAGACGCCACCCGAGGCCTACCGCGCCATGTGGGAGGCTCTGACGCTAGGCCATCCATGGAAGGGCGAGTTCTGCAATCGTCGCAAGGACGGCAGCGAATACATCGAGTTTGCCATCATCACGCCCTTGCGCCAGCCCGATGGACAGATCACCCACTACGTCGCGGTGAAGGAAGACATCACTGAGAAAAAGCGCAATGCCGAGGAGCTTGATCGCCATCGGCATCGCCTGGAAGAACTGGTGGCGATTCGTACGGAGCAACTGAATCAGGCACGGCAGCAGTCCGAAGCAGCCAACCAGGCCAAGAGTGCCTTCCTGGCCAACATGAGCCACGAGATCCGTACGCCGATGAATGCCATCATCGGCCTGAATCATCTGCTGCGGCGAGCGGGAGCCACGCCCGAGCAGGCTGATCGTCTCGACAAGATCGATCGGGCCAGCCAGCACCTGCTGTCGATCATCAATGACATCCTTGATCTCTCGAAAATCGAAGCCGGCAGGCTGCAACTGGAGAGCACCGACTTCCACCTTTCGGCCATTCTGGACAATATTGCGTCAATCATCGGCGATTCGGCACGCGAGAAAGGGCTAAAGATTGACATCGACGGCGATTCTGTCCCGCTTTGGCTGCGTGGTGATCCGACACGATTGCGTCAGGGCTTGCTCAATTACGTTGGCAATGCAATCAAGTTTACCGACAAGGGCGGTATAGCCCTGCGCGCCAAATTGCTGGACGAGAGCGACGGTGAATTGCTGGTCCGCTTCGAGGTGGCCGACACCGGTATCGGTATCGAGCCTGACCGCATCAATCCTCTGTTCGAGGCCTTCGAGCAGGCTGATACCTCAACCACGCGCGAGCACGGCGGTACCGGTCTTGGGCTATCCATCACGCGGCGACTGGCGCAACTGATGGGGGGCGAAGCTGGAGCAGAAAGCCGTTTGGGCGAAGGCAGCGTCTTCTGGTTTACCGCTCGCCTGCAACGCGGTCACGGAATCATATCGCCTGCTTCGCCCTACCGCCCGGCGGATGTTGAGACCCGGTTGCGCCAGCAGTATGGCGGCGCGCGGCTCTTGCTGGCGGAAGATAATGTGATCAACCGTGAAGTAGCAGTGGAGTTGTTGCATGCTGTCGGACTCCAGGTCGATACGGCGACGGATGGACGCGTTGCGCTGGAGAAGGCGGGTCGCTTCCCCTATGACCTGATTCTGATGGACATTCATATGCCCAATATGGATGGTCTGGACGCGACGCGCGCTATTCGCGCGCTGCCTGGCTGGGCGAGCAAACCGATCCTGGCGATGACCGCCAATGCCTTTGACGATGATCGCCGCATTTGCCGGGAAGCCGGCATGAACGACTTCGTTGCCAAACCGGTTGATCCCGAACTGCTGTATGCCAAATTGCTTGAATGGTTGCCGGCCAGGGACGAGAGTCCGGCAGGCTCGCCGTCCGTATCCCATGACGATACGTCTTCGGCCTTGACGCCGGTGGCCACGCCGTCGCAGGAAATGGAAGCCGCGCTGGTTCAACTGGCCAGTGTGCCGGGCCTGAACACGAGGCGTTGCCTGCAGACCTTGCGTTGCAATGCGGATAAATATATTTCCCTGCTTCGCCTTTTTGTCGACTCGCACGTTGATGACATGGCGCGTCTGGCCGCGAGCCTGGCGGCGACTGATCACCCCACCGCGCTGCGACTGGCTCATACCCTCAAGGGCACCGCAGCAACGCTCGGTGCCGACCGGCTGTCCAGCTTGGCCGAGGGGCTGGAACGCGGGCTGCAGGCAAGCCCCAATGCGAGCAGCCATGATGACGATATCCGCTCCGCGATGGAGTCCATTCAGTTTGAGCTTGTGACCCTAGCGACCGCACTGCCGCCTCAGGATGTGTTCGTTTCGCCTGAAGTCGTGGCGGTCGATCCGGATGTCTTGAGAGCCGTGCTCAGCGAACTTGATGCCCTGTTGGTGCAAAGCGATACGGCCGCCATCGCGGTTTTTGATGAACATGAGCCATTGTTGAGAAGCGCTCTCGGTTCATCCTTTGATGATTTCGCGCGGCAGATCAGGCGGTTCGCCTTCGAAATGGCGCACGAGACGCTGCAGAACCAGCGTTCCCGCTGAGCGGAGGCTGGCGGGAGTGAGGCGCTATACTCTCACTTCCTCTTCATCCGGATAAACGCGACGCATGTCTTTTTTCTCTGCCGCTTTTCAGCGCTGGCGCCAATGGCGACCCATCCTGCGTGTCGAAACACTGGCTCTGCTTTCCAGCTTGTTTTTCTCGATTTTCTGCAACGGACTGTTCTGGACATCGGCGCTGGCCGGGCGTTCGCTGGCACAGGCGGGTACCTGGCTGTTTCTCGCCGGAATGTTCGTCACGGTGACGGCCATTCACTTTCTCCTGGTTTGCATTGTCCTCAACCGATGGACGGCGAAACCTGTGCTCGCCTTGCTTATTACCGTCACTGCTTTTGCGGCGTACTACATGAGCACGTTTACCGTGTTTCTCGACACCAGCATGCTACGCAACGTGCTGCGCACCGACGTCAAGGAAGCGAGTGAACTATTCAATCCCGGCATGTTGCTGCCGCTCTTGCTGACGGCGGTGCTGCCGCTGTTCGTGCTGTTTCGCGTTCGTGTTCGTCGTGAGCCGTTCGGTCGTGCGCTCGTGATTCGCATCATGTCGCTCGGAGTCGCGCTGCTGGTCGGTGCGGGATCACTGATGGTGATCTTTCAGGATGTGGCACCGCTGATGCGCAACAACAAGGAGCTACGCTACCTGATCACGCCGGCCAACTATCTTTATTCCCTGGCGCGCGTTCTCGGCGACGATGCCAGTGCGGCGACAAAACCACGTCAGCAGATCGGCCTGGATGCGGCGCTGGCCGCGACTTGGCAGCAGCGTCACAAGCCCGCTCTGTTCGTCATCGTTGTCGGTGAAACGGCGCGCGCGGCCAACTGGGGGCTCTCCGGTTATGTCCGGCAAACGACGCCGGAGCTGTCGACACTTGATGTGATCAATTTCAGCAAGGTGACAAGTTGCGGGACGAATACGGAGGTTTCCGTCCCCTGTCTCTTCTCGATGTACGGGCGGCGTCACTACAACGAGGACAAGATACGCAACAGTGAATCCTTGCTCAATATCCTGGACCGGGCCGGCATGAAAGTGATCTGGCGCGACAATCAGTCGGGTTGCAAGGGGGTTTGCGCGGGGGTGGAGGAGCAGAAACTCGGGGACTCCAAGGTGCCGGAGTGGTGTGACGGTGATCGCTGTCTGGACGAGATACTTCTGCACGGGCTTGATAGCCTGCTGACTGACAGCAAGGGGAATCTGGTGCTGGTACTGCATCAACTCGGCAATCACGGCCCCGCCTACTTCAAGCGCTATCCACCGGCCTTCCGCAAGTTCGAGCCCGTCTGCGAAACGGCGGATCTGGCCAAGTGCTCGCGTGAGGCGGTGGTCAATACCTACGACAACGCCTTGCTCTATACCGATCATATGCTGGCGCAGACGATTGCTTACTTGCAGAAGCAAGAAGAAAAATTCGACACGGCGATGATCTACCTTTCCGATCACGGTGAATCGCTCGGGGAGAACGGACTCTATCTGCACGGCGTGCCCTATTCGATTGCACCCAAGGTGCAGACGGAGGTGCCGATGATCATGTGGTTCTCGCCTGGCTATGCCTCTAGCTTCTCGCTTGACCTCAACTGTCTGCGCCAGCGTGCCACCCAGCCGGCGGCGCACGACAATCTGTTCCACTCGGTACTCGGCCTGCTTGATGTAAAGACCGGGGTTTACGAGCCTTCGATGGACCTCGCGGCGACCTGTAGGCGCCCATAATTGTTGATGGAGAAATCATGATCAAACATGTTCTTGCCGCCGCTCTTTGCCTTTCTGCCCTGATGGCACGCGCCGAGGTAATCAACATCGATAACGCCGAACTGGCGCGACTGGCAGGCAGTGGCGTTCCGGTGATCGACATCCGGACGGAAGGCGAATGGAAAACGACGGGCGTCATTGCTGGCAGCAAACAACTGACCTTCTTTGACGAGCAGGGCAACGCCATTCCGGGCTGGCTGGAAAAAGCCAAGGCCGTCGCTAAACCTGATCAGCCCGTGATCCTGATCTGTCGTAGCGGCAATCGTACGAAAGCCGCAACCCAGTTTCTATCGCAGCAGGCGGGCTACAAGACCGTGTACAACGTGAGCAAGGGGCTTAACGGCTGGATTGGCGATGGCAAACCGCTGGTTCCGGCAGCGATTGCCAAGTAGTTTTAGTGTCACATAGGCGCGGTTTGAAACAAGAAAAATTGGCGATGAATTGAGTTCGTCGTATACTCGCCCCGTTTTGGGTGCCTTGCCTCACAGCCGTGGGGCAGGCTAAACGGGAAGCCGGTGACTCTGATTTTTCAGACATTCCGGCGCAGCCCCCGCTGCTGTAAGCCTGACGACTCCACACTCTGCCACTGTGTTCACGCATGGGAAGGCGCTGGAGAAGATTGACGGCAAGCCAGAAGACCGACCTGAATCAACCGTAGTGCCAATCCCCGGGGAAATGGGAAGGGTTCTGTTGATTCGCCGCCAGCCAGTGTTTTTCCTGCGGCTTTTCTTCCGATCTGCAATTCCACCTCTCTGATTGACGCTTTTTCGTACGCTATCGCTTCTCGCTGTGGGAGAGAATCATGCACATCATGGAAGGCTTTCTGCCCGTCGAGCACGCTCTTGGCTGGACACTGGCCTCTGCGCCTTTCGTGGTCTATGGCCTGTGCGCAGTCAAAAAGCGCATCCGCGAGAACCCTGAGCAACGCATGCTACTGGGTGTGGCGGCCGCCTTTACCTTCGTTCTTTCCGCCCTAAAGCTGCCCTCGGTCACTGGCAGCTGTTCGCACCCCACCGGCACCGGGCTGGGGGCCCTGTTGTTCGGCCCGGCCGCAATGGCGCCGATTGGCCTGGTTGTTTTGCTTTTCCAGGCCCTGCTGCTCGCGCACGGAGGCCTCACCACCCTTGGTGCCAATCTCTTCTCGATGGCCATCGTTGGCCCGTTTGCCGCGACCGCCCTGTTTCGCCTGGCGCGTCGATTGAAGCTTTCATTCGCTGTCAGCGTTTTCATCGCCGCCAGCCTGGCCGATCTTCTGACCTATGTGATGACCTCCGTGCAACTGGCGTGGGCCTTTCCCGACCCGGCTGGCGGCTTTGTCGCGTCCTTCGCCAAGTTCGCCGGAGTCTTCGCCTTCACCCAGATTCCGCTGGCGATCAGCGAAGGGTTGCTGACCGTCGTCATCTTCAACACCCTGGCACGCTTCAACCCGCAGGAACTGAAAGACATGAATGTCGTCAGTACGCCGGAGCTGCGCGCATGAAACGCCATCAGAACCTTTTGTTGCTGCTCGCCGTCGTTCTGCTCGCTGCGCTGCCGCTGTGGCTGGTACAAAAGCCACAACCGGACGCCCATGGCCGGCCGGTTGAACACTTTGCCGGCACCGATGGCAAAGCCATGGCCCTGATTGGCGAGATCGCGCCGAACTATACCCCGTGGTTCAAACCCCTCGTGGAACCGGCTAGCGGCGAGATCGCCTCCCTGCTGTTTGCCCTGCAGGCCGCGCTGGGTGCCGGTTTCATCGGTTATTACCTCGGCGTCTCGGTGACCCGCGAGCGAATGAAGCGAGAAAATCAGATCAAAGCGCAGGCATGTACGGAGAACCCGCCACGTGCTGATTGAACAGTGTGCCTATGCCAACCGCTGGCGGCGGGTTTCCCCGGCCGCCAAAGCTCTTGTCGCGCTGAGCGGCATTGTCGCGTCCTTTGTCGCCAGGACGCCGCTGGCGGCCACTGCGGTCGTCGGCCTGCTGGCGACCGCAACCTGGGTTGGTGCCGGCATCACCGTCAGCCGCTATCTGCGGGTGGCGGCCCCGGCCTTGTTCTTCCTGTCCACGAGTTGCCTGTCGCTGGCTTTCTCACTGGGCAGAGATGCCGATAGTGGCGCGCTGTCACTTCACCTGACGCCGGAAGGCCTGCAAAAGGTCGCTGAGGTCGGCACTCGTTCGCTCGGAGCGCTGGCCGCGCTGCTATTCCTCGTCCTGACCACCCCGCTGATCGACCTGATCGCTCTCCTGCGCCGCCTCAAAACCCCCGAAGTCCTGCTCGAAATCATGGTCCTCTGCTACCGCATGCTGTTCGTCTTCTCGGACGCTGTGCACGACACCCTGACTGCGCAATCAGCGCGTCTCGGCTACGCGACTCCGCGCCTGGCGCTGCGCTCGCTTGGTGGCCTGGTGGCCAACCTGACCGTGCAGGTATGGCAGCGCGCGCACGACCTGCACGTCGCGGCGCAGTCACGCAACAACGATGGTCCGCTGCGCTTTCTCGAACCGACATTCGCCCATGCTGGCCGGGATAGTACCCTTGCCGCCGCAAGTGGTGGCCTGCTCATCGCCCTGGCCGTGGTGCTGTCATGACCCTGCTTGAACTGGAGAACGTCAGCTTCCGCTATCCCGATGGCAGCATCGGCCTCAACGGCTGTTCACTCGCCATTCAGCGCGGCAGCCGCAACGCCCTCATCGGTGCCAACGGTTCCGGCAAGACGACGCTGTTCCAGCATTGCAACGGACTGCTGCGGCCGCAGTCCGGTACCGTGCGTTATGCCGCCGAACCCATTGATTACAGCCGCCGCGGCCTGCGCCAGTTGCGCAGTCAGGTTGGCCTCGTCTTCCAGAACCCGGACCACCAGTTGTTCTCGGCCAGCGTTCAGGAAGACGTCTCCTTCGGTCCGATCAATCTCGGCCTGGACGAGCCAACGGTGCGCCGCCGCGTCCGCGAGGCGCTGCTTGCAGTCGGCATGGCCGACTGCGCCGAAAAGGCTGTACACAACCTCAGTTTCGGCCAGAAAAAACGCGTCTGCATTGCCGGCGTACTGGCCATGGAACCTGAACTTCTGGTGCTCGATGAGCCGATGGCCGGCCTTGATCACAAGATGCGCACCGAGTTTCTCGCCGTGCTCGATGGCCTGCACGCGCAGGGCATCACCCTGCTGTTGGCCACCCACGACATCGACTTCGCCTATCGCTGGGCGGACCACCTTCACCTGATGGCCGCCGGCCAGTGCACTGCCTCGCTCGAGGCCGCCGATCTGGCGGAGCGGGGCGACGCCCTCTCGGCCCTCGGCCTGCCGCTGCCCACCGTCGTCGAATTGCATCGCCTCCTCGCCGCGCAGGGCCTGCTCGCGCAACAGCCCGTACCGCGCACGCACGCCGAACTGCTGGCCCGGCTCGACTCAATACATCAAACAAAGGACGAAACATGTCGCTAAGCCCTCGGAGCAAGAACTGATGCCCGGCAAAATCTGGTTTGTCGGTGCCGGCCCCGGCGATCCCGACCTGATCACCGTCAAGGGACGCAAGCTGCTCGAACAGGCCGGTGCGATTCTCTACGCCGGTTCGCTGGTCGACCAGGCCGCCACCTTGCACGCCCCGGCCGCTTGCGAAATCCGCGATTCGAAGGACATGACACTCGACGAGATGACGACCTGGCTGCTCGAACAGGCCAGCCATCACGCCGTTGTTGTCCGCCTGCAGACCGGTGATCCCGGCCTCTATGGCGCGTTGATCGAAATGACCCGGCCGCTGACTGCGGCTATGGTGGAATGGGCGGTAGTGCCGGGCGTCTCCTCGGCGATGGCCTCGATGGCGGCTGCCGGCGAAACGCTGACGTTGCCCGAAATCACGCAGACGGTAATCCTCACCCGCGTCGCCGGGCGGACGCCGATGCCCGAAGGCGAGGACCTCGAAGCGCTGGCCTCGCACCACTGCACGCTGTGCATCTACCTTTCGATCACTCTTCTGCACGAGGTGCAGAAAGCCCTGCGCGCCGCCGGCTGGAAAGAGGACGCGCCAATACTCGTCGTGCAGAAGGCCGGCTGGCCGGGACAGGAAAAGATCGTGCGCGGCACGCTGGCCGACATCAAACAGAAGTGCCAGGCCGAGAAGATCGGCAGCCAGGCCATGATCGTCGCCAGCCCGACGTTAGGTGCCGCCGACTGGGACGACCTCGTGCGCTCCAAGCTGTACGACCCCGCCTTCACGCACCGTTTCCGGCGCGGGCTTGTAAATCAATCAGAAAAGCATTCAGAGAACAGTAATGACTGACCCACGCAAAACGACCTTCCTGCTCGCTGGTCACGGTTCACGCAATCGCGAGGGCAATGACGAAATCGAACGCTTTGCCGGCCAGTGGCGAGAAAAACATCCGGACTGGCGCATCGAAGTCTGCTTCATCGAGCACGCCGACGTGCTCCTGAACGATGGCCTCGACCGCGCCGCCAAGGCGGCGCAGCGTGTCGTGCTGATCCCCTTCATCCTCAACGCGGCCGGCCACGTCAAGATGGAACTGCCGGCGGCGCTCGAGACGGCGCGTCTGCGGCATCCAGAAGTCGAGTTCGTCGTCACCCGCCACCTCGGCATGGGGCGCGAAATCCTGGTTGTCCTGCAAGCTCAACTCGACCGCCTGATGAAGGCGCTCGACGTGCCCGATCCACAGACCACCGGCGTCATCCTGCTCGGACGCGGTTCATCGGACGTCGGCGCCAATGGTGAACTGGCACGCATGGCGCGCTGGATCTTCGAAGCCAACGACCACGAACTCGTGGACTTGGCCTTTACCGGCGTCACCTGGCCGCGCCTGGAAATCGTCGTGCAGCGCCAGATCAAGCTGGGCATGACGCAGATCTGCATCGTGCCGGTGTATCTGTTCACCGGCGTGCTGATGGAGCGCATCAAGGCCCAGGTTGAGCGCCTGAAGCAGCAGTACCCGCAGATTGCTTTCGCGCTGGGTACGCATTTCGGTTTCGACCAGGGCGTCTTCGATCTGCTCGACGCCAAGGTCGATGGCCGCGAATTGAAGGCCGGCAGCCTGCTCGAATGCGACGGCTGCAAGTACCGCGCAGCCGCCGAAACCGAGCATTTGCTTGATCACAGCCATACCGCGACCGGTGGCTGCGCCCATGCGCATTGACCATCCTGTAGGAGCCCAGTTTTACTGGGCGATTGCAGCAGGTCAGCAATCGAACACCCTTCGCGCAGAGAATCTGCGCTCCTACAAAAAACTCTGAGCTGCCATGACGACCAATACGATTACGGAACAACTGACCGCCGCTGGCCGCGCCATCGAGCACGACTCGTTCGCCATCATCGACGCCGAGGTCGGAGCGCATAATTACACCGTCGAACAGTGGCCGCTGGTGCGCCGCATGATCCACGCCAACGCCGACTTCGAATTCAACGGCCTGACCGCCTTTCATCCGGAGGCGATGCAGGCCGGCCTGGCGGCTGTACTCAAGGGCGGCACGCCCATCGTCGCCGATGTTGAGATGATCTGCGTCGGCTTGTCAAAGCCGCGTCTGGCACACTTCGGCATGAGCACGCACCACTACATTTCCGACCCGGACGTGATCGAACAGGCCAAGGCCGAGGAAACGACCCGCGCCGTGCAGGCCATGCGCAAGGCACACCGCGAAGGCAAGCTTGACGGAGCGATCGTCGGCATCGGCAATGCGCCGACTGCCCTGATCGAAGTCATCCGCCTGATCCGCGAGGAGGGCGCCAAACCGGCGCTGATCGTCGGCATGCCGGTCGGCTTCGTCTCTGCCGCTGAATCAAAAGATTTGCTGATGACGGTCAATGACGTTCCCTGGGTCGCCATTCGCGGCCGCAAGGGCGGTTCGACGCTGGTGGTTGCTGCTATTCACGCCCTGCTCGGCCTCGCCGAAGCTGCGCAAAAACGGTAGGCTATCACGATGGAATCGGCGAAAACCCTTCACCACCAAGGCACCAAGAACACCAAGATTCACCAAAAGAACCAAATTGAATTCCTTGGTGCAACTCTGTGTTCTTGGTGTCTTGGTGGTGAAAACGTCTCGCACGTTCACTCTCTCAAATGACGAGTCTCGCCAAAATTCGCAAGGGTGACGGTCGCCGCCAGCGCGGCAACCGCACCGGCTTTACCACCGGTGCCTGCTCGGCGGCGGCGGCACGCGCGGCGACGCTCGGCCTGGTCAATGGCGAAGTGCCGGAGAGCGTGCTGTGTCGCCTGCCCAACGGCCAGGAGGTGACGTTCGCCGTGATCGACGGGCGTGTCGAAGGCGATGGCCTGGAACGTACCGCCCACGCCGCCATCGTCAAGGACGCCGGCGATGACCCGGATGCCACGAACGGTGCGTACCTGACTGCCGATGTCCGCCTGCTTCCAGACAGTGCCGGTGAAATCGTCCTCAGGGGAGGCTCCGGTGTTGGCACCGTGACCAAGGAAGGGCTTGGCCTCGAAGTAAATGGCCCGGCGATCAACCCCGTTCCCCGGCGTAATATCCGTGACAACGTGCGCGCCGTCGCTTCCGAACTGCTCGACCATGACGGACTGGAAGTCACCATCTCCGTTCCCGGCGGCGACGAAATGGCCAAGAAAACACTGAACGCGCGCCTCGGCATTCTTGGCGGCATTTCCATCCTCGGCACCACCGGCATCGTGCGTCCGTATTCGACCGCCGCCTTCCGCGCCAGCGTCGTGCAGGCCATTGAAGTCGCCGCGCGTCAGGGGCAAACCAGCGTCGTGTTCACCACCGGCGGGCGCAGCGAGAAGTTCGCCATGCGCCAGTTGCCGGAACTCGATGAATCCTGTTTCGTGCAGATGGGCGACTTCGTCAAGGCCGCCTTTGCCACCGCCAACAAGCACACGATGGCGCACGTCCACGTTGGCGCGATGGCCGGCAAGCTGACCAAGATGGGGCAGGGCTTGTCTGTCACCCACGCCTGGAAGGCCGAGATAGACCGCGACCTGCTCGCCGATTGCGCCTGTGAGGTTGGCGCGCCGCCTGATCTGGTCGAAGAAATCCGCGCCGCCGAAACCGCCCGCTTCGCCGCCGAACGCCTTGCTGTGCTGGATTTGACGGTCGGCTTCCACCGCGCCCTGGCCAGGAAGGCCATTCGCAGCCTCAAATCCTGTTACCCCGGTTCCTATCACCTGACCGTCCACGTCTGCGATTTCGACGGCCAGTTTATTGTTCGCGTGGAGGATCATGAAGCCCTCTGAACTCTGTTGTTTGATCGGCATTCTGGATGACGGCTGGGCCGGTTTGTCCGATACCGCTCACCAGCGTCTCGCATTGGCCGACGTGGTGATTGGTGCCGGGCGCACGCTGGACCTGGTCCGTCCGTCCCTGCCGGCAACGGCTGCGCTGAAAGACATGGATGGCGTCCTTGCGTCAGTGCCCGGTTGGATAACGGCCGCTGGCGATGCCGGCCAGCGCGTGGTGGTACTCGCCACCGGCGACCCGCTGTGCCACGGTATCGCCTCCTGGCTGACCGGAAAACTCGGGCGCGACGGTGTCGAAATCCTGCCCGCCGTATCCACGCTGCAATTGGCCTTTGCCCGTTTCAAGCAACCCTGGCAGGACGTGAAGATGGCTTCCTGCCACAGTGCCGATGCGGGTGACTGGTTTGTCGGTGCAACGCCCGAGCACGGCCTTTACCCACTGCTGCGTGCCATCGCCCAGTACCCGCGGGTGGCTGCCTTCACCAGCCCGCAAAACAGCCCGGCACGGCTGGCGCGGGCGCTGATCACGGCAGGTTACGGTGATGATGTAAAGCTCTCGGTCGCCTGTCGCTTGCTGTTGCCGGAAGAAGCCTTGTATCCCGACCTCACCGCTGCCGACGCGGCGCAAATGACTTTCCCCGAGCCGAACGTTGTCCTCATCGAACGCCAGTCCGACTCGCGCCAACCTGCTTTCGGCCTTGAAGACCTCGAGTACCTCCAGCGCACCCCGGAAAAAGGTTTGATCACCAAGCAGGAAGCGCGGGCCGTGTCACTGGCCAAGCTGCGCCTCGCACCGGACGCCATCGTCTGGGACATCGGAGCCGGTTCCGGCTCGGTCGGTCTGGAAGCCGCACGCCTCGCGCCGCACGGTCACGTCTGGGCTATCGAAAAAAACGAAGGCGATGCCGCCAACGCGCGCGCCAACGCCGCTCGCTTCAAGATCAGCAATTACACACTGAACGAAGGCAAGGCACCGAGCCACCTCGACCGCTGGCCCGATCCCGACGCCGTCTTCATCGGCGGCTCAGGCGGCGAACTGGCCGGGCTGATCCGCCTGATACTCGACCGCCTCAAACCTGAAGGCAGGCTGGTGATGAACTTCGTCACACTGGAAAATCTGGCCACAGCCACCCATGAACTGACGGCTAACGGTGCCAGCTGGGACGTCGTCCAGCTGCAGGCCAGCCGCAGCCAGCCGATTCTCGACATGCACCGGATGGCTGCGCAAAACCCGGTGTGGATTGTTACCGCGCATAAGGACAAAACATGAAAAACGCACCGCATTCAACGCAGAGAGCGCAGAGACGCGGAGAACGCGGAGAAGGGCAAAAGCATAAGAATGTTTTTCTCTGCGGACTCTGCGTCTCTGCGCTCTCTGCGTCAAAAGAGGTTAAGAACCCATGATCAAACCCTACGGAAAACTGATCGGGGCTTCACTCGGCCCCGGTGACCCTGAACTGATTACCCGGCGCAGTTGGGCCGTGCTGCAATCCGGCGCGCGCTGGCTGTACCCGGTGAAAAAGGCCGAGGAATCATCCTATGCCCTGTCCATCGTCGAGCGCGGCGGGCTGGCCGTACCCGAAGACGCCGAGGAACTCGTCTTCCCGATGACGCGCGACGCGGACATCCTGCTCAAGGCCTGGGCCAACGCCGCAGCGCGCACCGTCGAACTGCTCGCCGACGGGCGCGATCTGGTCTTCCTGGTCGAAGGCGATGCCTCGACCTTCGCCACCTTCGGTCACCTCGCTCGTGTCGTGCGCGAGCTGGTGACCGCTCAGGGGCAAACCCTCGAAGTCGAGACCATTCCCGGCGTTTCTTCGTTTGCAGCGGCCGCCGCCAGCGCCGAGACGACGCTGGCCGAGGAAGACGAAACCCTGGCCATCATCCCGGCCGCGTACGGTGTTGGCGTCATCGACCACCTGCTCGACGAGTTCGATACACTGGTCCTGCTCAAGGTCAAGCCGCTGATGGATGAAGTGATCGACCTGCTGGAGCGCCGTGGCCTGCTGGCGACCAGTTGCTTCATCGAAAAAGTTGGTTCGCCCGACGAACGCATCGTGCGCAACGTGGCCAGCCTGAAAGGCGAAAAGGTCAATTACCTGTCGCTGATGCTGGTGCAGAACCCCAAGCGCGAGCGCGGCGAACTGCGGCGTGGCTGTAGGCAGCGCAAGGACGCAAGCGCGCATGCGTGATCGCCTGAAAAGCATCCGCGAAGCGGCCGTGCAGCTGGCCGAGCCAGCCGCAGGCGTGGAGCACGCCGCGCCGGCAAAGCCGGTTCCGGGACTCGTCGCGTCGCTGCGTGCAGCGCGTACGCAGGCGGCTCCGGTGCCAACGAAAGTCCAAGCGCGCCCCGCGCAGAAAACTGCCGTCGTCGCCATTACCCGCCACGGCATCGTGCTCGGTGGACGCGTCGTCGCGGCGCTCCCCGGCACGCAGCTCTTTGCACCGGAGAAGTTTCGTGCGGAAGCGGAGTCTGCCGCACCCGATCACGCGACCTGCTACCCCGGCAAAACCGGTGATCAGATTCCGGCGCTGTTCGCTGCCTTCGACGGCATCGTCGCCATCGTCTCGATCGGTGCCGTCGTTCGCCTGATCGCCCCGCACCTGGGCGGCAAGGAAACCGACCCGGCCGTCGTCGTCATCGACGAAGCCGCAAAATTCGTCATCCCCATCCTCTCCGGCCACCTCGGCGGTGCCAATGCCCTGGCCGGACAGTTGGCCACGGCCCTGGGCGCGATTCCGGTGCTGACCACCGCCTCCGATGTGCGCCAGACATTGGCCGTCGATCTGCTCGGGCGCGAACTGGGCTGGACCATCGAAGCGAGCCACGAGAATCTCGTCCGCGCCAGTGCAGCGGTCGTGAACGACGAGCCGGTGGCGCTGGTTCAGGAAGCGGGTCGCCGGGACTGGTGGGTCAATCACGCCAATGGCCGTCCGCTGCCGCTGCCCGCCAATCTCAGCCTGTTCGAACGGCTTGAAGAGGTCGACGCCGAACGCTTCGCCGCCGTGCTGTGGATCAGCCAGCGCGAAATGCCGACTGACATCGCAGCCAAATTCGCCGGCCGCTGCGTAACGTATCGACCGGGAGCGTCCGCATGAAGCTGGCGCTCGGCCTGGGCTGCGACCGGGGAACGCCGGCCGCCACCATCGAACAAGCCATTGCCGAGGCCTTGGCCCGCAGTGGCGCGCAATTGGCCGAGGTGCACCGCGTCGCCAGCATCGACCTGAAAGCCAATGAATACGGGCTTCTTCAGGCCGCCCAAAAGCACGGCTGGACGATCCACTTCTACGCGGCCGCCGAACTGGCCACCGTCGACGTGCTCAATCCCTCGGAAACCGTGCGCAAGCACACCGGCACACCATCCGTCTCCGAAGCGGCGGCACTGCTGATAGGCGGCGTCGACAAAACCCAACTGATCATCGAAAAATACAAGTTGCGCGGCCCGGACGGGCGCAACGCCACCGTCTCCATCGCAAGGATTGAAGAATGACCCCAACCAGCCCTACGAAAACCGGAAAGATCATGCTCGTCGGCCTCGGCCCAGGCAGCCACGATTACCTGACCGCTCGCGCCCGCTCGGCGATTGCCGAAGCCGACACGGTGATCGGCTACGCCACCTACATCCGCCTGGTCAAGGATTTGCTCGATGGCAAGGAAGTCATCAAGAAAGCAATGACCGAAGAACTTGACCGCGCCCTTGAAGCTTACGAACGCGCCAAGCAGGGCAAGAAGGTGGCGCTGGTCTCCTCCGGTGACGCCGGCGTTTACGGCATGGCCGGGCCGACCTTCGAAGTGCTGTTTCAGGCCGGCTGGACGCCGGATTCGGGTATTGAAGTCGAGATCGTTCCCGGTGCCTCGGCGCTCAACACCTGCGCCGCGCTGGTCGGCGCGCCGCTCACGCATGATTTCTGCGCCATCTCGCTGTCCGACCTGCTCACCCCATGGCCGACCATCGCCCGTCGTCTCGACGCGGTGGCCTATGCCGATTTCGTCGTTGCCCTTTACAACCCGAAAAGCGGTCGTCGTACGCGCCAGATCGAGGAGGCGCAGCGTATCTTCCTGCGTCACCGCGATCCGCAAACGCCAGTGGCCATCGTCAAGTCGGCGTATCGTCCGAAACAGCGTATCGAATTCACCACGCTGGAAAAGATGGGCGAAGCCGACATCGGCATGCTGACGACGGTACTGATTGGCAACTCCAACACCTTCGTCAAGCACGGGCTGATGATCACCCCGCGCGGTTATGCCAACAAGTACGATGTTGAGGTTGGAAGCAGCGGCGCGCGCGCGGGAGAAAAGGCCGGGCATTCGCTATCAACCGGGCTCAACGGTTGGCTGGTGGCCATTCACGCCAGCGGCAAGAGTGCGGTGGAATTGGCGAAGCTGTATCGTCTGCCGGAAGATTACATCGCCGCCGTGTTGAGTGAGCCGCTGGTGCTTGAGGAAGAGGCCAGCGAGAGCGTTTCAGCGTAAGAATTACACCGAGTTTCAATCTTCAGGAGATTTGCCGTGATACAGACCCCGCCGCTGACTGTCGGACGCGTCGCCCTCGTTGGTGCCGGACCCGGCGACCCCGAACTGATCACCCTCAAGGGTGCCCGCTTGCTGCGCGACGCGGATGTGGTGATCTACGACAACCTGGTCGGCGACGGCATCCTCGACCTGGCCTCGCCAACGGCCGAGCGCATCTTCGTCGGCAAGATGGCTGGCAACCACACGTTACCGCAGGACGACATCTGCCAGTTGCTGGTCGACAAGGCGCTCGCCGGGAAGTTTGTCGTTCGCCTCAAGGGGGGCGACCCCTTCGTTTTCGGGCGTGGCGGCGAAGAGCTCGACGTATTGCTCGCCGCCGGAATCGGTGTCGAGATCGTTCCGGGGGTCACCGCCGCGCTCGGTGCCGCCGCCAGTTTCGGTTTCCCGCTCACGCACCGCGACCATGCACAAAGCTGCGTTTTCGTTACCGGCCACCTCAAGGATCACAGTGTCGAACTCAACTGGGCGTCGCTGGCGCACGGTAACCAGACCATCGTTATCTATATGGGCATTACCGGGCTGGAAGCCATTTCAACCCAACTGCAAGAGGCCGGCCTGTCGGGCGACACCCCCGCCGCCCTGATCTACCGCGCCACTTGGCCGAGCCAGCAGATTTATCCGACAACCCTGGCGGGATTGCCGGAAACTGCACGCGTAAACAAGGTCAAGCCGCCAGCGCTGATCGTCATCGGCAGCGTGGTGCAGTTGGTGAAGGATTTCGACAGTCTGCCTGCAGGGCAATAGATAAGCGGATCTCCATCATGGCCTCTGCAAGACCCGCATGAATATTGGCCTGTAAGGCGTATGGCTTGTAGCGGCCCGTATTCATTGCCTTTCAGCCCGATGCCCGGCGGCTTTGGCCGGGCTTTCCCCTGGCGAATGCGGCGCAATGCCTGTCCGTTGATCGTGCCTGGAGAATTTCCTATTCAAGAGCGCACAATTCCATTCGGATAGCTGGCGCGCTTGCTGTGTGCCGGTTTTCTGCGTTCAGACGTGCTGCCATACCCTTTCCAATTCTTGAAGCAGAAGGAGTACGCGATGCCCGCTATCAATCTTGATGTTCCACACATTGCGCAAGAGAAAGCCAACTGTTGCTGGCATACCAGCCAGCGCCTACATGATCTGGCTTTACTGGCAGCAGAACGGCAAGGGGGCGGGGCCGATGAAAACGGTGGCCAGCAGTTATGACGTTGCGGATACCCGAGGCATCGGTCCGGCGATGTTCATTACGCTGGCCAGCAAAATCGGCCTCTACCGACTGCCGGTAAAGAACTGCCATTCAGAGGCTGATTTGATCAGTTATCTCAAGGCGGAGGCCCGGTCTGGTGCGCGGGATTCTGGTTTGGCGTCGGCCACATCATTGTTCTTACGGGCGTGGCTAAGGACTGAGTCTATTTTAACGACCCTGCAGGGGGGGTTACGAAAGAGGGGACGGTCAAATGGTTCAACGAAAAACTGTCCTCGCAACTGCAGGGCTGCCTCATGGTTAAGGACCCCGGACGCTACTAGCAGGTACTCACGGAGAACTCAACGTGTCGTAACCGCCATTCCGGCGAAAGCCGGAATCCAGGGGGCATCTACGCGTTTCAACATGACGGCCTGCTAGTAGGCAGTCATGTTGAAACGAGTAGATAAAAAACGCCGTCATTCCGGGCTTGACCCGGAATCCAGTGGTGCGCTACTGGATTCCGGCTTTCGCCGGAATGACGGTTGCTATACGTTGATTTCTCCGTGACTGACTACTAGTAGAACGTTCCGTTAATATATTTACAACATGTCCTTTACTTGTCATGATTCCCCTACGAGTTCAACAGGAGGCAATCATGGGAAGAAAGAGTGGGCGAGCGGCACTGGTCATGTCGGAGGAACAACGGGCTAAATTGTCGGATCTGGCTGCCTCACGAACGGCAGCGGTGCGTGAGGTGGAGCGCGCCGGTGTGCTGCTCAAGTACGCACAGGGCACGTCGATCAGTGATATCCAGAGACAGTTGGGTGTAAGTCGCCCGATGATTTACAAATGCATCGACAAGGCGCTTGCGGCAGGCGTTCAAGCGGGGCTGAAAGATACTTACCACCGCCCCTACGCCCCCGAAATCACCGAGGACGCCAAAGCTTGGGTGGTCAGCGTGGCGTGCATCAAGCCGAAGGAACTCGATCTGGCGGCGGAATTGTGGAGCATCTCGGCGTTGGCCCGCTACGTAGCTGAGCATGCCGTGCAGGCCGGTTTCCCACGGCTGGCCGGCGCAGGCAAAAGCACGGTCTGGCGGATTCTTGACGAAAACCAGCTCAAGTCCCACAAGATCACCTAACCCAAATTTTTCACAAAAGCAGGCGAATCTCGTTTAACCCATTGATATAATTTGGGTTACGCCAATAACGCTTCGTAAGAAGCCTAAACGAGACCGCCCATGGAGAATTCTACCCCGACCCAACTCCGTTTTCCGGCCAGCGCCGGATTCACGATCAGGGCT
>JBBQAT010000008.1:0-58915 GCA_038316625.1 Burkholderiales bacterium
CCGGAGAACAACAGCCGCCCAAGCGTACCGCGAATCAGTGTTTCCAGATCCTCGCCTTCTCCGGCATTGCTACGCGCAAAGTCCGCGATCCAGTCGGTGAGATTGGTGTCGCTCTTGAAGTCGTCGGCGTGATCCTGCGCGTAGTAACCGCGCCGCGCTTTCTCCGTCCATTTGACGGCTCCGAATTGCGGCTGCAATTCGCCCATCAGCAGTTTGAGAAAAGTCGATTTTCCGACGCCGTTTTCGCCGATCACCGCGACGCGGTCGCCGGCATTGAGCGTGAAGTCGAAGTTTTTGAAGATCTTGCGTTCGCTGCCCGGGTAGGCGAAGTTGAGCTTCTCGATTTCCACCGCTTGACGGTGCAGTTTTTCCTTCTCGTCGTAGTCGAAACGAATCCACGGGTACTGGCGCGAGGACGGTTTGACGTCTTCCGGCCGCAGCTTTTCGATCAGCTTGACGCGCGAGGTGGCCTGCTTGGCCTTGGACTTGTTGGCCGAGAAGCGGCGCACGAAATCCTGCAACTCGGAGATGCGTTCCTTGGCTCGGTCGTTGGCGTTCTTCTGTTGCTGGCGCGCCATTGACGAGGCTTCCATGAAGTCGTCGTAAGTGCCCGGATAAATCGTGATCTTGCCGTAGTCCAGATCGGCCATGTGCGTACACACTTGGTTCAGAAAGTGGCGGTCGTGAGAGATGATGATCATCGTGCTGTTGCGCTCGTTGAGCACGTTTTCCAGCCAGCGGATAGTTGCGATATCGAGGTTGTTGGTTGGTTCGTCGAGCAGCAGGATATCCGGATTGGAAAACAGTGCCTGCGTCAGCAGTACGCGCAGCTTCCAGCCCGGTGCCACTTCGCTCATCGGTCCGAAATGCTGTGCGGATGGAATGCCGACGCCCAGCAGCAACTCGCCAGCACGCGCTTCGGCGGTATAGCCGCCGTATTCGGCGTAGTGGTGTTCCAACTCTGCCGCGTGCAGGTAGTCCTCTTCGGTGGCTTCCAGATTGGCGTAGATGGCGTCTTTTTCCTGCATGCAGGCCCACATCTGCTCGTGGCCCATCATCACCACGTCGATCACGCGCTGATCTTCAAAGGCAAACTGGTCCTGGCGCAGGTAAGCCATGCGCTCGTGGGAGTCTTTCGAGATATTGCCGGCCGAGGCTTCCAGTTCGCCGGCGATGATCTTCATGAAGGTCGATTTGCCGGAGCCGTTGGCACCGATCAGGCCATAGCGATAGCCCTCGCCGAACTTGACCGAGACGTTTTCAAAAAGGGGCTTGGCCCCGAACTGCATGGTGATGTTGGCGGCGACGAGCACTAAGAAACCTCGGGGAAAGTCATTGATTTGAAAGGCCGCTATTGTAACCGAGGGCAGCGATAGCCGTCGCGTTTGTGAAGGTCTCGGCGATGACTTCTGGCAAGAATCGGGTGAGGAATCAGCGCATTCCGCCGTGACCTTTGGCTTCGGCCTTGTTCCGATACATGCGCTTGTCGGCCAGATCCAGCATCGCTTCAGTCGTCGTGGCGTCGCCGGGATAACAGGCGGCACCAAAGGCTGCGCCGATGTTCAAATTGAGACCTTCGACATTGAAAGGCTTTTCCATCTGCTTGCGCAGGCGTTCGATCAGGAGCGTCACGAGTTCGGCACTTGTGTCTTCAATAATCAGGACGTATTCGTCGCCAGCCCAGCGCGATACCGTGTCGCCGAGTCGAACCTCTTCGCGGATGCGTGTGGCGACTACTTGCAGGACCAGATCACCAGCCCGGTGACCGTAAAGATCGTTGATTGACTTGAAATCGTTCAGGTCGATGAAAACGATAGCGATCTGCCCGACCCCGTTGCGTTGGCGGCGGCGCAAGCTCTGCTCCAGTCGATCATCGAACAGCCGCCGGTTGGGCAGACTGGTCAGAGGATCAAAGCCGGCTTGGCGCGATAGTTCGCGCCGCTGGCGTAAGACGGTGACAACGCTCCAGCCGGCCAGGATCGCGATCACCCAGCCCATACCACGAATTGACCAGGTTAGCGCGTGGTTAGCTGCCCCGGTCGTACGCACTGCATAGATCCAGCGACCGTTTGGCATCGGAGCTTCGAGCTGAACGGCGTCTGCGTCAGCGAGCAAGGCCGGGCTTCCCCATAGCATTCCATCCTCCGCACTGCCCTGCTCCTCGGTACGGATGGCAAACTCGAAGCGCTCGTTGTCCAGTCCTTTGAGCGCGGCATCGAGAAGGGATGGGATGTCGATGACCGTCGACAATAGTCCCCAGTATTGATCGTCGATGAAAATCGGCCGTCGATAAATCAGGCCCGTCCCACCCTGAACCAGCTTCACCGGGCCGGTCAATACTACTGCTCGACTTTCGATTGCGCGCCGAACGGAGGGCCATTGCGCCGGTAAGTCCCGGTAATCGCGGCCAATCAAGGCCTCGTTTCCGACGAGTGGACAAACCTCGGCAACCTTGTATCCGATCGCTACAGCAAGATTCCTGATGTGCGGACCGTAGCTGTAAACGGCCGCCAGAACGCGCTTTAACTCATCCCTGTCCGTAGAGTCGTTGCGAGCGGTCAGATAACCGACGATGCCGCTGCCAAGGTAAAGCGCCGAATTGAGTTCACGATCCGTCCGCGCGCGCAGTTCCGATGCAAACGCCAGTGCCGCACTCGCTTTTTGTGACGTGGCCTCAGCGGCTCGAAAGTGGAGAATCGTCTCGGTCGAAACAATAGCGACCAAAAAAACCAGCACGGTCGCCGCGAGGGCAAAGCCAACGGCCATTGTTTTTTCATGCAGACGCTGGGTCAGCTCGCTGGCCGAGATGGCTTTAAACCATCGGTTACGGGTAGTTGGGCGTGTATCTGGTTCGCTCACAGAATCCTTTCGATACCCTTGCGCGTCGAGACGCGCTTACCGTCATCGTTGTCCATTTAACCCAAATGGAAATTGATTGTAGCACTTGGCATGGAGAGGCTGGACTGATTCTTCAATAGTTTTAGGCTATTGATATTATAAAAACAATCAATTTGATTCATTGTGCCAGCGTCGCTACCATTCATCTGTCGCTTCACTTTATCCACTGAAACACCAAAGGAGTCTCACCATGAAATCACTGATCAATAGCGAAGTTCTTCCCTTCAACACCACCGCTTTCCACGCCGGCAAATTCGTTCCGGTATCGGACGCTGATTTGCGCGGTAAATGGTCCGTCGTCTTCTTTTACCCGGCTGACTTCACCTTCGTTTGCCCGACCGAACTGGGCGACTTGGCCGACAACTACGCCGAATTCAAAAAATTGGGCGTAGAGATATACAGCGTGTCGACCGACACCCACTTCACGCACAAGGCCTGGCACGACACCTCGGACACCATTCGCAAGATCGAGTACGTCATGGTCGGCGATCCGACGGGAACGATCACCCGCAACTTCGGTGTGATGATCGAAGAGGCTGGCCTGGCGGATCGCGGCACCTTCGTAATCGACCCGGAGGGCAAGATCCAGATCGTCGAGATCAACGCGGGCGGAATCGGTCGCGATGCTTCCGAGCTGCTGCGCAAGGTCAAGGCGGCCCAGTACGTTGCGTCGCACCCTGGCGAAGTCTGCCCGGCCAAGTGGAAGGAAGGCGATGCCACGCTGGCCCCGTCACTTGATCTGGTCGGAAAGATTTAAGGCCAGTCGAAAAACCACGAAGGGGAAACCCTTCGTGGCCAGTCCAGAATTCGAAATTGGGAGAACAACATGCTCGACAACACCATCAAGACCCAGCTCAAGGCTTATCTTGAGCGCCTTCAGCAGCCTATTGAACTGGTCGCTTCACTCGACACCAGCGACAAGGCAAAGGAAATGGGCGAATTGCTCGACGACATCGCCACGCTTTCCGACAAGGTCAGCGTGCGCAATGACAGCGGCGATGCGCGCAAACCTTCATTCGCTGTGGCCCGTCCGGGCGTAGCTCCACGCATTACCTTTGCCGGCATTCCGATGGGCCACGAATTCACCTCGCTGGTGCTGGCTCTCTTGCAGACCGGCGGCCATCCGCCCAAGGTTGAGGCCGAGCTGATCGAGCAGATCAAAGCCATTCCCGGTACCTTCAAGTTCGAGACCTTCATTTCGCTGACCTGTCACAACTGCCCGGACGTGGTGCAGGCCCTCAACCTGATGGCCGTGCTCAATCCCGGCATCAGCCACACCATGATCGACGGCGCGGTCTTCCAGAGCGAAGTCAATGAACGCAAGATCATGGCCGTACCGACGGTGTATCTGAACGGCGAGCCTTTTGGTCAGGGCCGCATGACGCTTGAAGAAATCATCGCCAAAATCGACACCGGTGCTCTTGCGCGGGAAGCAGAAAAGCTCGCCGCCAAGGAAACCTTCGACGTCCTCATCGTTGGTGGTGGTCCGGCCGGCTCGGCAGCGGCGATCTATGCGGCGCGCAAGGGTGTAAAAACCGGCGTCGTCGCCGAGCGCTTTGGCGGTCAGGTGCTCGATACGCTGGCCATCGAGAACTTTATCTCCGTCAAGGAAACCGACGGGCCGAAACTGGCCGCCGGGCTTGAGCAGCACGTCAAGGAGTACGACGTCGATATCATGAATCTGCAGCGCGCCGATGCGCTGGTGCAGGGGACTGATGGTCTGACGGAAATCCGGCTAACCAGCGGCGCGGTACTCAAGAGCAAGTCGGTGATTATTTCCACCGGCGCGCGCTGGCGCGAAATGAATGTTCCGGGCGAAAAGGACTATCGCGGTCGCGGTGTCGCCTACTGCCCGCACTGCGACGGCCCGCTGTTCAAGGGCAAGCGCGTGGCGGTGATCGGTGGCGGCAATTCAGGCGTCGAAGCGGCGATTGATCTGGCCGGCGTCGTCGCCCACGTCACGCTCATTGAGTTCGACACGGTGCTGCGCGCCGACGCCGTGTTGCAGAAGAAACTGTTCAGCCTGCCCAACGTCAAGGTCATTACCAACGCCCTGACCACCGAAGCGACAGGCGATGGCGAAAAGGTGAACGGTCTGCGCTATAAGGATCGGGCGAGCAATGAAGTACACACCGTCCTGCTCGAAGGCATTTTCGTGCAGATCGGTCTGTTGCCGAATACCGACTGGCTCAAGGGCACACTTGCCCTCTCGCCACGCGGCGAAATCGAAGTCGATGCACGCGGCCAGACCTCGCTGCCCGGCGTCTTCGCCGCCGGAGACTGCACCACCGTACCCTTCAAGCAGATCATCATCGCCATGGGCGAAGGGGCCAAGGCCTCGCTCGGAGCGTTCGATCACTTGATTCGCAGTTCTGCCCCGGCCTAAACTTTTTGGAAACGAAGCGCCCCGCCAGCCTGGGCTGGCGGGGCTTTTTTGTTTGCGAGGAAAATCGGATTTTGGCTCCTCGACGGCTCCTACTATAATGCGAGTCATTCATATTTACTGAGGAACACGGCATGGATTCTTCGCCAACCAGCCCTTACCGGGACGATATCGTCATCTCCTGGCCCGAACTGCACCGCGACACACGCTTGCTTTGTCACTCATTGATGGAGAAAGGGCCGTTCAAGGGCATCATCGCCATCGCCCGGGGCGGGATGATTCCGGCCGCGCTGGTCGCCCGCGAACTGGAAATCCGCCTGCTCGATACCATTTGCGCTGCCAGCTACGAGGAATCTGCGGAAGAAGGTGCCCAGACCACGCGCTCGGCGGTAAAGATTCTCAAGGGCGTCGATCACGACGGCGAAGGCTATCTGCTGATCGACGATCTCGTCGACACCGGAAACACCGCCCGCGTGATCCGCAAACTGCTGCCCAAGGCCTACTTCGCTACCCTGTACGCCAAACCGATGGGGCGCGAGATCGTCGACCTGTGCGTCAAGGAATTCAACCAGGACAAGTGGATCTACTTCCCCTGGGACATCGACTACAAGTTTGTTCCGCCGATCAAGAAGAATCGCTGATTCAGATCAAAAGAAGATGCCCTGGAAGCCGCATGGATAGTGGCTTCCAGGGCATCGCTATTGAAGATGCCCGTATTCATTGACCTGCAGGCGATATCCTTATGAGCCGCGTTGCGTGCTGCGGTGCGCCCAGCCGGTGGTGTGTTTCTCAATGTAGCTGAACAGTTCATACATGGCCATGGCCATGGCACCGACCACGAGCAGGCCGCTGAAAGCAAGACCCATCTGCATGGATGAACCCGCCGAGATCAGCAGGTAGCCGATGCCTTCGTTGGAGGCGGTCATTTCCGAAACCGTGGTGCCGACAAAGGCCAGCGTGATGGAAACCTTGAGCGAGCCGAAAAAGTAAGGCATGGAACGCGGCAGGCCGACCTTGGTCAGCACGTCCCAGCGTTTGGCACCGAGCACGCGCAGCACGTCTTCCAGCTCGGGTTCCAGTGTGGCCAGGCCGGTGGCGATGTTGACCATGATCGGGAAGAACGAAATCAGGAAGGCCGTCAAAACGGCAGGCCCCACGCCGATGCCGAACCAGACCACCAGGATGGGCACAAAGGCGGCTTTTGGCAGCGCGTTGAAGGCAGTCATCAGCGGATAGACGGCGGCGTAAGCCAGACGCGAACTGCCGATCAGGAAGCCGAGCAGGACGCCGACCACGATGGCGATGCCAAAGCCGGCCATGGTGACCCAGAAGGTACGCCAGGCGTGACTGAGGATGATGGCTTTGTGCTGCATCGTTTGTTCCCAGATGCGGGACGGGCTGGGGAAAATGAACTCCGAAACCCCGAAGACTCGAATGATGACTTCCCAGATGACGATGATTGCCAGCAGGAGCAGGGCCGGGGACCAGCGTTCGAGTTGTTTATTGTTCATGGAGGCTCCGGTGATTATTGAGCGAGATCCACACCGGCTTTGCGCATGGCGCCGATGCGGCCGCGCAGTTCATGCACGATGTCGGTGAACTCTCTGGAGTAGGTCACTTCCAGGTCGCGCGTACGTGGGATCGGGATATCTCGCTTGACCACAAAACGTCCTGGGCTGCGGCTCATGCAATACACCGTATCGGCCAGGAAAACCGATTCGCGCAGGTCGTGGGTGACCAGAATGACGTTGAATCGCTGCGCCTCCCAGAGGTCGCGCAGGATGCACCACAACTCCTCGCGGGTGAAGGCGTCAAGCGCGGCAAAAGGTTCGTCGAGCAGCAACATCTTCGGCTCATGAATGAGCGCGCGACAGATGCTGGCGCGTTGCTGCATGCCGCCCGAGAGCTCCCAGGGAAACTTGCTTCCCAAGCCGCCCAGGCCGACGCTGGTCAGCAGATTATTCGCGCGCTCCTCGAATTCCTTGCGGCGATCCTTGAATTGACTGCGAAAGGGTTCGACGATCTCCAGCGGTAGCAACACGTTGTCCAGTGTGCTGCGCCAGGGAAGTAGTGAGGGGGCCTGAAACGCCATTCCTGAAATCTTCAGCGGGCCGGTGACCGGCTGGCCGTCAATTCGGACCTTGCCCTTGCTCGGCATTTTGAGCCCGGTGGTCAATTTCATGAAGGTCGACTTGCCACAACCCGATGGGCCAACGATAGCGATGAACTCGCCCTGTTTGATCTTGAGATTGATGTCCTCGACGGCGAAGGTATTGCTGGCTAACAACTCGTCGTTGTAGGCGAGCCAGACGTTTTCAAAATCGACGAAGGTGTCGTCACTGGCGGCGGCATGGACTGAAGCGACTGGCATGGGGGTTCTCTGAAAAAAGGCCAGCCGTCGGGGCTGGCCTGGGTCAGAACGGTTGGGGCTTACTTCTTGGCGGGTGGCAGCACGTTCAACTCAGCGGCCGAGGGCAGCATGGAGCCGTCCCATACCGTGGTCGGGTTCACGCGGTTCTTTGTCTCGTAGGTATCCGATACCTGGCTGGCCATCAGGCTCATACGACCGGGATTGATCTGGCCGAAACCTTCCTTGCGTGCATCGGGGCTGGCGATCACCGAGTCGATGGCCAGCTGCAGGCGACGCGTTTCGAGCGGTACGTTGATCAAGCCATCGCGCGCCTTGACCGACTCGATGGCGGCTACCGGGTTGGCCATGACGTCCTTGGCTCCCTTGGCAAAAGCCAAGAGGAAGGCCTTGACAGCAGCCGGGTTTTCCTTGATCAGCTTGGGTGAGGCGACGATCGCATTTCCGTAGAGCTTCACGCCGTAGTCGGCGAACGGCATGATGACGATGTCGGCCGCGTTGATCCCGCGCGCTTCCAGATTGAGCAAAGAGGTAAACGAGAAGCCGGTGATGGCGTCGACGTCGCCGCGCGCCAGCATGGTTTCACGCAGCGGCGGATCCATCGAGGTCCAGGCGACATTGGCAACGCTGTTGTTTTTCTGGAAAATCGGGAAAGCCTTGCGGCCGGCGTCAAAGACCGGCGCGCCAAGTTTCTTGCCGTTCAGGTCGGTCGGCTTGGCAATGCCCGATTTCTTGAGCGCGAGTACGGCGGCCGGGGTGTTGTTATAGACCATCATCACGGCGACCGGCTTGTTCGGCGCGTCCGGGTTGTTGGCGTGGAATTCCATCAGGGCGGCCATATCGGCGAAACCCATGTCGTAGGTTCCCGACGCTACACGGGTGACTGTGCCGCCCGATCCGTTGCCGGTGTCGACGGTGACATCGAGGCCGGCATCCTTGAAGTAGCCTTTGGCTACCGGTTGCAGAAACAGTGCCGCTGGCCCCTCGAATCGCCAGTCAAGCTGAAACTTGATGGCTGTCTGGGCATGGACGTTGCCAAAAGCAGTTAAGGCAAGGAGTGCGGCGGCTGTCTTGAGAAAGAGGCGCTTTTTCATGGGTTCTCCAAAGGACGATTGTGGTTTCCGGCACGGGTCTGGACCAGCCCCGATTTGCCAGGAAGACGCAAAAACGGTGCCAACCCTTAGAATGCCGACCTGCTTTGCGACAAATGCACAATAACCATGGTTATTATGAGGTCGTGGCCAAATTTAGTCACCACTAATACGCCCCTGGTTTGGTGCCGATGACGTATATCCCGCACCACGATGGGGATAATTGCAAAGACTGACTGGCGGGTGAACTGTTCTGGCTTGAATGAACCGTGTCCACTATCCATGTGATGAGGCTGATAATTCATTATCGTTCTGATAGCGGGCTTATAAACGCTGGAAAATTGCCTCATGGCTCATTTTTTGCTCGCGGAGAAGAAGGTAATCATCAGGCGTGGGAAACAGGGCATCTTCGACAACCCGACGAGAGGGGGCGAGGATGTAAAATCGCAAATGGCGTCCTAAAAAGTGAGAAAAAAATAGTATGGCGACCCCAAGACTTGAACTAAAGGGAATCACCAAGGCTTTCCCCGATGTCGTGGCCAACAGCGATGTCTCCTTGACCGTCATGCCCGGAGATATCCACGCTGTATTAGGCGAAAACGGTGCGGGCAAGTCGACGTTGATGAAGATCATCTACGGCTCACTGATGCCGGACGCTGGGCAGATCCAGCTCAATGGGCAGGTGATGCATATTCGCAATCCCAAAGAAGCCAGAATGAACGGCATCGGCATGGTTTTCCAGCACTTCAACCTGTTCGATACGATGACAGTGGCCGAGAACGTGTGGCTAGGGCTCGCGCGTGCTTCGCTGGCCGATGTAACGGCCAGTATCACGGCCAAGGCAACCGAATATGGATTGGATATTGATCCCAGGCGGTTGGTGCACACCTTGAGCGTCGGCGAGCGACAGCGCGTCGAAATTATCCGTGCCCTGCTTACTCGACCGGAACTCCTCATTCTCGACGAACCGACCTCGGTGCTCACGCCGCAGGCGGTGGAAAGACTATTTCTGGTGCTCAGAAAACTGTCCTCCGAGGGGTGCAGCATTTTATACATTAGTCACAAATTGCACGAAATACGCGAGTTGTGCACAGCCTGTACTGTTCTGCGTGCCGGAAAAGTCACTGGGGTGTGCAATCCCAAGGAGGAGACCAATGCGTCACTCTCGCGCATGATGATTGGCGCTGAGCCGCCCCTTCTGGAGCATCATGAATGCAAGGCGGGGGCTACGACCATGGCGGTCAAGAACCTCAGCCTGGAGCGAGATGACCAGTTCGGCGTTGATTTGCTCGAAATCAATTTGCGTGTATGTGCAGGCGAAGTGGTGGGCATCGCTGGTGTCTCCGGTAACGGCCAAAAAGAATTGCTGTATGCCTTGTCTGGCGAAGATACACGTTCGCCTCGCGGTAGCCTTTGCATGGGCGAAGCAGACGTTTCTGCGTTGGGTCCCAGGGAGCGGCGTGGCCTGGGTTTGCACTTTGTTCCAGAAGAGCGCTTGGGGCGCGGTGCAGTGCCCACCTTGAGCCTCGCTCAAAACCTGTTGCTGACACGCACGGAATCGATTTCCATGCCGCGTTGTGCGGGCGGGTGGATTCGGGTCAAGGGGCTGGCAACGCATGCCGAGCGACTGATCGAGCATTTTCACATCAAGGCGGGTGGCCCCAATTCCGTGGCACGCTCCCTTTCCGGCGGCAATTTGCAGAAATACATCGTGGCACGCGAGATCGACGCTAATCCAAAGTTGTTGATTGTGTCTCAGCCCACCTGGGGCGTCGACGTTGGTGCTGCCGCGCAGATTCGCGGAGAAATTCTGCGCTTGCGCGACAAGGGGTGCGCCGTGTTGGTGGTAAGCGAAGAACTAGACGAACTATTTGAAATATGTGATCGCATGTACGTAATCGCGCGAGGAAAACTGTCGCCCTCAATACCTATCGCGGAGGCGACGGTGGCAAAAATCGGTGAGTGGATGAGCGGTCTTTGGGGTAGTTCCGTAGCGAGTGAGGCCCATCATGCATAAGCTTAAGCTCGAAGCGCGTTCACAACCTTCCCAGATGTGGAGCTATGCATCACCGGTGTTGGCGCTGGCATGCACAGTTGCTATCGGAATTATTTTGTTTTCTTTACTAGGCAAAGATCCGATAAAAGGCCTGCAGGTCTTTTTCTGGGAGCCCATAAAATCTGGCTACGCGGTGGGCGAACTGCTGGTCAAGGCGACGCCATTACTGCTGATCGCACTCGGATTGGCTGTGTGTTTTCGCTCAAATATCTGGAATATCGGCGCGGAGGGACAGTACATCCTGGGTGCCGTCGGCGCTAGCGGCGTGGCGCTAATGGCGAGTCCTGGCACGGGTGCCTGGATTGTGGTCCCTGTACTGCTGGCAGGCGTGCTGGCCGGAATGCTATGGGCTGGTATTACGGCGTTTCTGCGCGACCGCTTCAATGCCAACGAGATCCTGGTCAGCCTGATGCTGGTCTATGTTGCCGTGCAGGTGCTTAACTTCATGGTGTTTGGGCCCTGGAAGGACCCGCTTGGCTACAATTTTCCACAGACTAAGACGTTTGATGCAGTTACGAGAATTCCACGATTGTTTGCAGGGTCCCGGGTGAGCATCGGAATCATTTTTGCGTTAGTCGGCGTGGCACTTGTATGGGTCTTTTTCTTTCGTACCCGCTCCGGTTTTGCGCAGCAGGTGGGCGGACTAGCCCCGGCGGCCTCACGTTACGCGGGCTTCTCGTCGCGACGTGCGTTGTGGACCGCCTTGTTGATCTCCGGTGGTCTGGCTGGTTTGGCGGGTGCATTGGAGGTGGCCGGTCCGATTGGCCAACTGACTCCTTATGTGCCGGCCGGGTACGGATTCGCTGCCATTATCGTGGCTTATGTGGGGCGGCTGCATCCGGTAGGAATGGTGTTTTCTGCGGTGCTGATGAGTATGTTTTACATCGGCGGCGAGCTGGCACAGTCGCGTCTGGGTCTGCCCAAGTCACTAACCGGGGTTTTTCAGGGTTTGTTGCTGTTCTCCTTGCTGGCATGTGACATGCTCGTAAATTACCGACTGCGCTGGATTGCCCTCGGGGGGGCGAAATAATGGATTCCTATGCATTGCTGGTTGCGGCCACGCTAAACGCCGGTACCGTTTTGGCCATTGCATCGCTTGGCCTATTGATTAACGAAAAGGCGGGTATCGTCAATCTGGGTGCCGAAGGCATGATGCTCTGTGCGGCGATTGCCGGTTTCGCCTGCGTGGTGCATACAGGGAGTGACGCGATGGGCTTTGTCGCCGGTGCGGCTACCGGTGCATTGATGGCGGCAGTCTTTGGCGGCCTGGTGATTTGGCTTAACACCAATCAGTACGCGACCGGTCTGGCGCTGACACTTTTTGGTACTGGATTCTCCGCGTTTGCCGGCATCAACTACGTGCAGGCACAAATCCCGGAGCGGCCTAACTTCGCTATTCCCTACCTGTCTGATATTCCGTTGTTTGGGCCGGCGATGTTCCGTCAGCATCCACTGGTCTATTTGACGGTTGTTTTTGCGCTGCTGTTGATCTGGTTTTTTTACCGAACCCGTGCCGGACTGATTCTGCGCAGCGTCGGCGAAAGTCCTGAGTCTGCCCACGCGTTGGGTTATCCCGTACGCTGGATTCGCATGGGGGCGGTCATGATGGGTGGTGCTCTGTGTGGATTGGCCGGTGCTTACCTTTCCATCATATACACTCCGTTGTGGGTGGAAGGGATGGTAGCCGGAAAAGGCTGGATCGCGCTGGCGCTGACTACCTTTGCCACGTGGCGTCCGGCTCGGGTATTGCTCGGGGCCTATTTGTTTGGTGGTGTCACGATGCTTCAGTTTCATTTGCAAGGGGTGGGGGTGGAAATGCCTAGCCAGGTTCTGAGCATGCTGCCCTACTTGTCAACCATTGTCGTGCTGGCCGTTATATCGCGCAATCCGCGCTGGATTCGTATTAATATTCCTGCCGCCATGGGTAAACCGTTTTATCCAGGTTCATGATTTCTTGTTGTTTCATTTGTTTTCCCGTTAAACCCGTTTTATTTAGAAGGAATTGACATGACCGATTTAAAGAAACGTTCATTGCTGAAAATCGCGGCCCTGACAGTCGTGACAAGCGCCGCATTGATGGGTTGCAGCAAGAAGGAAGAACCTGCTCCCGCACCCGCGCCGGCACCCGTCGCCGCTGCTCCGGCTCCGGCTCCGGCCCCGACCCCACCCAAGCCGGATCCGCTTAAAATCGCTTTTGCCTATATCGGCCCTGTTGGCGACGGTGGCTGGACGTTTGCCCATGACAACGCTCGCAAGGCCCTCCAAAAGGAGTTCGGTGACAAGATCGAGACCAGTTTCGTGGAAAGTGTGCCTGAGTCTGCCGACGCCGAGCGTGTGTTCCGTGACATGGCAAGCCAGGGCAACAAGCTCATTTTTGGTGCCACGTTCGGTTACATGGAGCCGATGCTGAAAGTCGCGGCTGATCTCAAAGATGTCAAGTTCGAGCACGCCACCGGCTACAAGACCACTGAAAACTTGCGTACCTACGACAGTCGGACATACGAAGGCGCCTACATGGCTGGCGTGATTGCGGGCAAGATGTCCAAGTCCGGTACACTGGGTGTTGTTGCTTCCGTACCGATTCCTGAGGTGGTTCGCAACATCAACAGCTTCACGCTGGGCGCCCAATCGAGCAACCCGAAGATCAAGACCAAGGTTGTGTGGGTTAATGAATGGTTCAATCCACCGAAGGAAACCGAAGCAGCGACGTCGCTGATAAACGGTGGCGCAGACGTCCTGTTCCAGAACACCGATTCCCCGGCCGTGCTCAAAACGGCCCAGGACAAAGGCGTTCGGGCCTTTGGTTGGGATTCCGACATGACGGCCTATGGTCCGAAGGCTCACCTGGCTTCAGCCGTGATCAACTGGTTGCCGTACTACAGCAAGACGACCAAAGATGTGTTGGAAGGCACGTGGACGACCGGGCAAGCCTGGTGGGGCGTGAAAGAAGGTGCGATTGACCTCGTTTCCATCGCAGAAGACGTGCCTGCGGAAACCAAGGCGCGCATCGACGAAGTCAAGAAGGGGTTGACGGACGGCAGCTTCGCTATCTGGAAAGGCCCGATCCTTGATAATACTGGCAAGGAAAAGGTCGCCAAGGATGTGGTCGCCGACGACAAATTCCTCGGCGGCATCAACTTCTTCGTCAAGGGTGTGGAAGGTAAAGTCCCAGGCGCGAAGTAATCGTTCGATTTTTTAAGGTTTGATGCCACCCGGCCGAGGCAGATTGCCCGGTCCGGTGGCATTTTCTATTTGATACGCCAAATCATATTTCTCTATCAATTTGATAAAGATTTCTCAACCAGCTGAATCGCCAGTGCATTGTGTCGCTCCAGCAGCGGTCCCAAATCCAGCGTCGCCAACTGGCCTTTACGTACGACGATCCTGCCGTTGACGATGGTGTAGTCCGCCATCGGACTGGCACACAACAGCAGGCTGCCAACCGGGTCATGCACGGCACCGCCGGCAAACCCCAGCGTGTCCAGGCCAAATAGCGCGAGATCGGCGCACATGCCAACCGCCAGCTGACCGATGTCAGCGCGGCCAAGCACTTGTGCGCCACCGCGCGTGGCTACATTAAGGGCGTCGCGCGCGGTCATCTCGGCAGGCCCCAAGTCACAGCCGTAAACCGTCCTTCCATCCCGCTGTTCCGGTGGCTGCATGGCGCGGCCAACACGAGCGAGCAGAAGGGCCTGACGTGCCTCATTGACCATGTGGGCCGCATCGTTGCTGGCGCTGCCGTCCACGCCCAGTCCTACGGGTACGCCGGCATCGAGCATACGGCGAATCGGCGCGATGCCGCTGGCCAGCCGCATATTGCTGCACGGGCAGTGGGCCACGCCGGTATGGGTGGCGGCAAACAGCCCGATACCTTCATCGTCCAGCTTGACGCAGTGAGCGTGCCAGACGTCGTGTCCGAGCCAGCCGAGGTCTTGCGCGTACTGTGTCGGTGTGCAGCCGAATTTCTCTCTGGAATACGCGATATCGTGGTCGTTTTCGGCTAGGTGGGTATGCAGGCGAACGCCATAGCGGCGTGCCAGCAGGGCCGATTCGCGCATCAGGTCGCGGCTGACACTGAAAGGACTGCAAGGCGCTACCGCCACATTCACCATGGCTCCATGAGCGGCATCGTGGTAGCGCTCGATTAGGCGTTGAGTATCTTTTAGGATGAAATCCTCGCGTTCCACGACCCGGTCGGGAGGTAGACCACCCTGGCTTTGGCCGACGCTCATGCTGCCCCGGCTGGCCGTAAAGCGCATGCCGATTTCGCCCGCCGCTTCGATGCTGTCGTCCAGCCGCACGCCGTTGGGGTAGATGTAAAGGTGATCGCTGCTGGTCGTGCAGCCGCTCAGCAGC
Organism: Burkholderiales bacterium; assembly: GCA_038316625.1. GTDB lineage: Bacteria > Pseudomonadota > Gammaproteobacteria > Burkholderiales > Rhodocyclaceae > Propionivibrio. Next base: position 15,153 of record JBBQAT010000008.1, read on the forward strand.
AATTCAGCCATGGCTACCTGGGTGCTGACATGGACCATCTCCGGCGTGAGGCCTGCCCAAATGGGATACAGCCCGCGCAGCCAACTGAAAAGCTCGGCGTTTTGAACTGAAGGTATCGCACGCGTAAGCGACTGAGACATGTGGTGGTGGGTGTTGATCAGCCCGGGTGTAACCAGGTGACGTCGCGCGTCGATGATTTCGTCCGCCTGCAATGCTTCCGGAGGTAAGTCCGCAGCCTCGCCGATAAACTCGATCCGGTGTCCGCGGATATAGATCGAGGCATTACGTAACTCGCAGGACGCGTCGTTTAACGTGGCAACGGTGTGGGCGTTTTTTATCAACAAGGTATGCATGGGACCTCCAAAATGATATGGGGAAATGGCATGAAAAATGCTTGCGCATATAGTCGTGATCGAGGCCGAATCCCACTGGCTGTGCCAGAGGCGAGCACCACGTTGCCGAGCATCTCGGGCTGTGCTGTTTGGGGAAACCGTTTCGGTAATTTTAACCGAAGGAAAACAAGTCGTACAAAGCCATGCCGTCATCCAATAGCCTGAAGCAGGCGGACGATTGTGCCGGTTGGCATGGCAAGCGCCGCATTTTTCAAAGCGGTATCAGTTTAATAAATTAATTCGAAGGGGTAGTGAAATGGCACGTCTTGGCCTTGAACGTTCAGTGGTTGATCCTACTGTGTATAAAAATACCGTCGCTCGCTTTCGTGAAGCTGGCGTTCTTCTACCCACCATTGGCCAACTCAAAGACCCCTCGACCATTCCTGCGTCCATCCGCGAAAAGCTCAAGGATGTAAATCCTGACAGCCCGCATCCGCTCAATCTGTTCCGGGTTCATTGGTTCAATGACGATCAGCGAACCGGCCTGACCGATGTGCCCGAGCATATCGAGCTGCCGCCCGAACTGACCGGCGTCAAGGCGCGTATCGTGCTGGCACTGGGTAACAAGTTTCCGTTGATCAACGCACACAAAGTGCTGGCGGCCTACGGCTGCCTGGTGCCACGACTGGTGACCGGGCAATTCGATCCGATCCATCATCGCGCAGTATGGCCTTCAACAGGAAACTACTGCCGTGGCGGCGTCGCCATCTCGCGCATTCTCGGTTGTCACGGCATCGCCGTGCTGCCGGAGAACATGAGCAAGGAACGCTTCGACTGGCTCGACAAGTGGGTCACTGATCCAGCCGATATCATCCGTACGCCAGGTTGCGAAAGCAATGTCAAGGAAATTTATGACGAATGCGCCGCTCTTGATCGCGATCCGACCAACATCATTTTCAATCAGTTCTGCGAATTCGGGAACTACTTGGTGCATCGCAACTGCACCGGTGCAGCGATGGAAAAGCTGTTCCACACGCTAACCAATGGACGTCCGACAGCCAAACTTGCGGCTTATGTTTCCGCTTCGGGCTCTGCCGGCACGCTGGCCGCAGGCGATCATCTGAAGCAAAATCTTGGTGCACGAATTGTTGCTGTTGAGGCAGTTGAGTGCCCAACCTTGCTGAACAATGGTTTCGGCGACCACAACATTCAGGGTATCGGTGACAAGCATGTTCCCTTTATTCATAACGTCATGAATACCGATATGGTCGTTGCGATTAGCGACCTGCACACTGATAGCCTGATGGTGTTGTTCAATACCGATGAAGGCCGAAAATATCTGGTGGAACGTCGTGGGGTTGATGCGGCGCTGGTTAAACGCCTGGCTAACCTGGGTCTGTCGTCCATCTGCAACATGCTTGCTGCAATCAAGACCGCGCGCCACCTTGATCTTGGCTCTGAGGACGTTATCCTCTCCGTCGCAACCAGCGGTGCGGCCATGTACACCAGCGAAATCGAGAAGACCCTCGCACGTCATTTCAGCAATGGTTTTGATGCCATTTCTGCGGGCGAAATTTGGGGGCGCTCGCTGGCCGCAACCACGACCGATCATATGCTCGAGATGACGCATACTAATCGTGAGCGCGTCTTCAACCTCGGTTACTACACTTGGGTTGAACAGCAAGGGGTCTCTCTTGAGGAGTTTTCGGTGCGGAAGCATCAGTCCTTCTGGGATGGGCTTCAGGATTTGGTCCCTGCTTGGGACGCGATGATCACCCGATTCAATGCGGAAACCGGCGTTGATAAAGTGCTGGGAGCATGATCACTTCCACTATCCGCTTCGTGTGTCACGGCTGCGGTGCCATCGTTGATGCTGCGTTGGCGCTGCCTTTTCGCTGCCCCCATGCCGGGGCAGCGGGCGATGACATTGATCACCTGCTGGTGCCAGTGAATGGACCCGCTGAAGAGTTTACTGCGCCAAATGACTTCGGACCGGCGGAAAACCCTTTTCTGCGCTATCGAAGTCTGCTTTCGCCGTATCGCCTGGCACGCAAGGCAAACCTTTCTGACGCCGCGTGGGAAGACATTGTCGGGCACCTTGATGACGCGCTGATTGCGGTTGATGGAGGCGGTTTCCGGGTGACTCCGATGGCTGTCCAGCCCGCACTCGGTCAGTCCATTGGATTTGAAGGATCGCTGTGGGTCAAGGATGAGACTGGAAACGTTTCCGGCTCGCACAAGGCTCGCCATCTGATGGGCGCGATGCTCTACCTACGTGTGCTGAAGGCGGCGCATCTGCCTGCTGGTGACAGGATCGAGGCGCGCCGCTTGGCCATTGCGTCGTGCGGCAATGCGGCTTTGGCGGCCGCAGTGATCGCGCGTGCCGCCGACTGGCCGCTTGATGTTTTCATTCCTCCAGATGCCAGTCCGGACGTCGTGGGGCGCCTCAAGGATCTTGGCGCGCGCATTACGATCTGCGAACGCAACCCCGCTGAGGCCGGTGATCCGTGCTTCCTGCGTTTTCGTGAAGCAGTCAGCGCAGGGGCAATCCCATTTGGCGTTCAAGGGTCGGAGAACGGCTTGGCCATCGAAGGTGGCCGAACACTTGCATTCGAGATGGCCGAAACGTTCAGGTCAGCCCGGCAAACTCCTGATGCAGTCTTCGTCCAGGTCGGTGGTGGCGCTTTGGCGAGTGCCCTCGCCCAGGGCTTTGCCATGGCGGCAAACATCGGCATCATCGCCCGCTCTCCCCGGCTTGTTGTGGTCCAGTCGGCAGGCTGTGCGCCGCTTGACCGCGCCTGGAAACTCATGGACAGCACTGAAGTGAATGTGGCAGCACATCACCGCCGCCGGTTCATGTGGCCCTGGGAAGCGGTGCCTTCCAGTGTTGCTCACGGTATTCTCGACGACGAGACCTACGACTGGGTTGAGATTGTCCGGTCGATGCGGCTTACCGGAGGGAATTCGCTGGTCGTGAACGAAGATACCCTGATTCGCGCCCATGAACTGGCGTGCAGTCAAACCAGCATCCGCGTTTCTGCAACGGGAGCTGCCGGGCTCGCCGGTTTGCTCGCTGCTCCGCTTAAAGGACAGGCGGCAGTCATTTTCTCTGGAGTTGATCGCTAGAGGAACATTTCGTTTTCCGTTGGGTCGAACTTCTTGAACATGAGCCATGAATGATGGAAAAAAAACTCGAAATCAACGGCGAAAGGTTGCACCGACGCATCGCCCGACTTGCTGAAATTGGTGCGATTGAGGGGGGCGGTTGCGCTCGGCTTGCGCTTTCGGATGCCGACAAGGCCGGTCGTGATCTGGTCTGTGACTGGATGCGAGAGCTGGGGCTGGAGATCAGCATTGACGCCGTTGGAAATGTCGTCGGAACGCGAGGAGGGCGTCAACCCGGACCGGCAGTCATGACCGGTTCGCATATCGACACCGTCCGTACCGGCGGCCGATATGATGGCAATCTTGGCGTACTCGCCGGGCTTGAAGTCGTCGCTACGCTGAACGATGCGGGCATCGAAACTGAGTATCCCCTGTCGGTGGCTTTCTTTACTAATGAGGAAGGTGCCCGCTTTGCGCCCGACATGATGGGCAGCCTGGTATTCACCGGTGTACTGGGGCTGGATGATGCCTTGCAAACCGTTGGTATTGATGGCTCGACGGTTAACGAGAACCTGGTTCGTATCGGCTATGCCGGCAACGCATCGGCCCCTGCCGTCACTCCCCGCGCCTTTGTCGAACTGCATGTGGAGCAAGGTCCTGTACTCGACCACGACGGCATTGAAATTGGTGTTGTCGAATCGGTACAAGGCATCTCATGGACAGAGATCGAGATACACGGGACCTCGAATCATGCCGGCACTACGCCGATGGCGTTACGGCGCGACGCTGGCTGGGCGGCGGGCGCAATCATTCACTTCGTGCGCGAACTGGCGAATGATATCGGCGGCAACCAGGTGTCTACGGTTGGGCGTATCGAGTTTTTCCCCAATCTGATAAACGTCGTTCCTAACCGGGCCACCCTGACCGTTGATCTGCGCAATACCGACGAAACCCTGTTGTGTGGCGCAGAATCGCGTCTTGAAGCATTCCTGGAAACACTTCGGGTCGCGGAGAACGTGCAGATCACGACGCGCCGCCTGGCGCGTTTCGAACCGGTCATTTTTGCGCCGGAAATGACGGATCGTATCGAGCGCAATGCTCAGGATCACGGATTGACCACGCGTCGTATGCCAAGTGGTGCCGGGCACGATGCACAGATGCTGGCTGCCGTGTGTCCAACCGCGATGATTTTCATTCCCAGTGTTGATGGCATCAGCCACAATGTGCTCGAGTATTCCCACCCGCAGCATATCGAAGCCGGAGCCAATGTCCTGCTCTCCGTCCTTTGCGAACTCGTAGGCAGCACATAACGGTCAAGTCAGGAGATTCTTCATGAAGCGCAAGTTAGTCATTGGCGCGGCCCAGTTAGGTCCGATTTCTCGTAGCGACACCCGTCGTGCCGTCGTTGCCCGACTCATCGAATTGATGCGTGAAGCCAAATCACGCGGCTGCGACCTTGTCGCCTTTCCTGAGCTGGCCTTGACCACATTTTTCCCGCGCTGGTACTTTGAAAGTCAGGATGAAGTCGATACCTGGTTTGAACGCGAAATGCCCAGCCCGGAAACGCAGGCGCTGTTTGACGAAGCAAAGAAGCTCGCTATTGGCTTCTACCTGGGCTATGCCGAGCTGGCTGTTGAAGCCGATGGCATTCATCGCTACAACAGCTCCATCCTGGTCAACAAGAATGCCGAAATTGTCGGCAAGTACCGCAAGATTCATCTGCCCGGCCACACCGAGCATGAGCCCTGGCGCCGTTTTCAGCATCTGGAGAAACGCTATTTCGAACGTGGCAACTTCGGTTTCCCCGCCTTTCGTACGAGCATCGGCGGGCACAAGGGCGTTTTCGGAATGGCCTTGTGCAATGACCGACGCTGGCCGGAAACTTATCGTGTGCTCGGTCTGCAAGACGTAGAAATGACCTTCATCGGCTATAACACACCGGTTCATTACTCGCAGGCACCCGAGCACGATCACCTCCAGGCCTTTCACAACCACCTTTCGCTGCAGGCCGGGGCGTACCAGAATGGGATGTGGATCGTTGGGGTGGCCAAAGCGGGCGACGAGGAGGGAAGTGAACTGCTCGGGCAAAGCTGCATCGTTGCGCCAACTGGCGAAATTGTTGCTATGTGTTCAACGCTTGGCGACGAATTGGCTACAGCTTCCTGTGACCTCGACCGCTGCAGCGAAATCAGGGACAATGTTTTTAACTTCGATCAGCACCGCGAGCCCGATACTTACAGTCTGATCTGTGAAACCAAGGGCGGGGTCGATACCTTGAAATCCTGATTTTTCACAGTATAGGCAAAGGGCACCGGAAGAAATGATCACCTTGATTACCTCACCCCCGAATTCTGATTTCCATGTTGTGAAGGGTATCCAAACGGTGGGGCTGCGCTCAGTTTTCTTTCCCCCGGAGGATCTATGCCGGTAGGCTCCTCAATTAACCGCGTCGATGCACAGGCAAAAGTAACCGGTAAGGCACGCTACACCGACGATTTGACCATGCTCGGCATGCGTTTTGCCAAGTATGTCCGCAGCCCGATTGCACATGGCAAAGTCAAGCGCATCGACATCAGCAAAGCCGTTGCCTATCCCGGTGTGGATGCGGTTTTTACCTACGATGATGTGCCCGGGTTCATCTTTCCTACAGCCGGGCACGCGCACTCGCTCGACCCCAACAAGCTCGATGTCGCGGACCGGTTTTTACTGACCAATCATGTGCGCCACCAGGGTGACGGGGTGGCCATTGTGGTGGCGTGCGATCAGCTCACTGCGGAACAGGCGGTTGAGTTGGTGGATGTCGAATACGAAGAACTGCCGGTGATGACGACGGCCGACCAGGCCCTGGCTGAGGGCGCGTATCCACTGCATCCTGGTGGGAATCTGCTCAAGCAGCACGCTATTCTTACGGGCGATATCGAGCAGGCCTTTGCCGAGTCGGATGTCGTAGTGGAAGGCGATTATCACACGCCGATTCACCAGCACTGTCACATGGAAACCGTGGTCTCCTACGCCTACATGGAGAAGGATGATCACATCATCATCATCAGCAGCACGCAGATTCCCCATATTGTGCGCCGGGTGGTGGCCATTTCGCTGGGTATTCCGTGGTCGCATGTTCGGGTTATCAAGCCCTACCTAGGCGGCGGTTTCGGTTGCAAGCAGGACGTGCTTGAGGAGCCGATGTGCGCTTTTCTTACGATGAAGCTGGGCGGCATTCCAGTCAAGATCGAGCTGACGCGCGAGGAGTGCTTTACCGCCAGTCGGACGCGGCATTCGTTTGATATCAAAGGAAAGATTGGGGTCAGTCGAGACGGAATAATCAAGGCCTACGCGCTTGACGTCAAGTCCAATACCGGAGGCTACGCGTCACACGGGCATTCAATTGCGTCGGCAGCGGCCAACAAGATTCCATACATCTATCCACGCCTGGTGTTCGGCTACAAGGCGCTGACTTTCTATTCCAACCTGCCCAACGCCGGCGCCATGCGCGGCTACGGTGCGCCACAGGCCACCTTTGCATTGGAGTCTCTGGTGGAAGAGGCGGCGCAAGAACTGGGCATGGATCCAGTGGACTTTCGGCTGAAGAATGTGGCGCAGCTGGGGGACTTCAACCCGGTCAACAAGAAGGAAATCAAGAGTTGCGGCATCACCGAGTGCCTGACCCGGGGGCGCGAGATGTTTGGCTGGGACAAGCGCCGCGCGGCCTGTCTCGATCAGACAGGGCCCCTCCGGCGCGGTGTCGGTGTCGCCTGCTTCAGCTATGGTTCCAACACCTACCCGGGCGGCGTGGAGGTCTCCGGAGCGCGCCTCGTAATGAATCAGGATGCGACGGTCAATCTGCAGGTCAGCGCCACCGAGATCGGACAAGGGTCCGATACCGTATTTGCCCAGATGGCCGCTGATGTGCTGTGTATTCCCGATACCTGGGTGCGCACGATTTCGACCCAGGACACCGATGTTTCCCCATTCGATCCTGGTGCCTTTGCGTCACGCCAGAGCTACACGGTTGGACCGGCCATTCTGGAAGCAGCGACGCTCCTGAAAGAAAAAATCGTCGCGCACGCGGCCTTGATGAGCGGGCAACCGGCCCTGAACCTGAGCATCCGCGATGGCAAGGTCGTGTACAGCAGCCGTCCGGATTACGTGCTTTACGAAATGCCTCAGGTGGCGATGGACGCCTACTACAACCAGGATCAGGGCCAGCCGTTTTTCGCCGAATCCTCACACAAGACACGGACCAACCCGCCATCGTTTGGTTGCACCTTTGTCGAAGTGGAAGTGGATATCCCCTTGTGCAAGGTGACGATCAAGGACATCCTGAACCTGCATGATTCCGGGCGGATACTGAATCCGCAATTGGCTGAAGGGCAGGTTCATGGTGGCATGGGCATGGCGATTGGTGGTGCGCTCTTCGAAGAGATGCTGGTCGATGCAAAGACCGGTATCGTCCTTAACGACAACCTGCTTGATTACAAATTCCCGACGATTCTTGACCTGCCCGATCTGCATTGCTCCTTTGTCGAAACGCATGAGCCCCAGTCGGCTTTTGGCAACAAGTCGCTCGGCGAGCCGCCCATCATCTCGCCCGGACCGGCTCTGCGCAATGCCATATGGATGGCGGCTGGAGTGAAAATCGACGAATTGCCAATCACGCCCAAGCGGCTGTACGAGCACCTGGCCAAGGCTGGATTGATCTAGGAGAGTGGTATGTACGACATTGAGCACTATTACAAAGCTCAAAGCGTGTCCGATGCAGTGCAGCATTTGAGTGAGAACGCTGATGCCCGGCTTATCGCGGGCGGAACCGATGTGCTGGTCCAGCTGCATCACATGAGCAAGAGGTTTCGCCATCTGGTCGACATTCACGGGTTGCCTGAACTGGGCGGTATCACGCAGCTTGAGGATGCAACCGTCCGCATTGCTAGTGGCTGCACATTTACACAAATCATCGAATCGCCGCTGGTCAAACAGACCATTCCGTCTTTGGGTCTGGCCGTCGCAAACATCGCCGGGCCGCAGGTGCGCAATGTCGCCACTTTCGGCGGCAACATCTGCAACGGGGCCAACTGTGCCGACTCTGCACCGATTTCGATCGTTCTGGGCGCCCAAATTGAAATCGCCAGCGTGGGCGGCGCGCGTTTTACGCCCCTCGAAGGCTTCTATACCGGACCGGGGAAAACCACGCTAGCGCACGATGAAATCGCTGTCGCCTTTCACTTCAAGAAAGCGGATTACCAGAACATTGGTGCCAGCTTCTACAAATATGCAATGCGTGGTGCCATGGATATCTCGACCATCAACTGTGGAGCCGCCTGTCGAATTGAAGCGGGATGTTTCACCATGCTCAAACTGGCCTACGGCGTGGCCGCCCCTACCCCGATCCGCGCCAGAACTGCAGAGGCCGTGGCGCTCGGCAAACCGGTAAGCAGCGAAACGCTGGCAGCGATTCGCGAGGCGGTCATTCAGGACGTCTCGCCACGCACTTCATGGCGAGCGTCCAAAGAGTTTCGCCTGCAGATCATCCGTACTCTGGCCGAACGTGTTGTTGCTCAGGCGGCTCAAAACGCGGGAGCAATTCTGGAAGGAGCGCAGGCATGAGCGCAGGCATGAACCTGATCCCCGTAAAATGCACCATCAATGGCCAGGTCCGAGAGTTCATGGTCGACCCGCGCACTTCCTTGCTTGAACTCTTGCGATCACACGGCTTGACCAGCATCAAACAGGCTTGCGCAGTGGGCGAATGCGGCGCATGCACCGCACTGATCGACGGAACACCAATCGACACCTGTATTTACCTGGCCGTATGGGCGAACGGAAAAGCCATTCGTACGGCAGAGGGCGAGGTCAAGGACGGTGCAATCTCTGCCGTGCAGCAAGCCTATGTGGATACGGGGGCCGTGCAGTGCGGTTTTTGTACCCCTGGCCTGGTGATGACGACGACTGCGCTGATTGAAAAGTATCGCGGTCAGCCGCTTTGCCGTGACACCATTCGCCGCGAATTGGCGGGTAATCTCTGTCGCTGCACGGGGTATGAAAAGGTCATCGACGCGGTGCTGGCGAGTTCAGACAACAAGCCTGGTTGCGATGGCCGAGGCGGGTGTGGCCGTTGCGAGCACGAATAGTTGTCTGTTTGCTTGCTGCTATCAAGTTGATAAATAGGGTATTGATTTGATACGCATTGCTTAACTTCACTGCGTAATATCCGGGCGCTTGCTTGCGTGATGTTTGGCTTGAGTTTTGCTTAGGTTCTCCAGAGATAGACCCGTCGCTGCAGGAAGACGGCCCCTACACTTTCCGTTCAGCCTGTTTTGTTATTAGGAGATCACCATGAGCGACATCATGCGCCCCGTTCCGTTCGAAGGACTCTTGACGCGTATTTTTGAAGAATACAAGGCGAGTCGCTCTATTTTTGACATCTCCGAGCATCAGTTCTATCGCAAGGCCGATGATCGGCTGATCAAGGTGTTTGGCGAGACCTGCGAGACACCCGTAGGTCCCGCTGCCGGGCCGCATACGCAGCTGGCGCAAAACATCGTGGTTTCGTGGCTGACGGGTGGCCGCTTCATCGAACTGAAGACCGTGCAGATCATGGACCGGCTCGAAATCGAAAAGCCGTGCATTGATGCGGAGGACGAAGGTTACAACACGGAATGGTCGACCGAATACACCCTCCCCAAGGCGTACGACGAGTATCTCAAGGCGTGGTTTGCACTGCATCTGCTGGAAGAGGTGTTTGATCCGCGCCTCAAGGATGAGGCTAATTCGTTCAGTTTCAACATGAGCGTGGGTTACAACCTGGATGGCATCAAGCAGCCGCCGATGCAGGAATACATCAACAACATGATCGATTCCTCGCAGCATCCAAAGTTCGCTGAGTACATTCGTATTCTCGACAAATGGGTGAACGATGAACAATTCATCAAGCGGCTTGGGCTCGAGAGCCGCAAGGCGCGCCTGCAGAGCCTGCCCGGCCGTATTTCCGCCAAGATGGTGCAAGGTGTCACGCTGTCGACGATGCACGGTTGTCCTCCGCACGAAATCGAGGCGATCTGCTGCTACATGCTTGAAGAGAAGTCGCTGAACACCTTCGTCAAGCTCAACCCGACCCTGTTGGGCTTTGATCGGGTACGCGAGATTCTTGATACCTGCGGTTTTGACTACCTGATCGTCAAGCCGGAATCGTTCGATCACGATCTCAAGCTGGATCAGGCCAAAGCGATGCTGCGTCGCCTGCTCGATCTGAGTAAGGAAAAGAAGCTGAGCTTTGGGGTAAAACTGACCAATACGCTGGGCGCGGTGAACGGAAAAGGCGCGCTACCAGGCGAAGAGTTTTACATGTCTGGGCGTGCATTGTTCCCCTTGTCGATCAATGTGGCCGCGGTTCTCTCGCGTGAATTCGACGGCAAACTACCGGTTTCGTATTCCGGTGGTGCCAGCCTGTTCAATATCAAGGATATTTTTGAAACGGGCATCCGTCCGATCACGATGGCCACCGACCTTCTCAAACCGGGCGGCTACCTGCGCATGCTTGAATGCGTCAAGGAACTGGATAAGTCGGATACCTGGCAGATGACCGATATCGACGTCGCCAAGGTTGAAGCGCTCGCCGCCAAGGCCATCACGGCAGAGTTCACCCAAAAGGAATGGAAGTCCAAGGATGTGATCGATACCGGCAGCGCACTACCGTTGATCGATTGCTATGTGGCTCCGTGTGTGACTGCGTGTGCGATCCATCAGGACATTCCGGAGTACATCCGCCTGGTCGGTCAGGAGCGATATGCCGACGCGCTGGACGTGATTTACCGGACCAATGCCTTGCCCGCAATTACCGGGCACATTTGCGACCACCTGTGCCAGTACAATTGCACACGCCTTGATTACGACAGCCCCCTGAAAATTCGCGAGATAAAGAAAGTCGCGTTGGAATTGGGTTGGGATGAATACCGGAGTCGCTGGCACAAGCCGGCTGGCACTGGTTCGCAACACCCGGTGGCAGTTGTCGGCATGGGCCCTGCTGGTCTGGCGGCGGGTTATTTCCTGGCACGTGCCGGGCATCCGGTCACGCTTTTCGAGCGTGAAGCGAATGCCGGCGGCGTGGTCAAGAACATCATTCCACGTTTCCGTATGCCTGCAGAATTGATTCAACACGACATCGATTTCGTTGAAGAACACGGCGTCAAGTTCGAATACGGCTGTGATCCCAAGTTAACTGTCGATCAACTCAAGGCGAAAGGCTTTGAATACGTGTTGATCGGGATCGGTACCGACAAGAACAGCGGCGTCAAGCTGGAAGGCAGCGGCCAGAAAGTTTTTAGTTCGCTTCCTTTCCTGCGCAGCTTCAATGGTGGAGAGAAACTGGATCTCGGCAAGCATGTGGCCATCATCGGTGCGGGAAATACGGCCATGGACTGTGCGCGTTCGTCGTTACGGGTTCCAGGTGTGGAAGACGTGACGGTGATTTACCGGCGCACCCTCAATGAGATGCCCGCCTATCGCGAGGAATATGAAGAGGCGGTGGAAGATGGCGTCAAATTCTGTTACCTGACCAATCCGGAAAGCTATGATGCAGACGGCACCTTGTTTTGCCGCGTGATGGAACTGGGTGCGCCTGATGAAAAAGGCCGCCGTCGCCCCGTGGCAACCGACAAGACGGTCACTTTCAAGATGGATGCATTGGTAACGGCCATCGGCGAACAGGCGGATGGCGATATTCTGAAAGCCATGGGCGTGCCGCTTGACGGCAAAGGCTGGCCGGTGGTCGATGGCGTGACGGGCGAAACACCTCTCGAAAACGTCTTTTTGATCGGTGACGTGCAGAAGGGGCCATCGTCCATCGTTGCGGCGATTGGCGATGCGCGCCGTGCGACTGATGTCATTCTCAAACGCGAAAACCTGAAGAGCCACCACGGTGAGAAGTACTGGCTCAACGCCGATCCGGCCGACATCACCCGTCGCAAGGGCGCGGTGGTGGTCAATATCGTCAAGAAGGCCGAACTGCAAGCCTTCGTCAAGCAGGAAGGTGAGCGTTGCCTCGAATGCAATTACGTGTGCAGCAAGTGCGTTGATGTTTGCCCGAACCGGGCGAATATCTCTGTGGCCGTACCGGGCTTCAAGGATCGCTTCCAGACACTGCATATCGACGCGTACTGCAACGAGTGCGGCAACTGCACCGTGTTCTGCCCGTGGCAAGGTCAGCCGTACAAAGACAAGGTCACTATCTTCAACCTGCCGCAGGATTTCGAGAACAGCACAAATCCCGGTTTCCTGGTTGACGGTTCCGCAGTGACGGTACGGCAGGACGGAAAAGTCTATGGGTTGTCGATCGATAGCAACAGTCAGATCAGCGACGCGCCGCCTGAACTGGCCGACATGTGTCGTATCGTCAGCCGGGTGCATAGTCACCACGGTTATCTGTTGAGCACAGTGGAGGAATAAGCCATGCTGATTCTGAAAAACGTTACAGCCGTTCAGTTTGAACCGGCGCGGGTGCAGGACGGTGTCGATGTGGTCATTGACGGTTCGTTAATCAAGGAAGTGGGTGCGGGTTTAGTTGCCAAGTACCCGCAGGCACAAGTCCGTGAGATGAACGGTAAACTGGTCATGCCCGGCATTGTTTGCTCGCACAACCATTTCTATTCCGGTCTGGCGCGCGGAATCATGGCGAACATCAAACCCTGCCCGGACTTCGTTTCGACGCTCAAGAACCTGTGGTGGCGGCTGGACCGGGCGCTGGATGAAGAGTCCTTGTATTACAGTGGCCTCATCTGCTCGCTGGAAGCCATCAAGAGCGGTTGCAGCTCGGTGATTGATCACCACGCATCGCCCAACTATATTGCCGGCTCGCTCAATACCCTGCGCAAAGGTTTTATCAAAGCCGGGCTGCGCGGCATCACTTGTTTCGAAACCACCCACCGTAATGGCGGCGAGGCGGAGTTGCGAGCCGGGGTCGAGGAAAACGTCGCTTTCGCCGGGCAAATCGATGCGGCCAAAGCCAAGGGTGACGAGCCTTATCTGGTGGAAGCCATGATAGGCGCGCATGCACCGTTCACGATCTCCGGGTCGGGAATGGAAATGTTGGCCGGTGCGGTGAAAGCGACCGGTCGCGGACTGCATATCCACGTTGCAGAGGATCTGTACGACGTCTCACATAGCCACGACGTCTATGGTCAGGACCTGATCGAACGTTTGGCGGGACACCAGTTGATCAACGACAAGACACTGGTTGCGCACGGCTTGTATCTGTCGGATTCCGACATCGGGATTCTCAATGAAAACGATGCCTTTCTGGTGCACAACCCGCGTTCCAACATGAACAACCACGTGGGCTACAACCACAAACTTTCTGCGTATCGCAATCTGGCTCTGGGAACCGATGGCATCGGAGCCGATATGTTCGAGGAACTGAAGTTCGCCTACTTCAAGCATCGCGACGCAGGCGGATCGATGTGGCCGGATAGCTTCGCGCGCTTCCTGTGGAACGGGAACACGCTTCTGGAGCGCAATTTCGGAGCCAATTTTGGTCGCCTGGAAGCAGGCTACAAGGCCGACCTAACGATCTGCGATTATGACTGTCCAACGCCCTTAGTGGCACAGAATGTCGGCGGCCATCTGGCTTTCGGCATGGGGTCAAGCGCCGTCAACAGCGTTATGGTCGAGGGGAAGATGGTTTTTGAGAATCGCAGCTTCCCATTCGATGTGGCACCGATTTACGCTGAAGCGCGAAAAGTGGCGGCCGCGCTGTGGAAGCGAATGGACGAACTGGCTTAGCTTTTTTCCCCGCACCTGATCGGGTTGCGGATTGGCAGAATGGGAGTTGAAAATGATTGAACAGTTTCTGAAACCGGACTCAGTGGATGAGGCCATTCGGCTCAAGAGCCAGCACAAGGACGATGCCGTATTCATGGCGGGGGGCAGCAAGCTCAATTCCACGCCAACGCGTACCGAAAAGAAGGTAGCGATTTCCCTTGCAGGCCTGGGATTGAACGAGATCAAGGAGCAGGGCGGGCAGCTAATTATTGGCGCGACCGTGACTTTGCAGCAATTGATCGACGATCCGAAGACTCCAGCGGCTTTGCGCGATGCCGCCGGCTTTATCTACTCGCGCAACGTACGCAACCAGGCAACGCTCGGTGGCGAGGTTTGCGCACGGCAGGACGAGGCGGTCCTGGTGCCGGTCTTGCTCGCCATGGACGCCAAGGTGCTCGTCGCGGACGGGCAAGCCGGTGAACTGGAAAGCTTCCTTGGCGGAACACGCGACTCGCTGGTTCTGGCCGTGATTCTTCCCGATCCCGCACGGCCTTGCGCAACACACAAGATCGCGCGGTCGGCAGGCGGGCTAACGGTCATGAGCGCGGCGGTGGCATTGAGCGAAAAAGGTCAGTGCATTGCCGTCGAAGGCGTTGTGCCGCGCCCAGTCCGTTTGCGTGAGGTTGAGCAAAAAGGCTTGGCAGAGGTCCCGCTGGAACTGGCCGTGAGTGAAGCCGTCGCTCCACAGGAAGACGTAAGGGGCAGCGTGGCGTACAAGCGCTACATCGCCGGGGTCGTCGTCGCGGATCTGCTGGCCGATTGTCTGCAACTGAAGAAGGGGAATTGAGATGAGCATTCGTTTTACGCTCAATGGAAGCGCTCGCGAACTCGATTGCCGACCGGGGGAAAATGCCCAGTCGGTATTGTTCAATCTGGGCATGCACTCGGTGCGCAACAGTGACGATGGCTTTGGCTTTGCCGGCTCGGACTCCGTTCTGGTCAACGGCAAGATGCTCAATGCTTCGCTGCTGATCGCTGCGCAACTCGATGGTGCAACCGTCCAGACCGCGGAGTCGCTCGGTGCATGGAATCAGCTCAGTATCGTCCAGCAATCGATGATCGATACAGGGGTTGTCCAGTCGGGCTATAACGATCCCGCCGCCGCGCTGATCATTACCGATTTGTTGAAGCGCCACCCCGTGCCGACACGGGAACAGTCCGAAGATGCCCTGTCCGGCTTGTTCAGCCGCGATGGTGGTTATCAGCAGATGTTTGAAGCCATTGATCTGGCGCAGTTGCGGATGAATAATCCGCAAGCGCCGCTGAGTACGGTGCCGGAATTCCGTGACGATCTCGTGCACGTCGGCAAGGCCCATCCAAAGGTCGATGCGGCCAAGATGATCCAGGCCAAGCCCAGCTACGTCGAAGACAGCATTCCCCCCAACACGGCAACGATCAAGATGCTGCGCTCGCCGCATCCGCATGCACTGATCAAGCACCTTGATGTGAGCAAGGCGGAAAAGCTGCCCGGCGTGCTACTGGTGATCACTCACCGCAATTGCCCGGACATCACTTACACGCCGGCAGGGCAAACGGCTCCGGAACCGTCACCGCTTGATCGGCGCATGTTCGGCAAGAAGATGCGTCACGTGGGAGACCGCGTTGCCGCAGTGGTTGCGGAAACTGAGGAGATTGCACTTCAGGCGCTGGGCCTTATTGACGTTGAATATGAAGTACTCAAGCCCGTCATGTCGATCGACGAAGCGGCTGCCGAGGGAGCGCCCATCGTCCATGATGAGCCAATCGAATATGTCGCGGGTGCACCGGCTGATCTGGCCGATCAGAACAGTCAAGCGACTCAGCGCGGCGAGAAGATGATCATCAATTTCCCGATCGGCTGTCGCCCGCGCGAGAACATCGCCGCCGGTGTACACGGCACGCTAGGCGACCCGGTGGCGGGCTTTGCCGAGGCCGACGTGGTTCTGGAACGTACGTATCGTTCCACTCAGGTGCAACAGTGTCCGAACGAGCCGCACATTTGCCATACCTACATGGATGGAGACCGGCTGATCGTCCGCGCCTCGACCCAGGTGCCCTGGCACATACGTCGCCACGTGTCGCGCATTGTCGGCATGAAGCAGAACAAGGTGCAGGTCATCAAGCAGCGTGTGGGTGGCGGCTTTGGTTCCAAGCAGGACATGCTGCTCGAAGAAGTCTGCGCCTGGGCTACCTGTGTCACCGGGCGTTCGGTGACCTTCCGTTACACCCGCGAAGAGGAATTCATCAGTTGTTCGTCTCGCCATGTGGCGCAAGTGACTGTCAAGCTTGGTGCCAAGAAGGACGGGACGATTACCGCGATCGACATGGATTTCCGTGCCAATACTGGCCCGTATGGAAATCACAGCCTGACCGTGCCGTGCAATGGTCCTGGTTTGTCGCTACCGCTGTACCCGTGCGACAACGTCAACTTCAAGGTCACGACCTACTACTCCAATATCTGTCCGACCGGAGCCTATCAAGGCTATGGCGCGCCGAAGGGTAACTTCGCGTTGACCATGGCGATCTCTGAACTGGCTGAGAAACTGGGGCTTGATCAACTGGAGATGATTGAAAAGAACCGTGTGCAGGAAGGTCAGGTTCTCAAGATCATGGGCGCGATCAGTGAAGGCAAGGCCCCCGCCTCGATCCCGAAAGCCGATAGTTGCGCACTGACTCCGATCATCAAGAAAGGGCGCGAACTGATTGAATGGGACAAACCACGGCCTGCATTGGGCGATTGGCGTTTCGGGCGTGGCGTAGCCATCATCATGCAAAAATCGGGCATTCCGGATATCGATCAGGCCAACTGCCTGGTCAAGCTTGAATCGGACGGCACGTTCATTGTGCTCTCGGGTGGCGCGGACATCGGAACGGGCCTCGATACGGTCGTCGCCAAACTGACCGCTGAAGTGCTGTGCTGCGCCATTGAGCATGTGCATGTAATCTCGGGAGATACGGACCATACCCTGTTCGACAAGGGGGCTTACGCGTCGTCCGGCACCTGTTTCTCCGGAAATGCGGCCAAGATGGCGGCCGAGGAACTGCGCATCAAGATATTGCATCATGGCGCGCAAATGCTTGACGAGCCGGAAGCGGATGTGCAACTGCTTGCGCCGGGGGTAGTGCAAGGCAAGAAGGGGAACGTCAGCCTGGCTCAGATCGCGCACCGGTCTGAATCGGGAACGGGTTTTGGCATACTGGTCGGAACCGCAAGCTACGTTACTTCGAAATCCTGCTTCCCCTACGGCGCAAATTTTGCCGAAGTGGCGGTTAACGTGCGTACCGGCGAAATCCGGCTTGAGAAGTTCTACGCGTTGCTGGATTGCGGCACGCCGGTCAATCCTGAACTTGCCCTTGGGCAAGTCTATGGTGCAACCATGCGCGCCATTGGCCATACGATGACCGAAGAAATCATGTACGACGCCAACGGCATTCCCATTACCCGCGATTTGCGGACTTACGGCGCGCCAAAGATCGGAGACATCCCGAGAGACTATCGTGCTTTTCTCGTTCCGAGTGATGACCAGGTGGGTCCCTACGGCGCCAAGTCGATTGCTGAAATCGGTGTCAATGGGGCGGCTCCGAGCATCGCCACCGCGATTCATCACGCCTGTGGTGTCTGGTTGCGCGAATGGCATTTTACGCCGGAGAAAATTCTCAAGGCTCTTGGGAGATTTGCGGCTTAAGCCAAATCACCTGGATCGGGCGGTTTTTTCAGAGTTGGACGGACTCCATTAGCGAGTTCGTCCAGCATCCGTTGATATTGCTCAGGGGTGTCGATGTCGAGCAGAATGTTGGCGTTCTGTACGGGTAAGAATTGATGCGATGTACGCATCAGCCACCGCTTGGCCGAGTCTTGTGGTGGGGCACCGGCCATCTGTTGTGCCAGGTTTCGCGGAAGCAGCACGGGGTGGCCGTTTCGTCCCTGAAAGGTGGGCAGGATCGCCACGTCGCATCGTGCTTCCCACACGGTATTGAAGATGTCGGCGGTCAGGCAAGGCATATCACCGTGGGCAATAAATACATAGGGTCGCTCAACCATCCGCAAGCCGCACTGAATCGAGCTGAAGAGCCCGGTTTCTGCAGCCGGGTTGATAACTGTCGTAATGCGAGGATTCTTTGAGTAACGTTCAATGAGTTCGTCTCCGCGAACCCCGGCAACCAGAATCACGCGCTCACAGAATAGGAGCGCGTTGTTCAGACACGCATCAAGAAGCGTTCCGTCGCCAAACGGAAGCATCATTTTCCAGCAGCCCATGCGTTGCGAGAAACCTGCGGCGTTAATCACGCAGTCTGCCGCCACGGGGGTTAGATGATTACGACTCAATTTTTGTCTCCTCCGTGCAATGACGACTTTCTGGCAATTTGCTTCGAAAGATGCACACCTCAGGTCGTTAGCCTGGTTGGCGCGGGTGGAAAAACCAGTACGCTGTTCTGGCTAGCGAATGCATTGTATCAACGCGGAGCGCGGGTACTGGTAACGACGACCACGCGCATGCAGTTTCCCGACCCCCGAATCGCGGAGTGCTACATTGTCGAGGCCGATTTCGAGGCCCGTTTGGCACGAATCGAGGCACTGGGAAAAGGCCCGGGAATTACCTTTGTGTTCAGCGTTGCCGATGAGGGCCTCCAGAAAACGGCCGGTTGCCTCTCCGTCGAAGTCGATGTGCTCAAGGCGGCTGGCGTGGCGGATTTCATCCTGGTCGAGGCGGACGGAGCGAACCATCGGGCACTCAAGGCACCAGCCGAGCACGAACCCTGTATTCCGGCCAGCAGTGATGTCGTGATTGCCTTGGCCGGGGCTGAAGCGCTAATGCGCCCGGCGCAGCCGGCGTTCATTCATCGCTGGCCGATTTTCGCCGCGCTCGTCGGTATCAAGGAGGGCGATCTTCTTGATACACCGGTATTTACGCGCCTGCTCATGCACCCACAGGGACTGTTCAAGAACGCGCCAGCCGGTGCGCTCCGGCACTGGCTGATAAACGGTCAGATGGACGGCGATCTCGCGGAAAATCCGGCCACTTTTGTCATGCTAGAATCAATTCATCGTGCCGATCCTGGCCTGGAAGGCGTGTGGCTTGGCGACATGCGCAAGGCAAATCCATTCACTCACGCCTGGGTTCGCACCAACACAAAGCAGAAGGATTTTCGATGAGTATTTTTTCCGAAGCGGCCCGTCTGGAACAGGAGAACAGCCCGTTTGCTGTGGCCCAGATTATCGAGGCCAAAGGCTCGACGCCGCGCCATACCGGGCAGATGATCGTGCTGCCCGACGGGAAAATTTTCGGTACCATTGGCGGCGGCATGGTCGAGCGTCTGGTCATCGACCAGGCGATCGAAGCCATTGCCGAGCGCAAGCCGCGTACGTTTCAAGGCCGCATGACGCGTTCAGGCGACGACGCCGTCGGTTCCGATTGTGGCGGATCGATGAAGATTTTCATCGATGTGCATGGCTTGCGTCCCCGCCTGATACTGCTTGGTGCCGGGCACGTCAACCGGGCCGTGGCCCATGCGGCGGAACCGTTGGGTTTCGATGTGAACGTCATCGACACGTACCCGGATAGCCTGAATCCGGCGTTTTTCCCGGCCAGTACACACCTGATGCATGCCAAGGATCTCCCCGAGGCATGGGAGACAATGCGGCTTGAATCCGACGACTTCGTTCTCATCGCGACCAACAGCCAGGACAAGGAGGCGCTGACCTACTGCATCGAGAAGCCCTTGCGCTACCTGGGCCTGCTGGCGAGCCGTCGCAAGGTGCTGAATTTTGCGCAAACCCTGCGCGAACAGGGCGTCAGCGAGGAGGCGCTACGCCGCCTGTATTCCCCGGTGGGGCTGGATCTGGGTGCGGAGACGCCGGAAGAAATTGCCATCAGCATTCTGGCCGAGATTTTGCAAGTCAAGAAAGGCGCACAGGGCCGGCCGATGAAGGACAGCCTGTTTCCCAAGCGCAACAAGCTGGTCGCGATCCGGGGTTCCGGTGATATTGCCACCGGCATTGCAATCCGTTTGGTCCGCTCCGGGTTTCACGTCGTCATGCTCGATATTGAAAAACCGACCGCCATCCGGCGCAGCGTTGCTTTTGCCCAAGCCGTTTTCGACGGGCAGACGACCGTTGAGGACGTTACCGCCCGCCTCGCGCCCAACGTTCGCGAGGCCATGGGATGTGTCTCCCGAGGCGAAGTCCCGGTGCTCATCGATCCGGAAGCGGCTCTGCTCGGTGAATTACAGCCGCACTTTCTGGTTGACGCGATTCTCGCCAAACGAAACCTGGGAACGAAGAAAGGCATGGCGCCGATCACCATCGCCCTCGGGCCGGGATTCAGCGCTGGCGACGATTGCGATGCCGTGATCGAAACCAATCGCGGACATCGACTCGGGCGGGTGATTCTTGAAGGGCCGGCGCAAGCCAACACCGGCATACCGGGCGAAATCGCCGGGCAGGGTGCACGCCGTGTGGTGCGCGCGCCGTGTGCCGGTCAAATGCACTGTCACGTCGCTCTGGGTGACGTGGTCGAGGAGGGCGCCTTGCTGGCGCATGTTGGCGAAATGCCCGTTCTAGCACCACTGGCCGGGATGGTGCGCGGCCTGCTGATGGATGGGCTGGAGGTAACCGAGAATTTCAAGATCGGCGACATCGACCCGCGCGGTGTCACGGCGGATTACCTGACCGCCTCCGACAAGGCACGCGCCATCGGTGGCGGCGTGCTCGAAGCGATGCTCTACCTGAGCGCTCGCGAATGACTATTTGCGTTTACTTTTCATATCGTTTGTGGCGCGAAGGTAAGCGCACGCGGCAATCAGAATGCCGACTGATTTCGGAAGTAACTGTCCTTTGTTCCAATGGCGCTTTTCGGTATCAATGCCTGGAAACCTCTTAAATAGGCGGTCTTCGAAGCATTGCCTTTGTAAGCCGCGTAAACATTGACTTGCAGGGTATGTATCGTGAAGGTCGCCTATTCATAGGCTTTCCAGACATAGTGGTAAGAAGAAGCCACTATATATCGCAGGCCGATGACAAAGAACCGTGGTACGTCCGTTCGTTAATAGGGACGTTGCCCCGCGATGGGCAATACATCCTGAGGGAGTTATGGCTTGAAAAATCTAAGCGAAGGAAACCGGATCGGGATGATCGACATTGCACGGTTCTACGCAATGGCTTTCGTGTTCTACGGTCATTTCATCGAACGTATCATGCTGCTGGAGAATCCAGCCGCTGCGCTTCAATACAAGTTTATCTATTCCTTTCACATGGTTCTTTTTGTCGTTCTCGCGGGCTATGTGGCGCGCGAAAATGATACTGAGCGTTCGTTCGGTGCCTATGTCAAGGTTCGGCTGGCTTCGCGCTTACTACCTTTTCTCTTTTTCACCCTGCTTTTCATGGGCTTGGCCGCCTTTCTCCCGGGAGATTTCTTCTTCCTAAAACTGCCGAGCGTCGAGGGCTATCTCACTGGTCTGACGCTGACGGCGTTCGGACTACCGCTTTTTTGCGTGCCTTCATGGTTCATCCTTCTGATCTTTTCAGTAGAAATTCTGCACTACGTAGCTTCACGTATCCTGCGTCTTGCCAAAGCCTCCGCCTCGACGCTACTGTTGGCGGCGCTTGTGTTCTATGTCGTCGGATACTGGGGGAACCTGTACCTTGACGTGTTCGACCCGGCGAAAGGGCGGATTGTGGGCTGGAACTACCTCTATATCCACGAAGCGATCACGATGTATGCCTTCTACCTGATCGGCATCGCACTCCGACGCAAACCGAAACTGATCGAACAGTTGCCAGTTGGAAAGGCATGGATTGGCGCCTTTCTAGCGTTGCTTGTCGTGGCGTTCACCTTTGAACTAAATACAGGACCGTTCAACATAAATTACCATGAGTCTGTGGTCATTATGTTCTCTTCCCACGGCCACTTTGTCTGGTTCCCGATTACGGCCGTCGCTGGTTCACTGTTCGTGCTTTTTATGGCGCGCGGCACGGCGCCGATACGAGGTCTGATGTGGCTGGGACGAAATACGCTACTGCTTCTCTTCCTCAATGGCTTTTTCTACCACTACATTAATCCAGTGCTCGCGAAATGGTCGATGGAAACGATCCCCGCTCAGTTCTTCAGCGTACTCTCGCTTGGCTGCGTCGTTACCGTCATAAGTCTCATGCTGTGTATTCCGTTCGTGTACCTCTTTGATACCTATCTGCCGCAGTTGTGCGGAAAGCCAAAGCAGCACGGACCACTGATGCCAAGCCTCATCTGACCGATTTGCCGGGTGTTCGGATGAGGGCTCGATCATGCCAACTTAAGCGAGAACGTTCTTATCATGGAGCAGTCATTAAGATTCGTATGAAAAAGCAAGAAAGAATTGGGGACGAGGAGAAGTTGGGGGCGCGCCACTTTTTTAATTAACGACCGTGAGGAGCCGTGGCTTCCATCTTTCGGCCCCTGTCTGCTGCTATTTATCCTCTATTTGTCCCTTGATCTCAGATGCCGAGTGGCATATCGGCAACCGTCGCCACGATCACCGCTGCGCCAATTGAAACCAGTGTGTGCAGCGAGAGTACGCTGCTGATGTAGGCGCTATCGCTGCCCGCCGAGCGGAATACGGGGATGACGAAAGGTGGCGGCAAGATGAAGAGAAACACGACGGCAACGGCTTGTTGTCTCGGAAAACCAAGTGTGGTGACGGCAAGGTACGCCACGGTGCTACCCAGGGTCAGGGCAACGAACAGGCGTAGTACGACGAAAATCAGCGCGTGGTGCGCTCCCTTGAGTCGGATATCTTTCAGGCCGAATCCGACGACTAGACAGATCAGTGGCGTAGTCAGCGAGCTGATTGTTGTCAATAGTGGCGAAAGTGCGCCGTGCTCAGCCCAGGGCGTTCCCACGGCGTCGGGGTAGGCGGTCGAGGCGAGAAGCCCGGCGGCGATGGCGATGATCACCGGCGAGCCGAGCATGGTTTTGATCAGCGCGGTCGGGCGGGTGCGCCCGCCGCTTTCCGCGCCGCGCAACTGTGCCATCAATGCCGTGAATACGAAGACCACCTGTCCGAGATCGGCGGTGGCGAGAAAGCTGAGCGAGGACTTGGCAAAGAGAGCGATATATAGGCCATAGCCGAGCATGCCGGCCTCGAAGCCCTGGAAGAGAAAGCGCGTTGCCGGATTCGGCAGACTAAACCAGCGTGCGGCCAGATGGCCGATCAAGCCCATAAGCGCGCACGCCGCATAAACTAAAGCGGCCAGCAGAGCGAGGCGACTGTCGACCGCTACATGCGAAAACGCGGCGAAAAGAACGGCCGGCAGGGCGACCGAAGCGACGATTCGCTTGAGACCGTCAATCAGCGGAACGGTGAAGAAACCGCGCTTGCCGAGAATAGCCCCGAGCGCGATGAGAAAGAAAATCGGGATCAGGTCGTAGGCCAGGTTATTCATGTGTGGGGAATGGCAGGAAAGAGACCACTATCCTTTAGCGCGCCGGTACGGTCAACGCGGCGTGGCGTGCCGAGGGAAACCGGGGAAGAATTGGGGACGTGCCACGGTTTTCATCGCCGGCAGTTAGGAACAGTGGCTTCCATCTGCCGCTGTACTTGGCAGCAAGCCTATAAATAGGGCATCCTGGTCATAATCCTCTGAAAACCGCGTATCTATTGCCTCCCAGAGCATTACCTGAAGATTGCCAGTCTGCGCGGGCTCCAGTCTTGTCGCCTAAATCGGTGGTACCAACAACGCTGACAACGATACCCACCAATCCCCCAAACCAATGAATCGCCCGCGTGCCTGACTTCGCCGTAATACGATTCGCCGAACTCGCCCTCGCTCAGCAGCAGCCTGTTCGCTACTCTGCTTTATTCTCTTTCTTGTTCTTCTAAATATTTTCTGGATTCGTGCTCGATTACATCCCCAGCGCGACACGGATTCCGTCATAGCGCGCCTCGATTTCCGCAAAATGACTGGAAAAACGTGGCCATGAAAGTCCGAGATTGGCGCAGGCCAGATCGGATAGGTCGGGAACGCGATTGTCCGGCTGCTCTCCAAGATCCAGCGCGTGGCTCAGGACTTCGCTGACGTGCGTCAGGTAGCCAATTTCGCTGTCTGACTCGTCGGGTTCGTGGTGAGCTGCGATAGCGTCAGCGATTTCGTCAGGAAGCTTCCATGCATGAGCGAGTGTACGTCCGGCTTCGGCGTGGTCATATCCGAATACTTCACGTTCCGCCATGATGAGCGGGACGTCATTCTTGTGGCGAAGATCAAGTGCCTGAAGGTAGTTGACCGGGCTGGCGATGTACATCAGCAGTTGTCCGATGTCGTGTAGCAAGCCACCGGTAAAGGCCAGGTCCGGGTTGGTGCCGGTCTGTTCGGCGAGCACGCGCGCGCAGGTGGCTACGCCAAGCGAGTGGCGCCAAAGCATGCGGCCATCAAAGCCGGAATTGCGGATGTCAAAACGATACGTTAGCGCCGAGGCCAGGATGATGCTGACCACGCGGTCGGCACCCAAAACGAGAAATGCCTGCTTGGCGGAATGAATCCGCGTTGACAGACCCGATGCGGCAGAATTCGCGGCAGCGAGCAGACGGGCGACGATAGCCGGGTCTGAGTTGATGTGATGGGCAACCGTGTCAACGTCGGTGGTTTCGTCGTTAAGCACACGGATCAGGTAGTTGACGACTTCCGGCAATGACGGGAGTGCTTCGGCGTGCGATGCGAGTTCACCCAGGCGCGGCGGGGTCATTTCGCACTTTCCTGCCTGAAGTTGATAATGGCCGCATGAAGTGCTTCTTTGGCCGGTGAGCCCTTGTTCCGAAAAATGTGTGTAACCCGAGTTTCGGTGGCTTGCAGTTCACTGGCAATGGTTTCTTCGTCCCGTGTGTCCGGCACCGCTACGGAAATGGTCTCAACGCTGCGCCGGATCAGCCGGTCAAGCATCTCTGCGTCGAGCACTGTTCCTGCGGCGAGCAATGTCTGGCCATCCCGGTTAGTGGCGGCCTTGGCCAACGTCATGCCCGGAGTAACACGCCCGGGGGCCAGGCACAGTGTGCGTAACTTCATGGTGAGACTCCGTTTCGTTTTTTGGGAGACGAACTCGTATACCAGTTTGCATAACTTTGCCACATTGCCCGGTCGATGAGAGGTGGAATCAAGCAGGCTTGGCCGCGTATTTGTTGATCTTTCGATAAAGCGTGGCGATGCCGATGCCCAGTTCATCGGCCGCGAGTTTCTTGTTCTTGTGGCGCAGCAAGGCCTCTTCGATCATTTGGCGTTCCATGTTTTCGAGTACCGTAATGCTGGTGCCTTCATCGCAGACCCGGATATTTTCAACGATTTTTTCCGGCCCGCTGGCAGCGCGTGGCCTCAGCCCGGCGGTGATGTTGGGTGGGAGGAGGCTTTCATCGATGATTTCACCGCTGGGCACGACGTTGACCAGATATTCCATCAAGTTGCTCAGTTCGCGAACGTTACCCGGCCAGTGGTATTGAGGAAGCAGCTTGATGACTTCCGGCGAAATGCCGGGATAGACGCCGCCGATGCGCTTGGAGTGCAAGTTGATGAAGAAGTGCGCCAGCAGTTCGATGTCGCCCTGTCGTTCGCGTAGCGGTGGAATGGTCAACGGAATGACGTTGATCCGATAAAACAGATCCTCGCGAAACTTTCCTTCCGCGATGAATTGCTCGAGCTTCTGGTGTGTGGCCGCAATAATGCGGATATCGACCGGTATGGGCTTGCTGGCCCCGACGGGTTGCACTTCGCGGTTTTCGATGGCGCGCAGAAGTTTGGCCTGCATCCCCAAAGACATGTCACCGATTTCGTCCAGAAACAGGGTGCCTCCGTTGGCGCTCTCGATAAGACCGACCTTTCCGGTCGTCGAAGCACCGGTGAACGCCCCTTTGAGATAGCCAAACAGTTCACTTTCCTGAAGCGCTTCGGGTATTGCAGCACAGTTGATGGCCACGAACGGCCGGTGCTTTCGGCCACTTAGTTCGTGAATGGCACGCGCCACGACTTCTTTCCCCGTGCCGCTTTCGCTGACAATCAGTACGCTGGAGGGGCTTGCCGCGACACGAGTCAAGAGTGCTTTGAGTGTGCGCATCGGTTTGGATTCGCCAATGATGTGGCTGATGCGTGGATCGCTGGCCCCTTGCTCGTCCGGGATAGCCGGATGCGGTTGATGAAAAGCCATCAGAAAAAGTTGGTGGTTCGGTCCGCTGTGGATCTGACCGATGATGATCTCCCGTCGATCAGCGAACGAGACAATATGCTGAAGATATCCGGACGACGAGTCCTGCTGGTAGGTGCGCGGACGAATGCTGACCATGCGTCCCAGGATTTTTTCCTGTGTGCAGTTGAGTTGTTTGAGGGCCACCGCGTTGATTGAACGGACCTGCTCGTTCTCGTCAAGCACCAAGGCACCTTGATCCATGTTTTCGATGAGGCTCGTGAATATTTCACCAAACTCGCCCCCGGTCCCTTGCTCGCCGACAATCTTTGACACAAAAATGTTTGAAATATAGCGAACGTATTCCGAAATTTCGTGAGAGTTTTCCTTGATTCTTAGCTGCTGTTCGGGAGAAAGCGCTACCAGGCTGATCACGCCAACACACGCCTGCTGCACCATGATCGGCACGCCGATAAAGGCCTTTTCCTTGCAAATGCCTTTGTCCGTACAGCCTTCGCACAGTGGATCGACGCGAGACTGGATGATAATCTTCTCTTCCTTCTCTTTGAGAACATGACTCAAGAGTCGGGAACTGCCATTCGGTCTTTTGCCGGTCAATTTGGCGTACGGACCGGTACCGGAAATCCGGACCATGTTCGCATCGACGATTTCCACTTCGACTTGCAAAACGCTGGCGAGCATTTTGGTGAAGCGCAAGATGGTTGGCTGAATCTGCTGCAAAACAGAAAAGGTGCTCGTTGGGGACATGGTCAACCCTTAACCAATGGTAGAACTCGCTCTATCAGAATGATAGAGATCGGCCGCAAGCATATCATTGTGGTCTGCAAATACAAGACAAGGGAGAATCTGGCAGGTATCCCCACAAGCTTAAGGGACAAGGCGCTTCGGGGAGTTTTCCATGGAAAATGCCGAACAGAATGTCAAATTTTTTTACCTGGCACGATTGTTGATTACGTTCATATCTGATTAGCGTTAAAAACCTTGGTGCGCGGTTTGTTCCGTGCGCTTATCTCTTGTTAAACCGACTTGATTCGAGGGCGAGCAATGAAATCTATCACTCAACTAATCCAGGAAATCGGCGCGCTGAAATCCGGCGCGCATGAAAAGGACTTCCTTCTGACCTGGGAACAAACGCCTGATGAGCTCAAACAGGTGCTGACGGTCGCTGAGGTACTCAAGCGCATGCGTGGCGAAAATATCGCGACCAAGGTCTTTAACAGCGGCCTGGGTGTTTCGGTTTTCCGTGACAACTCAACGCGCACCCGGTTTTCGTACGCATCTGCCCTGAACCTCCTCGGACTCGCACAACAGGACCTGGACGAAGGGAAGTCCCAAATCGCCCATGGCGAGACAGTCCGCGAAACAGCCAACATGATTTCCTTCTGCGCCGATGCGATCGGGATCCGCGATGACATGTTCCTGGGCGCCGGCAATGCTTACATGCGCGAAGTCGGCGCAGCGCTTGATGACGGGTTTGCGCAAGGCGTACTGCCGCAGCGCCCGGCACTGGTTAACTTGCAGTGCGATATCGATCACCCGACACAGTCGATGGCTGACCTGGCCTGGTTGCAGGAGCATTTCGGAAGCCTTGAAAGCCTCAAAGGCAAGAAAATCGCCATGACCTGGGCCTATTCTCCCAGCTATGGCAAGCCCTTGTCGGTGCCGCAGGGCATCATTGGCTTGATGACCCGTTTCGGGATGAATGTCAGCCTGGCGCATCCTGAAGGTTACGACCTGATTCCCGAGGTGGTTGAGGTCGCCAGAAAAAATGCAGCGGCTTCGGGTGGCTCGTTCAGCCACGTCAAGACCATGGAAGAAGCTTTTGCCGGTGCGGATATCGTCTATCCAAAATCCTGGGCACCCTACAAAGTCATGGAAGCACGCACCGAACTGCTGCGTGCCAACGATCACGATGGCCTGAAGGCGCTGGAAAAGAAATGTCTGGAGCAAAACGCCAAGCACAAGAACTGGCATTGCACCGAAGAGATGATGAAGCTTACCAAAGGCGGCGAAGCCCTCTATATGCACTGCCTGCCGGCTGACATCTCAGGCATTTCCTGCAAGGAAGGCGAAGTCGAGGGCAGCGTTTTCGAGCGCTACCGCATTGCCACGTACAAAGAGGCGAGCTGGAAGCCCTACATCATCGCCGCCATGATCATGGCACGGAAATTCGCCAATCCGGCTCAGATACTGGAGCAATTGCTCAAGGAATCCCAGCCGCGCGTCAAGTAGAACATGTCTGGAAACTATTCGGGTGCTGGCGGTTTTCTCCTTTCCCGTCAAGGGGAAGGTCGGGTTGGGGATGGGGTCATTGTGCTATCACACGCGTTTTCCCCATCCCCAACCTGCCCCTCCCCTTGAAAGGGAGGGAGTTGTTGCCGTACCGGATTGATCAACGTTGTGTCCTGAATACATTGGAGAAACAGTAATGGCAAAGAAGATTCCGTTTGAGCAAATCGTTGCACGAGCAGAGCACTACAAAGCCGATATGACCCGCTTCCTGCGCGACATGATCGCTATTCCCAGCGAGAGTTGCGACGAGGAAAAGGTTGTGCTGCGGATCAAGCAGGAAATGGAAAAGGTCGGGTTCGACAAGGTCGAGATTGACCCCATGGGCAACA
This sequence comes from Burkholderiales bacterium, assembly GCA_038316625.1. Classification (GTDB taxonomy): domain Bacteria; phylum Pseudomonadota; class Gammaproteobacteria; order Burkholderiales; family Rhodocyclaceae; genus Propionivibrio. Next base: position 44,157 of record JBBQAT010000008.1, read on the forward strand.
TTCTCGGCTACGTGGGGCATGGACCGCACCTGATTGCCATGGACGCCCATATTGATACCGTCGGCATCGGCAACATCAAGAACTGGACCTTTGATCCGTACCAGGGCATGGAAGATGACGAAATCATCGGTGGCCGTGGTTCTTCGGACCAGGAAGGTGGCATGGCGTCGATGGTGTATGCGGGAAAGATCATCAAGGACCTCGGTCTTGAAGACCAATACACCCTGTTGGTGACCGGCACGGTGCAGGAAGAAGACTGTGATGGGCTGTGCTGGCAGTACATCATCGAGCAATCCAAGATCCGTCCCGAGTTCGTCGTGAGTACCGAGCCGACCGATTGCCAGATCTATCGCGGCCAGCGCGGACGCATGGAAATCCGCATCGACGTGCAAGGCCGCAGCTGCCATGGCTCGGCGCCAGAGCGCGGCGACAATGCCATTTTCAAAATGGCACCGATCCTTCTTGATTTGCAGAAGCTGGCGGGCAATCTGGGCAATGACGACTTCCTCGGCAAAGGGACGCTCACCGTCTCCGAGATCTTCTTCACCTCGCCCAGCCGCTGTGCGGTGGCTGACAGCTGTGCCGTTTCCATTGATCGCCGTCTGACCTGGGGTGAAACGTGGGAAGGGGCGCTGGACGAGATTCGCGCCCTGCCCGCCGTCAAGGCCGCCAATGCCGTGGTCAGCATGTACAACTATGATCGTCCGGCCTATACCGGCCTCGTCTATCCGACCGAGTGCTATTTCCCGACCTGGAAGACGGAAGAAAGTCATGTGGCCGTCAAGGCGCTGGTCAACGCCTACGAAGGTTTGTTTGAGCGCAAGCCGGTGGTTGATAAATGGACGTTCTCGACCAATGGCGTTTCGATCATGGGGCGTCACGGGATTCCCGTGGTTGGATTCGGTCCTGGCAAAGAGCCGGAAGCTCACGCGTCCAACGAGAAGACCTGGAAGGCGCATCTGGTGACGTGTGCGGCCATGTATGCGGCGATTCCGCTGACCTATCTAAGCGAATTGGCCGACTAAGCTCGCGTGTGCGTTTCGATCACCCCGAGTATTCTGTCGGGGTGATTCTTTCAGGAGCGCATATCACTATGAAACGACTGATCAAGAACGGCACCGTCGTCGAAGCCACGGGCCGGAGAGTCGCCGACGTTCTGATTGAGGACGGGAAGATCTGTGCGGTCGGACAGGCGTTGTCGGCGGACGGAGGTATCGAGGTCATCGATGCGACGGGCCGTTATGTGCTACCCGGCGGCATTGACGTTCATACCCACTTCAATATTGATGTGGGTATCGCGCGCAGCTGCGACGATTTCTTTTCCGGAACGCGCGCGGCGGCCTGTGGCGGTACGACAACCATCGTCGATCACATGGGCTTCGGGCCGGCGGGTTGTAGTCTGCATCATCAGCTTGAGGTCTATCATCAGTCTGCCGCTGGCAAGGCGGTGGTCGACTACAGTTTTCATGGCGTCATTCAGCACGTCGACGAAGCCATTCTGGACGAGATGGCCTCCATGGTCTCCGACGAGGGGATCAGCAGCTTCAAGTTCTACCTGACCTACGGGCATAAACTGAACGATGCCGATGCCTTGAGGGCAATGGCGCGTCTCAAGGATGTCGGCGCCCTGGCCGCCGTGCATCCGGAAAACGATGCGGCGATCGTCTTCCGCCGCGAGCAACTGGTCGCCGCCGGACACACCGCGCCGATCGATCATGCCCGCAGCCGTCCGCTGGAGTGCGAAGCCGAGGCCATCGCCAGCATGATCAACCTCGCACATCTGGCCGGGGATGCCCCGCTCTACATCGTGCACTTATCCAATGGTCTGGGGCTGGATTACACCCGCCTCGCCCGCGGGGCTGGGCGCGCCGTCTGGGTTGAAACCTGCCCGCAGTATCTGTTGCTGGACGAACTCAATTATCTGCGCGAGGACGGCCTTAAATTCATCCTCAGCCCACCGCTTCGCCCGCACACGGAACTGGACAAACTCTGGGTCGGCCTGGCGGATGGAAGCATTGACACGGTGGCCACCGACCACTGCACCTTCCCGTATCACCAGCGTCAGGAAATGGCGCAGGGCGATTTCACGCGCTGCCCGAATGGCTTGCCCGGTGTTGAAAACCGCATGGCGCTGCTGTTCTCGGAAGGCGTGATGAAAGGGCGCATTACGCTGGAACGCTTTGTCGAACTGACCAGCACACTGCCTGCAAAGTTATTTGGCCTTTGGCCACGAAAAGGGCATTTCGGCATCGGAGCTGATGCCGACATCGTCATTTTTGACCCCGACCGTCGTTACACCGTTCGGCACTGCGATTTGCACGACAACGCCGATTACTCACCGTACGAAGGCATGCAATGTCAGGGGATGCCGGTAACAACACTTAGCCGTGGAGAGATCGTTGCGCATGAAGGTCAATTCACGGGCCAACCTGGTGCGGGGCAATTCCTGCATCGCCAACCATTTGATCACGAACTGCTTCGTCAGCATCGCAGCTTCGTCCCTGCATAAAGGTAAATAGCATGAGTCAAAGAATCGTTCTGGCGCTTGGCGGCAATGCCCTTGGCGACAGCCTGGCCGAACAGATGGCCGCCGTCCAGACAACATCGAATGCGATCGTCGATTTGATCGAACACGGCCATCAGGTCGTGGTAACGCACGGCAACGGGCCGCAAGTCGGGATGATTCACGTGGCCTTTGAGGCGGCCTCCATGACCTATGCTCACTCACCGATTCTGCCCATGTCCGTCTGTGTGGCCCTGAGCCAGGGCTATATCGGCTACGATTTGCAGAATGCCTTGCGCGAGGCCTTGCTCAATCGCGGGATACAAAAACCGGTGGCCACCTTGATTACCCAGGTTGAGGTCGACGAAAACGATCCAGCTTTCGATGATCCGGGCAAACCCATCGGGTCCTTCTTCTCAAAAGAAGAGGCCGAGGGGATGATCGCCAAGGGCGCGCACATGAAGGAAGATGCCGGTCGCGGCTATCGCCGGGTTATTGCTTCGCCCATGCCGGTCGATATCATCGAGAAGGAAACCGTACAGGCGTTGCTTGATGCCGGGCAGATCGTCATTACCTGCGGCGGTGGTGGCATTCCGGTGACGCGCCATGGCCTCCATCTCAAGGGTGCCCCTGCGGTTGTCGATAAGGACCGCGCCAGCGCCAAACTGGCCGAACTGATCGACGCCGACCTGCTCATCATTCTCACTGCCGTCGAGAAAGTCGCCATCAACTTTGGCAAACCCGATCAACAATGGCTTGATCGCCTGAGCATTGACGACGCCAAGCGTTATCTTGCCGAAGGGCAGTTCGCCGTCGGTTCCATGCGGCCGAAAGTTGAAGCCGCGCTCTCTTTTGCTGAATCCAGGCCTGGCCGAAAAACACTTATCACCATGCTTACCAAGGCGAAAGAAGGGATTGAGGGAAAAACGGGCACGATTGTTGGATGAAACCGGAAAGCCACGCGCGCCAGGAGGATAATAGGTACAAGGTTTATCACGGGAGCGACACATGAGCGACGAGAACGTCTCCGAACGAGACGCACATTACATCTCCGGCTGGTTGGCATTGTTTTTGTGGTTACTGGTTCTGGCGGGTGTCATCTGGCTCTTTCTCGGCAGTGTGCTGTACCGGGGCGAACCGCCGATTCTGGCGGTTGTCGGCGTCCTTCTGCTTGGCTTCCTGAGCAAGGGTTTCGTCATCCTGCAACCCAATATTGCTGGCGTACTGGTCTTCTTCGGCCGCTATTCGGGAACCATCCGTGAGGGCGGTTTCTTCTGGTTCAATCCGTTCAGCAAACGGCAAAACATCTCGCTGCGCGTGGTCAATCTAAACACGCCAACACTCAAGGTCAACGACATGGCCGGCAATCCCATCGAGGTAGCGGCCGTCATTGCCTGGCGTGTGAATGACACCGCCAAGGCCAGCTTCGAGGTCGCGGACTACGCCAGCTTTCTGGCTATCCAGAGCGAATCGGCGATACGTGCCGTGTCCAGCACCCGCTTCTATGACGGCGATCAGTATGGGAAAAACTCGCTGCGCGGTGATCTCGCTGCCGTGGCGCAGATGCTCACCGAAACGATCCAGTTGCATGTCGACCTGGCTGGTCTGGAGATCATCGAGGCCAAGATTACGCACCTCGCCTACGCCCCGGAAATCGCCTCGGCCATGCTGCGTCGGCAACAGGCGGCCGCCGTCATCGCGGCGCGACAACTCATTGTTGAAGGTGCCGTCGGCATGGTTAAAATGGCGCTCGACAAGTTGCAGGCCGATGGCGTGGTCGCGCTCTCTGACGATGATCGGATTCGTCTCGCCACCAACCTGTTGACTGTGCTGGTCTCGGAGACGGAAACACAGCCCGTCCTTTCGATGTCCCGCTGACCTATCCCGCCACTTCAAGTGTTTTCCGGTGATGCCGGAAATGCCGTATGGCCATGTACAGCGACCCTGCCTGTAGCACGGCGCAGAAATAGAAGGGCGCGCCGATGCGCCAGTCGCCTTGCGGCAAATGCGAGACCAGGCCCAGCAGCGGCGCTCCAAGCACCGGTGCGATGACGGCCATCAGGCTGCTCAGCGAGTTTACCGCACCGAGCGTTTGCCCTTGGCTGCGGCTGTCTGCTGCCGATGAAATCAGGCTGTTGACCGACGCGGCAACCGTCACGCCAAAGACGTTGGCAACAACAACCGCATACATCATCCAGCCCTCGGTTGCTGCGCCCCACGCTACATAGGCGAGCGTGGAGGACACCAGGCCGATAACGGCCAGCCGTTGCGGCGAAAAGATCTTGAGCAAGCGCCCGAGCAGGAATCCCTGAACAACGACCGAGACAATGCCAACGACGGCGAGCGACCAGCCGTTTTCCTGCGGGCCCCAGCCGAACTTGAAGGTGGTGTAGAGCACCCAGCAGGTGTAAAGCACGAACTGGGCGAGCGTGCTAAAGGTAACAACGCCGATCAGCGAACCGACGCCTTTCAGACGCGTCAAGGCTAGCAATGAATTCGCCGGATTGGCGGCATGCCAGCGGAAGGGCTTGCGTCGTTCCATGGGCAGGGACTCGGGCAGGACGAAATAGCCGTAGAGCAGGTTGATGATCGCCAGCACACCGGCGACCAGGAACGGCAACTGCAGTTTGATCGCCCCGAGCAGCCCGCCCATGACCGGGCCGATGATGAAGCCGAGTCCCATCATCGCGCCGAGCAGGCCAAAGCGTTTGGCGCGGTGTTCAGGCGCGGTGATATCGGCCACGTAGGCATTGGCGATGGCTGCATTGGCCTGCATGGCACCGCTCACGATGCGAACGGCGATTAGTCCCCAGATCGACGTCGATAGGGCGGTGACAAAGAAGCTCAGCCCCAGGCCAAGGAAACCGATCAGCAGCAGGGGCCGGCGGCCAAAATGGTCGGACAGCGCGCCGAGCATCGGCGAGGCGAGGAAGTTCGAGAGGCCGAAGGAAAAAGTGACCACGCCATACCAGTACGCCTGGTCGGTCTGCGACCCCGTGAAACTGCCGACAAGTGCCGGCAGAACGGGGATGATCAGGCCAATGGCCAGCATGTCGATGAGCACGGTCAGCATGATGAAGGGCATGGCGGCTTCACCGGAACGTAGCGTCTTAAGCATGGTGTTCAAGTACCTCGGATTCGTTGTTAAATGCGGCTTCGGCCAAGCGGAGCGTGTGTTCCCGGATATCCGCCGGCCACGCCGAAAGCAATGTTTCGAAACGCAAACGGTCGGCCGCGAACAGGGCGTGCGAAGCCTCTTCGTAGCCATCCAGATCGCCGGCCATTGCCGTCATGAAACGGTTTGTCGCGTTTTGCGAAGCGCGAACGCGATCTGCTGACGAACTGAGGCGTCTGGCCTGTTCGACCAGTTTTCGCAAGGCCACCGAGGCACCGCCCGGCTGGGCACCAAGCCAGTCCCAGTGGCGGGGTAACAGGGTCACTTCGCGCGCGATGACCCCCAATTTTGGACGGCCACGGCCTGCCGGAGTGGAAACCTGCGGCTCGATTGTGGGAGCGACCTCTTTCGCCGTCGGTGTGATTCGGCTCAATACGTCGGCAATACTCCCCCGGCAATCGATCTCGACCGGTTCGCTCGATTCCGCGTTGAAGCTCAGGATGCGGGCGAGGGAATCGGCATCGCAACGCTGCTTTACGATCAGTGCGACGTCGGCGAGTGGGCCAAGAGCGATGCAACGGGTGCCCTCGAAAGCGATGCAATTTGCGGTTGAGTTGTCCATTTTTTTGCTTTCAATCGTTCGAAAAGCAAATTATACCCGGATATAAATAATTGGCAAATAAAATCCGGGTAAAAATAGCCGAGCCTGTTTTCGGCGGGCCCCCCGAAATTTTGTCTCGCCAAGGCCGGTGTCCTGAAAGGCAATAAATACGCTATTCTCCACGAACACCTCCCCGAAGGATCAATGTTTACGCGGGTCTTCAGCAATGCCTTGAATCGACTGCCGAAGGAATAGCCACTCAGCCCGCCAATTCGGTTAGCACCGGCAGTCGCGGCATTCTCCCTGTATCATGGTGCACCCTGCCTCAACGGCGGCAACTCCCATGCATGAGGAATTTCAATGCCCGCCGATCTTACCGGACAGCTGTCCGCCGCCCTGACCGCACGTCGCTCGCTGCTCGAACAACTGCACGCGGAACAAACCACGGCCTACCGCCTTTTTCATGGCAGCGTTGAAGGCGATACCGGCCTGACCGTTGATCGCTATGGCGACACCTTGCTGGTGCAGTCCTTTCACCGCCTGCTGGTGCCGGCTGAGCTGACCGAGCTTGAAGTCTTTTACGCCAGTGCGTTCCCCGGCTTGCCCGTGTTTTACAACGACCGCAGCCAGTCCAATTCGCGCATCTCCAACGCGCTTCCGGCTGAGCAAATTGCCGCCGCGCACGAGCCGCGCCAGTTTCAGGAGATGGGCGTCAACTACCGCTTTCAGGCGCGCCATGCCGGTCAGGACCCGTGGCTGTTCCTCGATCTGCGTGCCGGCCGTCGCCGCGTGATGCAAGAGATCGCCGGCAAGTCGCTGCTCAACCTTTTCGCCTACACCTGTGGTGTCGGGATTGCCGCCGCCAAGGCCGGCGCGTCGCATGTGGTCAATGTCGATTTTTCCGATTCGAGCATTGCCCTGGGCAAAGAAAACGCTCGCCTCAACGAGTTGCCGATCCGCGTGCGCTTTGTCAAAAGCGATGTCTTCCCGGCGCTGCGTCAGCTTTCCGGGCAAGGGCAGGCGACGATGGTTCGCGGCAAACGCATGCCTCCTTTCCCCAAATTGGAGCCGCATCAGTTCGACGTGGTTTTCCTCGATCCGCCGCGCTATGCCAAGAGCCCGTTTGGTGTCGTCGATCTGGTCAACGACTACGCCGCGCTGTTCAAACCGGCACTGTTGTGCACGGCCGAAGGCGGCACGCTGATCTGCTGCAACAACGTCGCCGAAGTCACGCGCGAAGCCTGGCTCGACTTGCTCGAACGCAGCGCGCGCAAAGCCGGGCGGGCAATCCGTGAAATCGAATGGATTGAACCCGAGTCCGATTTCCCCAGTCCTGACGGGCAAGCACCGCTGAAAATGGTGCTGCTGCGCGTTTAACACTTACAACCAGAACACGTTAATGAAAACTCCGAAAAGACTCGCCGCAATGCTTGAAGAAGGCCTCGTCGACGAGGTGATTGGCCAGCTGATGAGCGGCAAGGAAGCCACCGTTTACGTTGTCCGGTGCGGCGAGCATATCCGCTGTGCCAAGGTTTACAAGGAAGCCAACCAGCGCAGCTTCCGCAACAACGCCTCCTACCAGGAAGGTCGTAAAGTCAAGAACAGCCGGCAGGCGCGCGCCATGGAAAAAGGTAGCCGCTACGGGCGCAAGATGCAGGAAGAGGTCTGGCAAAGTGCCGAAGTCGATGCCCTGTATCGGCTGGCCGCCGCCGGGGTGCGCGTGCCGCAGCCGCATATCTGCTTCGAGGGCGTGCTGCTGATGGATCTGGTGGTCGACGCCGACGGCCATGCCGCCCCGCGACTCAACGATGTCGAACTCTCTGAAGAACTAGCGCTGGCGTACCACGCCATGCTTATCAATCAGGTCGTGCGCATGCTCTGCGCCGGCATCATTCACGGCGATCTCTCCGAATACAACATCCTCGTCGGTGAAGGCGGCCCGGTCATCATCGACCTGCCGCAAGCCATCGATGCCGCCGGCAACAGCAACGCCGCCGAAATGCTCGAACGCGACGTGGGTAATTTGAGAACCTACTTCAGCGCCTTCGCCCCGACGCTCAAGGACACCCAGTTAGGCAAGGAAATCTGGGCGCGCTATGAAAGCGGCCTGCTGACCCCGGAACTGCCCTTGACCGGCTACGTCGAACTGGACGAAAGCCTTGCTGACGTTGATGCGGTTCTGCTACAGGTCGAACTGGCGATCAGGGAAAACGAGATTCGGCGGATGTGTCAGGCGGAGGAATAGTCTTGGCTATCCGGGTTTCGTAATTGACGAGCACCAAGAACGGGGCGAAGAACAAACCCTGACAATGGAAATCAGGGTCTGCTCAAGAAAAAAAGCCTGCCTGTCAAAGCTCCACAGGCAGGGAAGACACTCACCGCTGAGTGTTAAAACTTAGTACACGCTCTTCCACTCGCCAATATTCTTGGCGTCGAACTTGAAGGGGTCGCCCAGCATCACCTGTGTTCCTTCACCATCGGCGATGATCTTCTTTTCGCCAAGTTTTCCGGCCGCAAACTTGTCGCCCACCTTGCCGGTGATCTTGCCCTTGACCAGCGCATCTGCGGCGTAGCCGGCCAGATAGCCGACATCAAGTGGATTCCACAAATACATCCACTGGCAGATGCCGCTTTCGATGTAGTCAGCCATTTCTGACGGCAATCCAAGACCGGTCAGTTGCACCTTGCCCTTGAGTCCTTTGTCGGTCAGCACCTTGCCGGCGGCGGCGACTCCGACGGTGGTCGGAGCGATGACGCCCTTCAAGTTCGGGTAGGTTTTGAGCAGACCTTCCATTTCAGCAACGCTCTTGTCACGCAGGTCATCCCCGTAGGCGACCTTGACCAGTTTGATGTTCTTCATCTTCGGATTTTCGGCCAGCTCCTTTTTCATCCACTCGATCCAGAGGTTCTGGTTGGTGGCTTGCGAAGTGGCGCTCAACACGGCAATTTCACCCGAGCCACCGATCATTTCGGCAATCGCCTGCACCTGCACGCGACCGATCCGCTCTGGATCAGCCTGGTTGATGTGTACCATGCGGCTCGCGGGATTCACGCCCGAGTCAAGCGACAGTACCTTGATGCCGGCTTTCATTGCCTTTTTCAGCGCAGGTTCAAGCGCATCAGGATCGTTGCCAACCATGGCGATGACAGCTACTTTCTGGACAATCAACTCGCCGATCATCTGAATTTGCGCTTCTGCTGTTGGTTGGTCAGGGGCCTTCAGGATCGCTTCGGCACCCACTTCCTCGGCGGCCTTCTTGAACCCGGCCATCTCCTTCTCGCCGTAAGGATTGCCGGTATTCTTGAAGATGATTGCGTACTTGGCCTTTCCGGTCGGTGCCGCCGTCGCGGCATGTGCCACGGACAATCCGCCAATCGTCAGCGCGATGGCAACTGCTGTCAGTATTTTCTTCATTGTTCGCCTCCAAAAAAGTAAAACGTTATGCAACCTGGTCAATGCTTCAACGGATGCCATCCCAAAGCGGATGGCTTCTTTAAGTTGCGCTTTCGTCTTCAGACGCAGCGGTTCGGCGCTGCCCCGGTGGTGCCTTTGCTCGGTGAAACAGGATTCGTGATCGATTTGCGTGCGCGCGGCGACCACTTGATGTTCGGAACCAGCACTGCGGCGACCAGCAGTGAGCCAATGACGATGAGCAATATTTGCGCGGGGATGTTGATCAGGCCCAATCCATAGCGCAGGTATCCGATCAGGAAAACGGCAATGACTGCGCCGATCATCCGGCCCTTGCCTCCGGACGTACTGACGCCGCCGAGAACAACCATGGTGATCACTTCCAGCTCGTAGCCGGTCGCCACGTTAGGACGCGTGCTCCCCATGCGCGAGGTGAGAAAAAGCGCGGTTACCCCGGACATCAAACCCGCCACCGTGAAGATCAAAATCCGGATACCGTCGACGTTGATGCCGGAAAAGCGCGCGGCGGTGACGTTATTTCCCATCGAATAGACACGGCGGCCGAATGCGGTTTTGTGCAGTGCCCACGAAAAGAACAGGGCGGCTGCGACGAACATGATCAACATGAACGGGACTTCGCCGACGTAACCCCAGCCGAGAAACTTGAACCACGCCGGGAATTTGCCGGCCGACTGGTCCTCGAGAATGATGTAGGCGATGCCGCGAAAAGTGATCATCGTTGCCAGCGTTACGATGACAGAAGACAGTTCCTTGAAGCGCACGATCAGCCAGCCATTGACGAACCCGCAGGCGGTCCCGACCGCAAGGCATAGGACCATGGCCATCAACATCGGCAGGCCGGCCTGGAACGAGACGGCCATGACCACCGAGGCCAGCGCCACGATCGATGCAACCGAAATGTCGATGTCACCAAGGATGATGATGAAGACCATCGGCAACACGATGAACGCCTTGTCCAGGAACGACATGGTGGCGTCGCGCAGGCTTTCTGGGTCGAGGTAGTAGGGCGAGAGATTCACGTTGATCACATTGATCGCCACGAAAATCAGTACCAGCATCCATTCCCATTGCAGAAAGAAACGCTTCAGGGAAAACGGCTGTTGTAGCTCCATTTCAGATCTTCCTCTTCTGCAGGGTTCTGCGCACCGCACGGCGCTTGACGAGGGCGTTGATCATCACGGCAATGAGGATGATTGAACCCTGGATGAAGGTTTGCCAGAACGGCGAGACGTTTACCAGCGGCATGGCGTTGTTGAGTATCCCCAGCAGCAGTGTTCCCATGAGGATTCCGGATATCTTTCCGGAACCGCCGGCGATGCTGACGCCGCCGAGGACGCAGGCCGCGATAACGGAAAGTTCGAACCCCATGGCGGTATCGCCTTGCGCCGAAGCGAACTTGGAAACCCAGAGTACGCCCGCAAGCCCGGACAGACCGCCCATGAGCGTATAGACCCAGTAGAGCGTGCGCTCGATGTTGATGCCGCTGACGCGCGCCGACTCGGGATTGCTGCCTACCGCGTAAATCTGCCGCCCCATGCGGTTCCAGGTTAGGAACCACCACGCCAGCAGGTAGATGAAGAGCGCGATCCAGATCAGCGCATTGATTCCTAAAAAGGAACTCAGGGCGATCCCCTTGAAGCTTGGTGGCATCTGGTTGGCGCTGACCCATTTGCCGTCGCTGACCAGAAAGGTGATTCCACGGAAGATGTTCATCAGTCCGAGCGAGGCGATGATGGGCAGCACTCTTCCCCGCGCCACCAGCACGCCAACGAGGGACCCGCAGGCAAGTCCAATGGCAATGCCGAGCGCGATTGCCACCAGCGGGTGAGTGTCCTTCCACGTCGCCACGGTCGACGCGGCGACCATCCCGGAGAGCGCCAGCGTAGCGCCGATCGACAGGTCGATGCCACGGGTGATGATCACAAGCATCATGCCCACTGAAAGAATCGAGAGAATGGCCGTGTTCTTGGCCATGTCAGCAAGATTTTCAAGGGAAAGGAAACTTGGATTCAGTAATTGCACAAGGATCGAGAGCGCAACAATGAATCCGAGCAGGCCGGCATCACGAAATGAACGGGTGGTATCAGCCACGAAGCGGCTCCTGTGCTTGGAAGTTGGCGGCCATCGCGGCTTCGAGGATCTTTTCCTGGGTGGCCTCGTCGCGGTCAAAAATGGCCGAAATGCGTCCTTCGCGCATCACGGCAATGCGGTCGCTCATGCCCAGCACTTCCGGCATTTCTGACGACACCATGATGATGCCGAAGCCTTGGCTGGCGAGTTCACCCATAATCTCGTGGATCGCCGCTTTGGCACCGACGTCGACCCCTTTGGTCGGCTCGTCGATGATGATGACCTTGGGTTTGGTGCCGAGGAGCTTGGCGACGATTACCTTTTGCTGGTTGCCTCCGGACAGCGTCCCTGCTTCGGTGTCGATGCCAACGGCTTTGACTTTCACGAAATCGGCCAGGTCGCGAACAACGCCGCCTTCCTTCGTCTCGTTCAGCCACCAGGTGCCGGCGAACTCGTCAATCATCGGCAGACTGATGTTCTTGCCAATCCCCCAGGAGAGAACCAGCCCCTGCTTCTGACGGTCTTCCGGCAAATAGCCGATGCCCAGCGCGATGGCGTCGCTCGGGCGGTTGATGCGGACGGGTTGCCCTTTCAGATAAATGCTACCCACATCGGCGGGGAGAATGCCGAAGATCGACTGGCATACTTCGCTGCGCCCTGCACCGACCAGACCGGTCAGCCCGAGAATCTCACCTTGATGCAGCGTGAGGTTGATTCCGGAGAACAGTCCAACTCTGCCGAGATTCTCGATGCGCAACAACTCGGCACCGATCTCGGCCCGCTTCTCGGGGAAGAGCTGAGTGATCTCCCGGCCAACCATGGCCATGATCAGATCGTCGTTGGTGATTTTGTCTACGTCCCAGCAGCCGATGTACTGTGAGTCACGAAAAACAGTAACGCGACTGGCCAAACGGTACATGTCTTCGAAGCGGTGCGAGATGAAGATGACCGAAACACCGTTATTCCGGAGTTTTAGGGTAATGCGGTAGAGCTCTTCACTTTCGCGTTTGGTCAAAGCCGCTGTTGGTTCGTCCATGATGACGATGCGCGCCTTGGTCGATAGCGCTTTGGCGATCTCGACAATTTGCTGCTGGGCAACCGATAGCGAACCCATCTCGGTACGTGGGTCAATATCACTGCCGAGTTCGACGAGCAGCTTGCGTGCCTCCTCGTGCATTGATTTCCACTGGATGGCCCGGGTTAATGGGGAGACCGTTTCGTGGCCGATGAAGATGTTTTCGGTCACGCTCAGATCGGGGTAGCACGTGACGTGCTGGTAGATTGCCGCGATGCCGCGTCGCTGACTGTCCTTGGGGTTGTCGATCCCGACCGGTTCGCCGTTGAGCAGAATCTCACCCTCGTCCGGTTGATGCACTCCGGTGATAACCTTGATGAAGGTTGACTTGCCCGCACCGTTCTCGCCCATCAGTGCGTGGATCTCACCCGGCCGGAGTTGGAAATGAACGTCCTGCAGCGCCCGTACGCCGGGGAAGCGCTTGTGGATTCCCCGCAGTTCGAGAACGAATCCGGAGGGGGCCATGGTCGGCATGGCGTTTTCGGCAAGCTCAGACACGCTGGCACCCGATATTCAACAAGGTGGCGAGCTTGGCGATCCGGTCGGCCAGCTGACCGATGCCGATTGCCGTATGATGCGCCGGGCCGGCCTTCGACCAGTTATCGATAAAATCGCGCGCCGAACTGTTGAAGCGGTAGCGGCTGTTGGTGTTGCCGATTTGCAGCGTTGGGCCCGGTACGCATTCGCCTTCGGCGCAGAGCAGTGAAACCTGTCCGTGTCGTCCTTCGACGACGGATAGCAGCGTCACCGGGCCATGCCTGACGCTCATCTGGATCGACAATCCCTTACCGGGTTTGCCATGGTAGACCGGTAGCGGCACGAGACCGACCGGCCCTTCGGCGATGGCTGCATGCGCCGGACCGTCATGGCCCCACAAAACAACATCATCAATGAAATCGGCGGCATAGAACTCGGAGAACGAGCCCCCCGCGCCAAACAGATCCATGATCTTCATGGCGATCACGTTCTTGACCTCGCACTCGCCGGCCACCGGTACATGATGTGCTGTCAGCAGTGTGTTGCCCGGGATCACCGAAGTGACGATATTCTCGGATTCATTGCCAGCCGTACCCTCGTAGTAGTAGGCCATGCCGTCGAGGCGGTTGTTTGCCACCAGTTGGTCGAGTGCGCAGCTCGTCGTGGCTGCGCGATTGAGTTCGTATTCATCGCAATCCGACGCGACGGCGAACTCTCGCGAAAACGCCTCGCGCTTGGCCTGAACGGCGGATTCTGCGACCTGCTCACGCAGCAGCCGTAGCTGGTCAATCTCGAGCAGTTCAAAGTGACAACCGAAAACTGTAGCCAGGTTGGTTACGTCGGAATACACGTCGAGCATGCCGCAGTAGTAGTGACCAAGGATGCCAAAACGGGACTTGCGGATCTGTGCCCGGACCTTGACTGCCGCCAGCCAAGCGGCGATCTGCTGCCAGGCATATTCCTCTTTCAGATAGCCGGTAATCAGGTGAAATTCAATGCCGGCCCGGTTGAATACCGAGGCGATCTCAGGGGCCGTACACGCCTGACAATGAGCCAGCCATTCGCCCGTCATTTTGCCGCGGTCACCCAGTGCATTGAAGCGCTCATAGTCGATAGCGGCCACCGGTTGCAGGTTAAGTACCAGGACCGGCACGCCGACCTTCTGCACTGCTGGCAAAACCGTATGACTCAGGGCGTAGGTCGAGATGAAAAGGAAAATGACCTCGACGTTCTGTTCCCGCAACCAATCCCCGGCCGCGCGAGCCTTGTCCGGATTATCGACGAGGCCGGCGTCGCGGACGTCGACTCCCTGTGCTTCCAGCCCCGAGGCAATTTCCTTCTGGTAGCCTGTCACAGCAAGATAGTAATGTCCGGTTCGAGCAAAGTAGAACTGTCCGGTGCATCCTTAGAAGCCTAGGAGGACAGAGCGATGGATCGGATCGAAATGAGCAAGAAAGATTTGGAGCGGTGGCGCGTGATTGGCGA